>DATJGX010000023.1:0-41282 GCA_035494435.1 Patescibacteria group bacterium | reverse complement strand
ACGACGTATTACAACAACGTCGGTGAATCGTATCAGGCGCTTAGCCAGTTTTATCAGATTGCGGCGAGCAATACGCTTATCGTGGCCGACGAGCTCGCGTTGCCGTTTGGTACAGTACGCACCAGAGAAGGTGGCAGCGCTGCCGGAAACAACGGCATCAAGAGTATCATCGCACACCACGGCGAAGCGACGAAGCGTATCAGAATCGGCATATGGAACCAACTGGTAGCCGAGCGCGACGCGGCCGACTTCGTATTGAGCGCATTTTCAGCCGAGGAACGTGAGCGTCTGCCTACGATTGAAGAGAAAGTTCTCGAATATATCGAAGCATTCTGCGACGATACCTTCGAAGCGACTACACACCAAGCAGCGTAATCACCGTCCAGACAAACACGACACCGAGTACCAAAACAGCAGCTTGAAGCGTGCCGATCGGACGGGTCTGCTCGTGAATATCGGGCACGATATCGCTTGCGGCGACATAAATAAAGAATCCTGCAGTCAGTGCGAGTAACTCCGCCTCCGGGAGCGGGAATGAGCTCCCGAAGCCATACGTCAGACTTGCGGCGATTAACGTGCCGACTGCGGTCAGAATATTCGCCAGCAGCACCCGCCTATCTTTCCAGCCACGCGAAAGCAAGATACCGAACGTACCGAGTTCTTTGGGTATTTCATGCGCGCTGACAGCCAAGGTCGTGACAAATCCAGTGACAGGGTTGACCAAAAACGCCGCACCAATCGCGATTCCATCAATGATATTGTGCAGCAGATCGCCGATCATGACGAGTATGTTCTGCGATTCTCGCGCCGTTACGGGTGCATGTTCATGGTGATGATGAAACCACGACGAACTGCGTTCGAGCAAAAAGAAAATGATAAACCCGAGCAGTGTCCACTCGAGCAAGTGCCTTGCGTTACCTAGCGTCATAGCTTCTGGTAGCAAGTCGAAAAACGCCGCACCAAGTAGCGCACCGGCACCGAACGGGAGCGCCAGTGTAATCGCCAGTTCACGGCGACGCGAACTAAGAAAAATCGTCGCGCCTCCAATAAGTGAAATTGCACTGCCGAGCACGATTGCGAGCAGCATCAACCAAAATGTACTATCCATAATTTCTCCTCGATAAATGAGTATCAGTAGTTCAGGGTCAAGAGTAAGGCTAGGCGGTCAGACGCGGTATATAGCAATGTAGTTACGATACCATGAGACGAAATCTTTACACAAGGGGTTGCATTTTTGAATTGTAGGAGTACAATAAAAAACTGATTTCGTCGAGCCTGATGAGATCATGGGGAACCCAGTACCCCTCAGGCTCCGAAACCTAGGGGCTTGAGACACAAACCACCGAAAGGCAGTGAGTTCGTTGACCACGATCGACATGGCTCCCATCACGGAGACCTCGAACGACAGCACGACCATCACCATCGCCCAGGTCGACGCGGCCGCGCACGCCGCCGCTGACCGCCAGATCGACTGGCCGGATCAGGTCCTGACGCGGTGCTTCCACTGCGACAAGACCGACCGCGCCAGGCGCTTCAAGGCCAGCTTCGACGGTGGCGAGTCCACCGTCGACCTGTGGCTCTCCTCGCGAGGCATCGTCCGCTACGACGACGCCGAGGAGATCATCACGCACCACCTGGCCCTCGCCCAGCTCCCGCAGCTGGCCCGCCAGGGCCTCATCGAGGCGCTGAACCGGCTCTAGGGCCATCAGCGGCAGTCTCAAGTTCCGGGTTCGCCTCGCGACACCAGATGGTGTCGCGAGGCGGGCTTCGGCTCATGCATATATACAAAACCACCCGATATGATGGGTGGTTTTTTGGTACTAAAAAAGCGCTAGGTAAGGGTGGGCATCACCTAGCGCCGTTTTACCCTTCAACCCACACCAGAGAAGCGTACGGCGCCAACTCCACGAAGGCGGACGCCTGAACTCCGAGGAGTTCACTACTGTATAGTCTCTTTGAAATGGTATCCTCGTTCTACCGAAGTAAAACGGGGGTTAAAGGGATTAGTATGCGTGTAATGTTTGGGTACCGACGGCAGTGGAGGGTAGATACTACCACCGGCCATTACACACAACCTAACATAGTAGAATTTACCGAGGTAAATTCTGTTAGAATAGGGGGTATAAGGTGCTTGATCAATCTCGCAGAATGATCAATCATGATGCATTGTAGCATTGATTTGACATTATGTCAACACCTTTTGCACAAATTATGAGTAAAATCAATGAAGTCCGACCCCTAGAGCATCCATACCTTAAGGTATTAGAATGCGTTGATGATTTGTCAAAAAAGTTATACTACTGTGGTGAATTACCGGGCAAACGCATAGCGAGCGTCGCTATTGTCGGATCACGCAAGCCAAGCACTTATGGTAGGGAAGTTACCTTAAGATTCGCTGAGGGTCTTGCTCGGCAGGGAATTGTTATCATCAGCGGCCTCGCCCTTGGAGTCGATGCTATCGCGCACCAAGCCGCACTGGATAGCAGCGGCACCACAGTCGCCGTACAGGCTAACGGCCTTCATAGACTATACCCCGCAAGCAATCGTCAACTCGGCGAACGAATTATCAACAGCGGTGGAGCTATTATCGGTGAGTACGAGCCAGGTGTGGATGCACGGCCGTACCAATTCTTGCAACGAAACCGAATCATCAGTGGCCTCGCCGACGCCGTGCTAATCACCGAAGCAGCTGCACGGAGCGGCTCGCTTAACACCGCTGGCCATGCCCTCACGCAGGGTAAGTTTGTATTTGCGGTGCCTGGTAATATTACCAGCCCGATGAGCACTGGCTGTAACGCACTACTCGCTCAAGGCGCACTGCCAGCTACGTCAGTCGATGACATCCTGGCAGTCATTAGCCCGCGCACGACTACCGATGCTCAGATGCCGCTGGCCATCGGTTCGACACCACTAGAGCAAGCGATTATTGATGCTCTGGCGAGCGGGCTGCGCGACGGAGATGACCTCCAGACAACCATCGGCTGCTCGCAGAGCGAGCTCAACACAGCGTTAACCATGTTGGAAATTCATGGGGTCATCGCCTCGTTGGGCGCGAACCAGTGGCGATTATACTAATTGTTCTTCAGCTGCGAGAGCAGTCTGGCGCAAAAGTGCGGCACGCTCGTTTGCTTCATCGATTTCGAGCATTGTCAGTGCAGACAGAACGCGGTGTGCTTCGTCGGCCTTGAGCGCGGTCAAAAATCCGATTGGCGCTTCCTCGAATGCGGCAAGCGCAAGCTCTGGGTTATCCGCACCGAAGGCTTCGATAAGCTCAGGATTACGTTTGATTGATTGGCGAAGACTATCAGGCATATCAGGATACGTTTCGAGAATTGGCGATACATAGTCGTCGTCGAGCCCACCTTGCAAGATCGCTTCGTCAAAAGCGAGATATTCTAAGATAACTTCATCGCCCGGCAGTTGACAGCGCGCGATCTCACTACGCATCACCGCGATATCAGCGAGCTGCAGGCTGACTGGATCGTTATCAACCTTAATCGTCATCTCACCATAGGTAGCACCGTTGCCATTTGACGCTACCAGAAGATCACCGTACATGCTGTGAGTGCCGTGTACGCCATATTTGTTTGCGAATACAGTCGCCATATCTTTTTCCTTTGTTATTGGATTTGATAGTGGCGTTCAGCGCTGGTGAGGTGGGTGATCCAGGACCTGAACGTCGTAGTGACATAAATACCATTTACTGGATATTTTGTCAATATTTTAGTATTTTTGTGTGCGCGCTGAGTGCGTTACTTTAAATTGTACTCTAGAAACCGCTTGTGTCAAGAATAAAAATGCAGAAAATACAACGTCTTTTTTCGACTTTTTGCAAATTCGTGTTGCATTATATCCGGGCGGCAGGTAGTATGGGCTGTTGCTAACCGGCCAAGCCAGGTATAGTGTAGAAAGCATAAGCATGAGCAAAAATTTAGTAATCGTAGAGTCACCAGCCAAAGCAAAAACGATCGAAAAATATCTCGGTCGAGATTTTACGGTCCGCTCAAGCATTGGACACATTCGTTCTATTCCGAAGAAAACCAAGTCCGGTACACCGCCGATCGACATCAAAAACGGCTTTGCGGCTACCTTTGAAGTTGATGCCGAGAAAAAGAAAGTTATCGCCGAGCTCAAAAAAGAAGTAAAGAAGGTTGGTATCGAGAATGTCTGGCTTGCAACCGATGAAGACCGCGAGGGAGAGGCGATTGCCTGGCACCTATGTGAGGTCCTCGGCCTTGATCCTCGGACCACCAAACGCATCGTCTTTCATGAAATTACCAAGTCGGCAATCGAAGCCGCAATCACTACACCGCGCACCGTGGACATGAAGCTTGTTCAGGCGCAGCAGGCACGGCAAATTCTCGATCGTATCGTCGGCTTTGAATTGAGCCCTGTGGTCTGGCAAAAAGTTCCCGGCGGCAAGAGTGCCGGCCGTGTACAGAGCCCAGCAGTACGACTACTCGTCGAACGCGAACAAGAAATCAACGCCTTTGAATCGAAAAGTGAATTCAAAGTTGTCGCATTATTCCATCATGACGGCCAGGAATTTAAAGCTGATTTACAAAAACGCTTCAGCTCGGAAGCCGACGCGACGGCATTCCTAGAGTCACTTCGTGATGCCAGCTACACGGTCAGTGACATATCCAAAACGCCCGGTACACGCAATCCGTCGGCGCCTTTTACGACTAGTACGCTCCAGCAAGAAGCGAACTCTCGGCTCGGCTACGGCTCAAAAGCCACAATGTCGAGTGCACAGAAGCTTTACCAAGACGGTAAGATCACCTACATGCGTACCGACAGTGTCAACCTGAGCGGACAAGCGATCGCGGCAGCGACCGATTTTATCAAGCGACTATATGGACCTGAGTATTCACATGTGCGCAAATTCAAGACAAAAGCCGCCGGCGCCCAAGAAGCGCACGAAGCAATCCGACCGACTGATATGTCTCTCGAGACCGCCAGCAACAACGAGTACGACCAGAAGCTCTACGATTTGATTCGACGCCGCACACTAGCTAGCCAAATGGCACCGGCAAAGCTTGAAAAAACCGCCGTGACGATCACGATCTCGAGCCGCGACGAAGTCTTCGAGGCAAAAGGCGAGGTCATTACTTTCGACGGCTTTATGCGCGTGTATGGCGCCAAAAAGGACGAGCTGCTTCCAGCGGTCACGACCGGTGAACAGCTCGAACCAAGCCAAGTCGAGGCTCGTCAATTATTTGCCAAGCCACCGGCGCGCTTTACTGAAGGAAGCCTGGTCAAGAAGCTTGAAGATCTCGGCATTGGCCGCCCAAGCACATACGCGACGATTATCGATACCATCCAGACCAGAGGCTACGTCATCCGCGGCGAGGGTGAAGGTGAGCCACGTGATGTCGTCGTGCTGCAGCTTATCGACAACACCGTCGAACGTGAAATCGTTCAAGAAAAGACTGGCTCAACGAAAGGTAAACTACTACCGACGCCTGCCGGCGAACTAATCGCAGGTTTTCTGTCGGACCATTTCGAGCAGGTGATCGATTACGGCTTTACGGCAAACGTTGAAGAGCAGTTCGACGAAATCGCTGAGGGTGCGCTGGAGCGAAACGACATGCTCTCGACATTTTACGGACCGTTCCACAGCCTCATTGAAAAGTCGAGTGACATCGACCGCAGCAAAGTCGGCAACTCACGAGAAGTCGGCATCGATCCTAAGACGAAGCGACCGATTATTGCCCGATTTGGACGATTCGGTCCGATGCTACAACTCGGCAGCACTGACTCAGATGAGAAACCTGACTTCGCACCAATGCCAAAGGGTGCGCGCATCGAAACCGTTACGGTAGAACAGGCACTTGAAGCATTCAAACTACCACGACTCGTCGGTACGACCGAAGATGGACAAGACATCAAGGCCAATGTCGGACGATTTGGACCGTATATTCAGGTTGGAAAGCTCTATGTGAGCCTTAAAGAAGACGACCCGCACGACATTCAAGAGGCACGCGCCAGGGAACTCTATGCCGAGAAGCTCAAAGCTGAGGCCGAAAAACACATTGCCGAGTTTGGCGCCATAAAGGTGTTGAATGGTCGCTTTGGTCCATACGTAACTGACGGCAAGAAAAACGCCAAAGTTCCCAAAGATGTCGACCCGAAGTCGCTCGATAAAGATGCAGCTAAGAAACTTCTTGACGAAGCGCCGGCCCGAAAAGCCCCTCGTCGAAAACGCGCCAGCAAATAGCTACCCTGCGTAAACCGCTTGTGCTATAGTACAGGCATGAAACGTGGCTTTACGCTTATCGAAATCGTGATTGTGATCGCTGTCATCGCGATTCTCGCGGCCATCGTCACGGTCGTTTATACGCCGTTCCAGATTAAATCGGCGATTGCCGCTACCGAAACCGAGCTCGACCAAGCGCGTTCAAAACTTGAGCTATTCAATGGCCTCGAGCGTGACTATCCGCCGAACCTTGCTGGAGTCAATTACACGGCGCCGAACACGGTCGTCATGACGCTCTATACCAATGCGCCACAGGTACGCGTGTTCCAAAACCTCACGCCTGATCAAAATGCGCAGCTATTCCTCAATTCCTGCAACGCCCACATGCCGATCGTCGACGGATCAACTACCTATAACACGTCCTGCGCATTCGCCGGTCTCAATATTCACGTCAAAGGCCAGAAGACTTCGAACGTGATATTTCATGGTCCAACGGTCGCAAAATCTGACGTGACGCTCGGCTGCGGTCCGGTGTGTACCGACACGATGAATAACATCATTAGCGACTTCGAAGCCCAAGGTGGTACCTGGCCAATTACCGTGCCAAGCAAGCAGGTCGTCATGCCGGAACCATCACTGCAATCATATGGTAAAGCAACCAAATACTGCCTTGAAGCCCGATATGTGCAGTATAGCGATGTCGTGTATCATATCGTCTCCGGCAGCACTAAGTACACCGAAGGCGTGTGTCCACCCGACGCTGAGCTTCACTATCCATAAATAGCCTTGTGGCTCGTGGCTCGTCATTGTATACTGCGGTATGGAATACGGCTCATCAGCGCACAACATGTTACTCGTCCGTGATGAATCGCTTTTGACGCTGACCGAACGCGACCCAACCGGTCGTTTTTTGTTGGACGAATTTGTAGGGCTCGTCGACAACAATCCATCATGGGACGACGATGAGCGCACGCTGATATATGAAGCGATTGAACTCATGTACGAAGCGCACGGTGTGCAGGACAGGGGAAACGGCGACGCATATATTACACACCCGCTTCGGGTGGCGATTGACCTTTGTATGCAGAACGCGTCAGCCAGACTTGTCGCAGCCGGATTATTACACGATGCTCCGGAAGACCGGGCCCAGGCTGTCAGCGAATATCTCATGCACGAGCGCACGTCGGCTGACCAAGCAGTCAGTCTCGCTGCGATACATCATAAAGCACCGTCGTCACCGACACGCAGCGATTATATAGAGCTGTCACTGGCCTTGCTTCGCGAGCATCAAACATTCTCTCCAGCCGCTGTGCTTGTCGATGAAGTCACAAATCGCGCATATCCACCGGAGATTGATGCCTTAATCCAAAGCGATGTCCTTACTGCCGCCAAGCATGCCTACAGGGCAGACCAGATCAAGCGCCATGCACGGGCAGGCAGCGACGAAGCGTTACTAAAGTTTTTTGATACCTATGACAATATCAGGAGCCTCACCCGTCATGAAGCCCTGCATACCGAGCCGCTTTCGCTGCCTCGTCTCGAAAAACTTGTCGAGAAATATAGTCTTATGATTGATACTTGGCTATCACTGGCTGCAGAATTGCCGCCCGATATTAGCCTAGATCGGCTCGTGCTGTGCCAAGAACGCTTGCGGTCGCTATCGCACACAATCGCGCAGCGTAAACGTCTGCGGGCAATTGCCGAGCGAGCCATAACAGGGGTAGAACAGTCCGTAGCTTGACTAAAATATATTATATTTTTAGGCTATACACGATTTTTTATGAAAAAAAGTCCGAAAATACTATTTACCATAACCGTCTAGCTTGTGCTATAATATTTTCATAGCAAAAAAGGGTTTGACTTTTTGCAAAACATATTCTATAATCGGAATAAACGAAGCACAAAATTCACTAATGACAGCGGTGTGGCAGAGAGGACAACACGTCAAACATGGACGAAACAGCACAAACCAACACCATTGATGCGATTAATGCCGCTATCAAGGATGCACTGAGTGCGATTGACCAGGAGCGCGAGCGCGAGATTATTTCTCGTCGGTTTGGACTCTTTGACCGCAAAGAAACCCTGGAGCAAATCGGTGAGATGCTTGGCATCACCCGTGAGCGCGTGCGCCAGCTCGAAAAAGCAATTCTGATTCGCCTGAAGATCGCCACCGAAGAAGGTAAAATTACCTCAACCGCTGATGTAGAGCGAGCGATTATTCGCGATCTCGCCGAAAATGGCCGTGTCGGGCGTGTACATGATATTACCCAGCGTCTCGTAGGCAGCGATAAGACGGCGGAGCACAAAGCTCACGTCGCTTTTCTTGCCGAGCTGTCTCCTAAATTGACGGTTGTAAACGAGAACGATATGTACCACCACGCAGTCGGTATCGCTGAATATGGCAACGAAAAAGACATTAAGAAAAAAGTCGATGCCCTTGTAAAGATCATTAAGCAGCACGGTGAGCCAATTCACATCGATGAACTGCACGCCAAGACCGACTACGAGCACCCAACCCACGTCAGCGGCCTCGCAAGTGTCTCAAAACTACTTGCGACCCTCAACGGCTACTGGGGTCTGACGAAATGGCCAACCGTTAACCCGAAGAACATTCGCGACAAAATCTACGTTATTCTTTCGGAAAACGGCAGCCCGATGCATTTCTCGGCAATCGCCAGCGCGATCAAAGAAAGTGATTTCAAGCGAAAAAACGTCACCACACAGGCAATTCATAACGAGCTTATCAAGGATAGCCGCTTCGTACTTATCGGACGTGGCATCTATGCACTCGATGCCTGGGGTTACAGCAAGGGTACCGTCAGCGACATCATCCGTAGCGTATTGACCGAGGCAGGGGAGCCGCTTCACCGTGACGACATCGTCCGACGCGTTCTGAAAAAGCGCCAGGTCAAAGAAACGACTATTCTGTTGAATCTGCAGTCGAAACCAGAGTTCAAACGAGTCGCAAAAGCGACCTACGCACTCGCCGAAAAATAGCTCACGACATAGCGCTTAAGCTTGATTTTTACCTCTGTTTGTGATATATTCAAACAGATATGAATGTGATCGCTTGGCTTGTCGGCATCGTTACCCAATGGTATGTCTGGATGCCGCTAACGGCATTGCTCTTGTTCCTCGCATGGCGTAATAGCCGCCAGGTGCAGGCAATTAAAACCGTCGAGAGTGTCCTTCTGATACTCGAAATACCACGCGCCAATGACAAATCAGAACTTGCCGCCGAACAACTATTTGCCAGTTTGCATGGTATTTTACGTGACTCCAAAGAGCTCAAGCTGAACGGTGGGCTTCAAGAGCACCTCAGTTTTGAAATCGCCTCGGTCGGCGGACGTATTCGATTTTATGTGTGGGTTCCTAAAACACTCCAGAGTTTCGTCGAAGGTCAGATTTACGCCCAGTATCCAACGGTGCAGATTCACATGGCAGAAGAAGATTACGTCACGCACGAACGCCAGCACAGCACCGTATACACCTCTGAAATGGTACTTGCCGATCAAGAATTTTTGCCTGTTAAGACGTTTCAAAGTTTCGAAGTCGACCCACTCGCCGGTATAACCGGTACGCTTGCCAAGCTCGAAGACAGCCGTGACGAGATCTGGATTCAGATCCTGGTGCGCCCGATTGCCGATGATTGGCACAAAGCCTCCGATCGTTGGATCAAAACTGTACGAACTGGCAATCCATTCAACCTTTTTTCTGGCGGTATGGATTCGTTTGACCTCCGTTGGCTCGGTGGACTTTTTGAAGCATTGTGGCGACCACCAGAGCAGGGAAGTGGCGGCTCCGATGGTGGCGCAAAGGAACTGACCGACCGGGACAAGACCCGAATCGCCGAGGCAGAGAAGAAGGCGACCAAGCTTGGCTACCAGACAAAGATTCGTATTGCCGTGCTGTCCGAAGATCAAACCACCGCTAAACTACGGATGCAGGCGATTGCCGGTACGTTTAAGCAGTTCAATAGTACGAACCTCAACGGCTTCAAGACAGCAGGGGAGAGCTTCAAAAAAGAAGACCTCGCGAAATATAAGGCCCGACTGTTCGCCGACAGGGGGTACATCCTCAATATCGAAGAAGTTGCTTCCGTATTCCACTTGCCACACACCAACGTTGAAACGCCAAATATCGTGTGGGCGAGCAACAAAACCGCTGAACCGCCAGCCAGCCTGCCAGTATTAACCGGCAACCCGGCAATCGATGAGAACATCTCAGCATTCGGTATGACGAACTTTCGTGGTATCAGCCATCAGTTCGGTATGCTGCGCTCAGATCGCTCACGACACATCTATATCATCGGACAGACCGGTGCAGGTAAGTCGGGTACGCTCGAACTCTTTGCGCTCTCTGACGTATTTCACAATCAGGGTTATGCGATCATCGACCCGCACGGCGACTTTGCAATCAACAATCTGAAGTTTATTCCAGCGTCACGACTTGACGACGTCGTCTACTTTAACCCTGCCGATACAGGGCACCCCCTTGGCTTTAACCCACTCGAAGTGACCGATCCGAATATGAAGACGAACATTTCGTCTGAGGTTATCGGCGTACTTAAACGTATGTTCGGCGAATCGTGGGGTCCGCGACTCGAGTACATTCTGCGTTATACCATTTTGGCGCTACTTGATCGTCCAGACACGACCATGCTCGATATTACGCGTATGCTCACCGACAAGAAGTTCCGTAAAGAAACGCTGACATATTGCCAAGATACCGTCGTCCTACAGTTCTGGAATGTCGAATTTGCCAGCTGGAACGACAAATTCCAGGCCGAGGCCGTAGCTCCAGTATTGAACAAGGTAGGGGCCTTTACGGCTAACCCTGTAATTCGAAATATCATCGGTCAGCCAAAGAGTACGTTCAATATTCGCCAGATCATGGATGAAGGGAAGATTCTGATAGTGAACCTATCGAAGGGACTAATCGGTGAAGACAATGCCGGAATTCTTGGAGCCTTCTTAGTCACGAAGATCCAGCTGGCTGCGATGAGCCGAAGCGATATTGCCGACATCGAAGACCGCCGACCATTCTATTTGTACGTTGACGAGTTCCAGAACTTTGCGACCGACAGCTTCGCAACCATTCTATCTGAGGCACGAAAATACGGGCTAAACCTGACCGTCGCCAATCAGTATATTTCTCAGATGTCAGACACGGTCCGAAACGCCGTATTCGGTAACGTCGGCACGATGATTAGTTTCCGTGTATCTGCAGATGACTCACCGATTCTCTCAAAGCAGTTCGAGCCACAGTTTGAGCCGAACGACCTCCTACAGATGCACAACCGAAACTTTATAATCAATATGGTGATAAATGGGGAAAAGCAGCCTGCGTTTAGTGCCCGTACGCTCAATCTCCCACCGGCGCAGACCAACCTGCTACCACAGATCATCCAACAGACACGAGAGCGATACGGCCGTGAGCGCGCAGAAGTCGAAGCGATGATTCATAACAGCGTCGCCGGAGCTAACCCGTCAGCACAGCCACAGCAGCCGGCGCCACAACCGAGCGCTTCGTCTGTGACGTCACAGCCTGCCGCAAGCACTCCACACGCCGCTACCAATACAGCAGAACCACATATGAATCCAGAAGCTTCTGCTACGACAGAGACTGATGAAGCTGCTGCGCCGAAGAAACGTAAGCGTACACGTACACGACGTAAAAAGAGCGATACGCCTGCAGCGCCAGCCGAAACGACCAAGCCGGCTGAGTCAGCTACAAAGACGGCAAAAAAGCCAGCATTAGCCAAAGCCGCACCTAAAGATGAAACTATCCTGCGTCTTCGATAGAAATCTTCGCATAGAACAATATAGAACATAAATAGAACTACGAGCAAACACGTTAAGGAGCGTGCTCGGCGTAGTCTGTACGTGTCGTCGGTGCGTACGCATATAGGCATACATAGCCAACAATGAGCCGTAGCAGGCTGTAAATAGGCGAACAGCCACGAAGTAGGAGAGCCGACAAAATAATTCGAAGATCAGATCGCGGGGAACGTGCGTGCATGATGAATAGTGAACCGAATGTATGATATAGACTTAACGTCGCACAATATAGCTTTTACGTCATTAAACAGACGTATACAAGATGACTATAGATGCCTGGCTATAAAGCCCATCTTAGCGGTGTATCCTTCTAGTAGGGTGTTCTGCTATTGTGACTATCGTATTTTGTTCGATATGTATTATTTGCACCATACGGCGTAGACTGCTAACGCGTACGGTGAGCTCTGGCTCCGGGTGTCTCTCGTAGACAGCCGCTGTCGATTTGTCCACAGCCAGCTATATCGATTCATGTGTTCGTGATCACATTTCCTATATTTGACACATTTGACTTTTTGTTACTTTCATCCCCTGCTCGCCTTTTCTACCTGCCCTATTTGCTTTTCTTGTAATTATATATTTTTATATAGTATTTTACATGTACTATAAATAGAACATTTTTAGAACTAGCTAGCAGAGCGGTGCACTCGCCTGCTTGTGCGGTGAAATCGCCCGGGTATTCCCTGTGCGTCTATATGTAGTAGGCACGGCCGCTAATTCGCACATCGATGTAGCGAGGAGCTATGCCCTTCTTCGTAAGATACGTGTTCGCTCGCACGGCGTCTTCAATCTGCTCCCCTACCGGGCGGTCGATCGACAACTTTAGGCGCGTACGTGCTTTAGTATTGAGCGAGAATTGCACCTGCCGCGTCGTATCAGCAGGGATGATGACGCGACTGATCGACAATCCTTCTTTACTAGCAAAACCGACACCGCGGCCGATAAACTCGAGAAAGCGGCTACTTACAATAGTTTTGATATTACTCCCAGTCGATAGGCCGCTCTCATCAACAACCGTCACTTTCGGCTCGGTATAATGATTTTTTGTAAAAATAAATCCGTCACGATCAACGTACTGTTTATTGCCATCAATCGTCCACGCCACGACAGGCTCGCGCATCTTGATAACCAGCTCGGCTTTACCAAGTCCAGCAGGGTGCACAGCCGATATCTGACGGACTTCTGACGAATCATGCGCTTGCAAGTACTCGGCCAGGCTGGCTACGTTTAAGAACAGTCTAATACGCTCGAGTGGACGGCCTGCAAGATAATCCTGTACGCCTTTTTGATAGCGTGCGAGTTCGGTCGTGTCAGAGCTATCAGTTATCTGGCCATAGTAGGACACACTCACAACCGCGATGAACTGATACAAAAAAAGCATTGTCATCGCCGCAAGTACTAGGAGTCCCACGATGCGAAGCCCGAGCGAACGCTGCGTTTTCCGTAAATGATGAGTAGTAGCACGAGGAGACTGCATGGTGCCCATCGTTTCCGCGGCACTTGTAAGATACGTCGACGTACTGCCAGTCAGGGTTTGATTACGCCGAAACTGGTGGCGACGCGAGCTATACGCATCGTCTGGCTCATTATCAATCGTCATTGACTCGACCCTCTCACTCAAACGACGCCGAGGTACGGGTCGCGCGTTATCGTTGCGACGAGTCAGCCGCTTGAATTGAGGAAAAGCCATTATGTTTATTTTACCAAAGTGTTAGTGTTTTGCCGCCGCGACATTCAAGACAATTTGGGCGACATCGGTGGCTGCATGCGGTTTTGCGAATGCATGAAGATTCTTCGAAAGCTGTTCTTGACGAGTAGGATCATCGAGTAACGTAGCGAGTGTCGTTGTCAGCTCACCATGCTCGAGCGCATCGTCGTCGAGAACGATCGCCGCATCTGCTGCAGCGTACAACTCTGCGTTCTTGTGCTGATCACCAAGTTGTCGTGCCGGTACGGCAATGATCGGCTTCTGTAGTCCGGCAAGCTCTTGTAACGATGTGGCGCTGGCACGCGTCACGACGATATCTGCAGCAGACAATAGCTCTACCATGCCTTCGGCTACGAACTCAAGTATTTCGATATTCGCGAGGCCATTTGCAGCCTGCAAGGCATCTTCATAGTGTTTGACACCTGCAACGATGATACAGTGCGTATCCGTCGGAAGTGTTTTTGCGGCTTCGATCAGTGCCACGTTGATGGCTTTTGCACCCAGACCGCCACCGACTCCTACAGTCAATCGTGTGTCAGGCGAGATACCGAAGGCCGACTTTGCGCTACGCTGCATGTCCGACGTCACAGGACGGCACTCGGCTCGGATAGGCACGCCAGTATACGTACTCTTGTGTTGGTCATACGGATAGTTTTCAAGCGGATACCCAGTCGCAATCGCACGTGCAAACGGCGCAATCAGACGATTCGTCAGACCGGGGCGTGCGTCTGAATCATGTATTACAATCGGCACGCGGCAAAGCCGTGCCGCCCAGCCGACAGGCAAACATACAAAACCGCCTTTTGCAAAAATAATATCTGGACGAAATCGTAAAATAAGCCACATCGACTGTATAAAACCGATGGCGATTTGCACGATATCGATGAGATTATGAAACAGCACGCTTGGCGTTGTCACATAATCAATTAGTCGAAAGTGCTTGTAGCGTCGGAATTTGCCCGCACGAATGGTCGAGATGCTTACCGGCATAGTAGCACCGGCCATAATCGAACGTGCCTGAGGCGCAAACCCGCTATCACAGACGAACCGCACCGTTAGCTCATCATTACTGAGGCGTTTTATTTCATCAAGAACGGCGACGACCGGCGTAACGTGTCCGCCCGATCCCCCGCCCGCGCATAGTATTCGCATGGCTGGTCTCCTCTGTTACTGGTTGAAAGCTCGTAAACCGGCTCATTCCGAAAACGATGCCGATAGCAGCTGCGATAAATATCATACTTGTACCACCGAAGCTCAGTAGCGGCAAAGTGATACCGGTCAGCGGGAATACTCCCACCATCGACGCGATGTTAAGCACGATGTGCGACACTACCCAGCCGAAGACTCCTGCCGCGACAAGTTGCATCCAGGGCTCGCGTAGGCGATCTGCCACACGCAAAATACGAAATACGAGCAGCGTAAATAGGATAAGGATGCCGACCAGGCCGACAAAGCCGAATATCTCACCAAGAATGGCAAATACCGAGTCATTAATCGCCTCTGGCAGATAACCAGTTGACTGCACACTGTTGCCTATACCTAGGCCGAACCAATTACCCGTACCAATTGCGATCTTCGCCTGCAAAATATGATAGGATGCACCGTCCGGGTTCGTCAGCATCGAGGTGTCATTACTCTGAAAGAACGTCAGTACGCGAGCAATACGGTGAGGTGCGATGATAATAGCCACCAGTCCGGCAGCCGCACCGATACCGACAAGACGCAGTCCGATTTTGCGCGATACACCTGCCACCATGAGCATAGACGCTACGATAGCCACGGTGCTGATACCTGTTCCGAGATCTTTTTGAAATATGACGATGAAGCCAAGGACAATGGCGGTCAGGATCAGTACCGGCATGATGGTTTCCTCCCAATCGTTGAGTTTGCCGGCGGCGATTTTATCGGCCAACAATCGAGCCATAAAGATTAAAAACCCGAATTTCAGTAATTCGGCCGGCTGGAATGTACCAAAGGGCCCGAGTTCGAACCAGCGGCAGGCGCCAAGCGTACACTGGGCGATCTGATCGATATGAAGCAAGTTTCCCGTTAGTACCAGCAGTGCACTAGCACCCAAGCCTGCGACAAGTAGCGAGCCAGCATAACGTCTAAGGAGCGAAAACGGCAAAAAAGCCATGACGATGAAGGCTGTGAGCGAGATGGCTAGGCTAATTGCCTGCTTGACGACGAAATACATGCCCGTGTACGCATCGGTGCCATATGAGGCATTCAATACCTGCGCGCGCTGTGGTCCGATAGCATACATCGTAATCAGACCAAGTAGCATCAACAGGCCGACATAGAGCACAATCTGGTAATCAGGCCGGTGAGCCCGCTGCCTGACGGCTTCTACTGCCCCACCGATGCGGCGTCGATCCATGATTACGCCAAGCCTCCCATGAGCGCAAGTACGACACCGAAGAAGCCGGTAATCGCCGAGATAACCCAAAAGCGCATTGTTACTTTCGTTTCAGGCCAACCCTGAGCCTCAAGGTGATGATGTAACGGCGCAGATAGAAAAATCTTTTTGCCAAAGTAGCGCTTTGAAATGATCTGTATCAGGCTACTACCCGCTTCTGCAACAAAAAGAATACCGATGACTGGGAGCAAAAAGAGCGTATTCGTTAACATGGCGACGACGCCGAGCGCCGTACCGTAGGCGAAACTACCGAGATCGCCCATATAAAAACGCGCTGGCGCGATATTAAACCATAGATAGCTGAGCAAGACACCGACGGTTGCAAAACAGAAGCCTGCGATGCCCACGTTGCCCTGAAATAGCGCGATGATGCCGAAGGTTGTGAAGCTTTGCGCCAGCAATCCGCCGGCAAGTCCATCGAGGCCATCAGAGATATTTACGGCATTACCAGTCGATACGACCGCGAGCGCGAACAACGGTACGATTAACCAGCCTAGCTCAATATCACCAACAAATGGAATACCGACAGCGCTGTATCCTAGTTTATTCCAGAAATAGAGGCCTAGCCCGACGGCGATGACCGTAATCATGAGAAACTTCAAACTAGAACGTAAACCCGCGACACCGAGTTGCTTACCGCGAATATTAATAACATCGTCGATAAGTCCGATAACCGCACCGCCGATCAATGCTGCAAGTGGTAGCCACGTCTGGGCTCGATCCATATTGAACGCCACCGTGACAATTACGACAGAGGCGACACCGACAATTCCGGCCATGGTTGGAATCGATCGCTCGAACTTGTGTGCGTGTAACTTGGTGAACACTTCAAGGACTTCGCCCGTCGTGCTCGTGGTGCGTTGGCGCTTCCAAAACCGGTAGCGATACGCGTAGTAGGTGTAGACTGGTGTCAGCAGCATCGAAAGCACGAACGCGGCAATACTCAGTAGGGTTGTTCGCGTTAGCGAGTCTGTTAACATTTCAACGCTCATGCTGTCCATTATCTATCCTTTCGGGGGTAGTTTCAAATAATTAATCATCCAGTTCGACATAGGATCAAATACGACCTTGGCGTCTTCACCGCCAAGCTGTGTGTTTTTCTTGGCAACATAGGCCATGACGACGTATGCCGGCTTCTCTCCTGGCGTACCACCGAATCCGATATACGTACCAGTCTGTTGACTAAAGGTGTACTGACCGTTCTCAATCGTCTGTGCCGTACCGGTCTTTCCGCCGATATAGTAGCCTGCAGGGTCCTGACTATTATACCCGAACTGTTGCCTCGCCACGTGTATCATCTCGCGCATCTTACGCGATGTTGACTCGCTAATTGCCCGATTGGTCTGCTTCGACTCAGACTGCACAAATACACCGTCGTCATCGATCGTGCCGTCGACAATGGTTGGCGGGTGGTAGACGCCGCCATTGATGATGGCCGAAAAGGCAGCTGCCGTTTGAAGCGTCGTAATGTCGAGACCCTGTCCAAATGTCATATTGGCGTAGCGCACCGCATTTCCCTGCGGGTCGCTTGGCGGAATCACGATGCCCGGTGTCTCGCCCTGCAGTTCGATACCTGTGAGTTCTCCGAGGTGAAATCGATCATGATAGTATTCATATAAAATTTGTCGTGCTTTGGCATCGACGGTATCTTTATCGTTGCCAAGCCGAAGCGCCGCGGTCACGGCACCAGTGTTGAACGACCAGTTCAGCGCGGTCTGCATATCAATCTTGCCCATCAGATACGCTGGCTTACTCGCATTGTTAATCGTACGGTCTTCGATCTGAATCTGACCGGTGTTGATGTACGTCGAATTCGGCTCAATCGCGCCTTTATCGATCGCCGTCGAGAAGTCGACTGTCTTTATAACCGAGGCTGGCTCGTATGGGTGGCTGATGATCGGGTTATTGAACAGCGCGATATCTTTGACCTTTTTGATATCGTTGGGGTTGTAGGTCGGATAATTCGCCATAGCGAGTACTTTGCCAGTGTTGGGATCCATCACGAGCAAGCTGCCGTCGGTCGCTCCGACTTTTTTTAGTTGCTGAGGCAGTAATTGCTCGGCTGCGTTCTGAATATTTCGATCGAGGCTCAATACCACGTTGTCGCCGTCTTTTGCTGGAATATTGACGTTTTCGCTTCCAATCGTTAGCGGTACTTCTCGAATATCGACAACTGTCTTCAATAGGCCGTCTTTACCCTTTAGCTCATCGTTGAGTGCACCTTCGACGCCATACTGCCCTTCTCCGTCTGCGTTCACGAAACCGAGCACCTGACTGGCGAGCTGCCCTTCTGGATACACGCGTCGTATACCTGCCGTAAAGCCAACACCGTACAGATTCGCTTTTTTAATCTTCGCTGCTTCCTGCGAGGTAACTTCTTTTGCAATAACTGCATACCGTGAGTCGGTATTAGCCAGAAGTTCGTCCATACTCTTTACAACTTTGTTGCCGACCGCAGATGACACTGTACGAGCCACATCGTTTGCATCGGCGATGACATGTGGGTCAGCCCACACCGTATAAGTCGTTTCGTTGAGGACAAGTTTCACCGGGTTTTTACCGTCCATAGCATATATTTCACCACGAACAGCCGGCAGGTCGAGCTGACGGATCTGTTCGTTGTTCGCCAGCATCGCATAAAAACTATGTTGAATAATCTGCAAATAAAAGAGCCGAACGACGAAGACTGCCATTACGATAAGCGTAAGGACAGCTAAAACATGTGTGCGGTTGGTACGCGAAAAGTGCAGAAGATTCATAATAAAAGGGACTATTGATTGACGTACTGCGTGTCGCTCGGAGCAGACATAGCTGCGGCAACGGTACTCTTCTTGATCGTCTGAAGAGCGGTAAGCTTCGCATTTTCGACTTCGAGATCACTCTTTTGAGTGGTTAGCTCGGCAATCTTATCATCAATCGCGGATGCGGCGTAGTCATAGCTGGTCGCTTTAGTCGCCTGAGTTAAGTATATCAAACCCAGTACCGTAATCATCAGTGCAACAAGCACTGTATGCGTAATGGGACCAAGTTTGACGCTTGAGACGTAACTCACTGAATTGTAGTTGCGGCTCATTTGATGTGAGCGACGCGACGCGTAGACTGAATTTCGACGGTTTGGCATGTGTGGTGGGTTTGTTTAATGTTGGTATGTTTGTGTTGGACCGTGGCCCGAGGGGCAGCATAGTTGCTACACTGCCCCATCGTGGCTAGGCTATTTTTTTACAAGACGGACTTCGACTGAAGCCTGATCGTCTTGGAATTGTACTGGAATGTGCACAGGCATGTGGCATTCCTTTCTTGTTTATTTTTTCACTGCGGCGCGGAGTTTTGCACTCCTTGCCCGCGGGTTGTGAACGTCTTCGGTGCCGTATCGTGGCTGCTTCGTCAGGATATCGAGTTCAGCTTCGTAGCCTGAACGGGCTTGCTCATTGAAGTAGCGTTTAACAAGTCGATCTTCGAGACTGTGAAAACTGATGATGCCGACTCGCCCACCGGGCTTCAGAAGCTTCGGTACAAGTGGCAATAGCTGCGTAATCAGTGTCAGTTCTTGATTGACTTCGATACGGATTGCTTGAAAAGTACGTGTCGCCGGATGGACTTTCTGCCATCGGCCGACATGGGCGTTTTCGATTATATCCTTCAGTTGTCCGGTTGATTCGATTGGTCGGTTCGTAACGATTGCGTGCGCATATCGTTTTGCGACCGATATCGGCTCTTCCCCATATGCGTGAATGATAGTCGTCAGATCAGTTTCGCGAACACTATTTAGGTAGCATGCTGCGTCCTGTTCTTGGCGACGGTCCATTCGCATATCGAGTGGTCCGGAATTTGTAAAGGAAAATCCTCGCTCGAACTTGTCGAGTTGCGGTGACGACACCCCCAGATCAGCTAATACCATGTCAAACGTTTTACCCTCTTCGATCAGTGTACGGCTAGCCGTCACAAAATCGTCGTGAAGTAAACGCGTTCCTTTTGCCGAGAGCGATTGCAGCTGCGCTATAGCAGCATCGTCGCGATCAACAAGACATGAATCAGCGTAGTTTTGCGTACGGCTCAGGAATGCTGCGGCGTGTCCTCCATACCCTGCGGTTAAGTCGAGATAATTCTCGCCAACCTTCGGTTGAAGTACATCGAGGCATGCATCGAGCAGTACTGGAACATGATGTGGTGGATGTTCTTTAATACTCATTTCAGATAATTATATCATTTACCTGACTCGAGATCACCCAACTGGCAGTAATGCTTGTTTGTTTTCGCATTGAAGTGTTTGTTTTTGATAAGCTGCTCCGAAAGAGCCGACGGGGGTTTCCGTGAAACTCATGTTGTCCGATTTTTCTTTCGTGGAGCATTTGAGAGACTTATGTGTGAGGT
Organism: Patescibacteria group bacterium; assembly: GCA_035494435.1. Taxonomy (GTDB): domain Bacteria; phylum Patescibacteriota; class Saccharimonadia; order Saccharimonadales; family Saccharimonadaceae; genus SZUA-359. The sequence goes on along the minus strand of DATJGX010000023.1, from coordinate 20,745 downwards.
GGAGTTTTTTGGGAGGTGTGTTTAGAGGAAGGTACGGGTGAAAAGTTTCTAGTGACTCACCGGTATCACCTGCATCACTACCAGATGGTTGATCTCGAGGATATCGATTTACGTGTGTATGTTGTTAATGTACGGGAAACCAAACGGTAAAAAACGTTACAGTAATTTGTCTGGACTGCCCAGACGCCAGTAAGCACCGACACGCACCGCGACGACATCTCGACTGATACCAGCATAGTCAAGCAGGTGCTGCTCGATCGTCACTCTTCCTTGTTTTTGGTCGAGTGCCTGGTTCGTCTTCCCTCGTCGGAAGCGTACATTCAGATTAGCAAGCTCTTCGTCGAAGATATTGTTCCCTGCGAGTGCTGGCTCTACTTCTCGATCCCATACGTGTTGAGGGTATGCGTGAAGATAGTCGCCAAAGCCACGGGACAATACGACGCCACTGGCAAATTCCGCACGTAGCTCAGTCGGTATCGTTAACCGACGTTTGTCATCGAGCTTTCGTTCGAAATAGTCCATGTGTTGCGTAAACCTTGCAATCTCTGGTGTGCGTTAGTGTTAATTTTGTTTTTTTACGGTGGTGTTTGTTTTGTGGCGTGTGCCACGTTATTTCCACTGCATTTACTATACTACCCACTCATACCCACATGCAAGCCCTTTTTTGCACTTTTTTACATTCTTGACTTATCCACAGAAAATAGAAAAGCACCTCTGTTCTGAGGTGCTTTTCTATCAATTTTGAGGCTTATGAGTTCGAGCTCGACACCATGTATGTCACCCACGTGACAAACAAGATAAGGTTTGCCGAGAGCGAAACGACGACGATTGCGCGTCGAAAATCTTGGGCGACCGTGTCGATGTAGCTTCGAGAGTTTTTCTTTTGTTTCTTCATGGTCTTACGCTATCACGCTGACATATCGTTGTCAATTGCACGTGTCGAGATAGTGGCTGCGATTGCCGCCAGGTATTCACCTTCTGACTCGGTTTCATATTCAGCCCGACGCGCTTGAATGAGCTCAATACGATCATGAAGCCGTACGGCGTCGCCGCGCTCAAGGTTTTTGAGCTTATCGTCAATCAGGCGCAGCTCATCTGCATACATAGTCGTGCCGCCACTCAGCTCAGTCGGTATGACAAATTGTTGCCGCGATTCGTCGTACCAGCTTTCAAGATCCTGGGCCTTGTGTTCACTGGCAATAATTAGGCCTTGGACATCAATCGCAAAACGCTCGCGTAAGATTGTCGCAACGATGCTCAGCTTCAGTCGCTGTGTCAGGTCACCACCGCTCGTCATGAAGCCCCACGCGCTGGCCGGTTCGGCTTCAAGCGTTTGTATTAATTCGAATCCACCGTCGGCGATGATATCCGTTATAAAATCGTCGAGTAATTCACCGGTCTCCAGATCACGATTGGCATCGAGTATCTGTCGAGCCAGTTCATCGATATCCATATCCTCGTGACCGAGTGTGCGCAGCCGCTGATCAAAATCTCCGACGAAATCGAATGCTTTGCCCCGAGACGCGTGTTCGGCAACGCGCGTCTGGTCGATTGCTCGGTCTACCAACCCTACTTCTCCTCGTGACCAATAATAGTGTCGCATGTTCGGAATCGCATAATGTTCAAAGAACTCCGTCGTCCGAAGCACAGTGCGGTCAAGATCGACTGCCGTAAATATATTGAGCTGTCGAGGCAACTGTTCAAACTCATGAGCGCGCATGGTAGTACTCCAATACTGCATCGGCGGCGGCGACCGGGTCATGACGAATCAGCGTTCTCGTGGACGCAATGGGATCGCTGGCACTTTTGTTGCGCCATATGCGACCAGATAGCAATCCTGCTCCGACCACGTCATAGTGCGCCTTGCTCGACTTCTCTTCATCGTATAGCACAGCCAGCTCACCTTCTGATGCGTATCGATCCAGTAGTGCTTGACTCGGTTGATCGGTATTGTAAATGACCGCGTCAAGAAACTTCGTGCCGGCAAGACGTTCGATTTCATCTGCAAAATCAGTAACCGTATAGCCGTCAGTCTGGCCAGGCTTCGTTACGAGATTACATATGTAAAGCTTCATGGCCTGCGACGCTGCCAAGGCTTCACCGACGCCATCGACGAGTAATGCGGGAGCTAAGCTGCCATAGAGGTTTCCGGGCGCAATAAGTACGATATCCGCGCGTTCAATCGCCTTTAATGCGTGCGGGTTCGCCTCGGCTCGTGGTTCCAGCCAGAAATCGAGTGTGTTCCCCGTAAACCTTCGATTACCAATTTCGTACTCACCTTCAATAACCGTACCATCACCATCTTTCATATGTAGCGACACGTTCGTCAGCGTAATCGGCTCGACGACACCCGTAATATTGAGCACTTCGCTTGCGAGCTCGACGCCTTTCGCAAAATCGCCGGTCATTTTTTCAAGCGCGCTGATAAAAATATTGCCAAACGCGTGGCCTTTGAACGACCCTTCATCGAAGCGATAGTTAAACAAATCGCGTAGCTCTGGCGAATCGCTGAGCGCCACCAGACACTGGCGAATATCACCGGGAGGCAACGCACCGAGTTCGTCGCGTAACACGCCAGTCGAACCGCCGTCATCTGCCATGTTGACGAGCGCGGCGATCGCTTCAGTGCGATTCTTGAGTTCAGTCAGGAGCGTAAAGCTACCCGTACCACCACCGATTACGGCAATTTTGATATCATCGGCAAAAAAAGCTTTTTTCATGCGTGTTCCTTTAGTTTTTTTATGGTTCGGGCAAGTAGTACGGCACTTTTGCGCGGTGTTCGTTTGAGTGTCGCATAGTCGACTTCGATCAAACCAAATCGCGGCCAAAAGCCTTTATCCCATTCGAAGTTATCAAGCAAGCTCCAGTGCATATAGCCTATCAGGTCGACACCGTTTTTCATGGAATCGCGCATCGCCCTGATCGTTTCTGCGAGCCACCATTGCCGATCGGTATCTTCCGCATCAGCCAGACCGTTTTCAGTGATCATGATCGGTTTGTCATAGCGCTCACTCAGGTCTTCGAGCACATAGTGTAGGTTATACGGCTGCATATCCCAGCCGAGGTCGCTGACCCGCTTGTCAGGATTATGGATTCGGTATCCATATACCCGATCGCTGAAATAATAATTGACACCGATAAAATCATTCGCTTTCATCGTACGGCGCAGTATGTAATGGTTGCGAATCCTATCAATCCATGTCGCACTCATTCGGCTCAATAGCGCGTCATCGCCTGCATAGACATAGCTCAAATTGTAGGCCATCGAAACCTTATAGCGTGGACCCGCCACATGAATACGCTTTGCGGCTTTTACATGCGCGTGTATCAAGTTTTCGACGACACGCCACATCTGGACCGTATTCTGACGATTCGGCGGCCAATTACCCTGATGATAGCTTTGCGCTGCGTATACTTCCGGCTCGTTAATCGTGATGATCCAGGATAATTCCGGCCCGAGTTCATCAAGTATTTTTTCGACGAAGCGCACAAAATACTTCACATTTGATCGATGCAAAAAACCGCCTTTGTCACTGAACCAAACTGGCAACGTGAAATGGAACAGTGTCATGATAGGTGTTATGTCGCGCTGTTTGAGTGCTGCCAGGTAGCGGCGATAGTGCTCGATCGCTTCGACGTTCCAGCTGCCCTCCTCTGGCTCAACCCGTGACCATTCAATACTGAACCGAAAACTGTTCATCTGCAGCTTTTCAAGTATGGCGAAATCTTCTTCGTAGCGCGTATAGTGCCCAGCCGCTTTAGCAGACACGTAATTATTCGGGTCTTTCGCCGCTTTTTGAATCTTCGGCCACACGGCGAGATCGCCGTACTGATACGATGCTTGCGCCACGAGCGACTTTGCATTTTCCAGTTCCCACTCAGTCCACTGATTATGGGTACCGCCTTCTACCTGATGCGCGCTTGTGCTGGCGCCCCAGAGAAAGTCTTTTGGAAATTGCACGGCTTTTTTCGACATGAGTAAAATATATTATACCATTTTTTTGCTGAATTTTAGCTTAACGTTCGGCTAATTTTGCCAACGTGTCATCTGCTTTTGGGTCATCATGCAATGGTTTTTTGCTGCGGGATAGATACTTTATGCCTGTCATTTCGCTCGTCAAATAATCATCGCTCAACAGATCGACGAATTTGCCGGCGTCTTTCGCATCCATCAGAATGATTTCTTCTGTCGCGTCATCGGTCATCAGCTCTAACTCCATGATTTCTGACTGCTCAAGCAGTTTATCTTGCGTCGTCATGGTTGGATCAACTTTTTGTAGCTTATTGATCAGCGGTTTATTCTCGCGAGCCAAGTCGCTGAGTGCCATGCCGTCTGGAAGCTTAATCTTAAAGTGAGCTTCGATTTCGCGGATTTTCTCATCGGCAACGGCGTATTTCTTTGCCGAGTAGCCAAACAATCGCTCGAACTTGCTCTCGCTAAATACGAATATGTCGTGGTCGACGATCAGTACCTGATTGTCTGGCGTGACGCGCAGGCCTGCTTCAGCTTCAAACTGTCCAAAGCTGCTGCCCTTAAACAGCCATGCGCTTGACCCGAGCATGACTTGCGAGCCGCCCAGTAACTTGACAACGAAGAATGGCTTGGGCTCTTCGCCTTCTTTGGCTGGTGGTGTAAAACGGGCAATCATACCCTTCACCTTACGCATTTCGTGGTCGGTCTCGTTAAAGGTTTCGAGCGTTTCTTCACCATACGTAATCTGTTCAATCACCTCTTGGGCGTGTTCGACGTTGTCGACTCTCGCACGCAACAAGACGTCCTCGGCGCGGTCGATATGCTCGATATCACGCACCGCCAGACCTGTCGCCGCTCCGGTCTGGACGCCGCTGATCATATCGTAGAGAAACAGCACCTTGAGCTGCTGCTTCAGCGACTCTTCGTACTTGGTTGCATATACCGTAAAGCCTTTCGTAAACAGAAATAAATCGATTTGGAGTTTATCCTTGTCTCGGTCTGCGGCGTTCGCCCATTGAAAAATGTCTGTTGGTTCTTGGGAATGTGTATCTTCAGTCATTACACCAGTGTACTATATTTCAACGTGCTGCTCGCCTATTGCGGTGCGGTTTTGCTGTCTTACTGAATCACGTCTTCGCCGAAGTGTTTTTGTAGACGCATCTTGATCGAACCTTCGTGTCTTCCTAACTTTTTCGACAGATTACGTAGCGACTCGCCTTGCGTAAAACCCTGCTTCAGCTCGGCATCTTGCGTATCAGTCCATGGCTTATACGCGTTCGGATACTCTTCGCGCATCTTTTCGACCTTCTCTTTCCAGCCACCCGCGCCGCCACTTGATGCCTTCGGCTTTATGGTCGTATCACGCGTATCGGCTTTTTTTTGAAGGTGCTCGAATTTGACACTATCGGCGGCACTACGCGCTCGTAACTGTTCGTCGATTTGCTTGGCGACTTCACTGATACTCAGCGCCATTCGGTTAATTCCGTGCAAGTAGAGCGTATCAAGCGAACGTACGCGGCTGAGCGCGACATAACCCATACCTTCGACGAATGCTTTTCGCAGGTCTATGCGGGCCGCATCGAGCGTCATACCCTGCGACTTGTGAACGGTAATTGCCCATGCGAGCCTGAGCGGCACCTGTGATATCGAGGCACGCTTTTTGTCACCATCGCGTAGTTCCCACGTTTCGGGCATCATCGTGACTTCCCTACCATTTCGAAACTGCACAACGGGATAATCAGAGCCTGGTTCAAAATCGACGACTTGGCCGATCGAGCCGTTGGCATAGCGTCGTGCCTGGTCGTTACGCACGGCCATGACGAGTGCACCTTGTTTCAGCTCGAGCACCGATGGTGCGAGTATCGAGCGAGAGAGTGTCTCGACATAATTTGCGCCACCCGTATGTGTCGATGTATAGACGACGGTATCTCCAGGTAGTTCAGCGAGGCGGCCTGCGTTTATACGGTCGACGTCAACATTGACGGTATGTAGCTCAGTGACGCTACTTGCATCGTCTGGCATAACTTCCACGCGGGCCAGCAACTGCTCGGCATGATGCCGCCGCACATCGCCGCCGCGTAAGCTATCGAGGATATCGAGCAGTGCTTCGTCGTCTTGGCGATGTTGCTCGCTCAGGTAGAGTATCGATGGGTCGAGCTCTTGCCATGCCCGCGATCCGACCACGAAACCACCCTCTCGTCCTGAATCTCGACGATTAATCGGAGGCAGCTGAAAAAAATCACCACTCATGATTACCTGAATGCCTCCGAATGGAATATCAGGTTCTTTGCGGACAAGCCGACATACTTCATCGATCATATCGAGCCGGTAGTCATGCAACATACTGATCTCATCGATAATCAATACATCGGTGCTTTCGATAATCTCTCGCCTTCCCTTAGACATGTGTTCGACGAAACCATCGTGAAGCTGATCCATGACGCCGATACCACTCCAGGAATGAATCGTGGTGCCACCAAGATGCGTTGCCGCAAGCCCGGTGGTTGCCGTAACAGATACATGCTTGCCCTCATACTTTGCAAGCTTGATGAATTGGTTCAGGACGTAGGTCTTACCCGAGCCGGCTGCACCAGTCAGTAACGCACTTTCGCCGCTGAGTAAAATCTCTAGTGCGAGCTTCTGATTCACAGACGCGCTCCTTCGCGCGCCTTGTTTGCCCACTCGTCTGCTAACTCATTGTCCGGGTCGCCATTGTGACCACGCACCCAGATAAGCTCTGGTTTCGTCCGGACATATAACTCATACGCCTCCTGAACGAGATCGAGGTTTTTTATGCCACCTTTTTTTGTCCAGCCTTTTGACTCCCAGCCGGGCGCCCACTTGGTTAGGACGTTAATCCAAAATTCGCTATCGCTATGAATCTGGCATTGCTCGCCTGACGCAATCTTCATGGCCGCGATCATGGCCGAGCCTTCCATGCGTATATTTGTCGTATCGCCATCTTCTGAACCGAGCGCGACTGGTTTGCCATGCTCAACAACAGCATAGCCGCCAGGTCCAGGATTCGGGCTGGCGCTCCCGTCTGTGTGAAATATTCTCATGCTTCTAGTATACCGTGCTTTTCGTCGAGCAGCCATGCACGCGCTTCAGCAACGGCATACAACGAGCCGGTCAATAACACCCGTGGTGCTCCTTGCTCAAGAAAATACATCATCGCATCGGCTAATACGGGGCGAGTAACGGCAGATGTTCCGTAGCTCTGGAACAACCGAGCCAGTTCATTCGCTGACGTAGCCGTTACGGGCATGTCTTGGCCACTCTGAAACTCGGACGTCACGACACCGTCGCATAGCGTCGTAAGCAATCGCACGACGGCGGGACCGTCTTTATCACCTTTCATCGCGACAATAACGGGCCAACGCGCCTCAGGATAAAGCGTACCGAGACTATCGACAAGTGCCTGCATTTTCTGTTCATTGTGTGCTCCATCAAGCAAAAAAAGCGTCTTGCCTACCCGTATCGATTCGAGCCGACCGGGTACATGAGTCTGTCGAGCGCGCTGCTCTTGCTCGGCAGTGAGCTGCACCAGTCCATCCCGTGTCGCCAGTTGGTCATAGCCGAAACGAGCCAGTGCGAAATTCCGTTCAAAAAACGTCGCCTGCTGAGTTGCGGACGCCAAGTGCAGTATAGCGTCCATCTGCGTTACGGCCGACTGTACCGCCGACATAACCGCAACGGGTTGCTCATACATACAGACGATGTTTGACGGCGCGATAATCCCAGCTTTATGTGCTGCAATTTGCTCAAGCTGACTACCAAGAATATGAGTGTGATCGAATCCGATGTCCGTGATCAAGCATAGCTTATCGCTTCTTCGACAAATGTTACTCGAATCGTAGGTGCCGCCCATTCCTGTCTCGACCACTGCATACTCGACCTGTTCCTTGTCGAATACCCACAGTGCGAACACGAGCATAAGTTCAAAGAATGACGGCTGCTTGCTAAAGTTATCGGTCGCAAGCGCCACGTATTCACGGAAATACGCCACGAAGCTCGCTGCGTTGAGTGGCTCGCCGTTCAGTTGTACGCGTTCGGTAATCGAAGCGATGTGTGGCGATACCGTCAAGCCGACCGAATAGCCCGCCTCGTGGAGTAAGCTCGTCATAAAATACGAGGTCGAGGTTTTACCGCTTGTGCCTGCAACGTGTACGACTTTCAGGCGCTCGTGCGGACTTCCGACACGCTCGGCAAGCTCAACCGTATCTTCAAGCCGATAGTTCGTGCCAATTTTTGGCGAACCACTCGACACATAATACTCACGCAAAAAGTCTGTAACGTCCTCGAGAGTTTCTATCATATCTATGTAGTGTAACAATATATTTTTTCATAGTCACCTGAAAGCCGGCTGAGAGCGAATTGCGATTTTGTTTATTTTATTGTATATTGAGTTATTATGTCTCCAAAATCGTTTGTGATTGACCGACCGATGGACGATCTACACGAAGCTTTCGTGCCGACGAATACAAGTGAGCTCTCTTCTGGCACAGTGGCCGACATTCCCATGGACACGGTGCGGGCCTGGGTGACACGACAATACGCTCCTGATGCCGAGGCGTCACTCGACGACGAAGAACTTCCTCGGCTCTGGCATACAAGCGTGCCCACGGCTACCCTACTGCACGATGCCTACTTATTCGGTAGCGAGCCCGACGTTGACTTCGAACGCGATCCTGATACGCATATTTTTGGCCACGTCTACGACCCAGAGGCGAAGCAATTTATTCGCCAGCATATCCGCGACCTTCCTGACGAGCTACGAACCCAGATTGCGTTCGAACTGCTCGATAGCATTCTCGCCCGCACCGAAGATCTCAGCTCCAGCTACGACGAACTGCTCGACCGCGCGGAAGCGCTACGGTTTCTAGCACTCGAGAGCTTGAAGGGCGTGTCGTTGAATCCGGTCAGTGCAGAACGATCACCAGCGCACCTGGAGGGTGTATATAACCAGTTAAATGAAGCCAAGAAAATTTGTCGACGAGTGGCAGCAGACGTACGAAGGCTTCTTGCACATACCAGCGATACCGATCAACGTTTACAGCTCGACACGCTCGCCGCACGCTGCACAGAGGTATCGGCCGAGATTGAACCGTGGCATGCGAATTTGCGCAATCTAACCGAGCGTACGAATGCACAGCTGCAACGCAAAAAACGTTTGCTTGGTATGCGTGCCGCACAGGAAGCGATTCGAGCAGATCTTTCGATGGGCGCAGCACCGTTACCAACGAGCGATCAAGCACCGCCGCGTGTCCGACCACTCAAAGATTTCTAGATTGTACGCTATGCGCCGTTTCGGACGATGTCGACTAATTCGATATCGAATACGAGGTTGCTGTTTGCCGGAATATTCGGCGCAGGACTGCGCTCACCGTATGCCATCTCTGCAGGAATGATAAGCCGCCTCGTGCCGCCGACCTTCATGCCAGGAACACCGTGTGTCCAACCAGCAATAACTTGATCGAGTCCGAAGCTGATGCTCCGACCCATATCATGGCTACTTTGAAAAATAATGCCGTTTTTTACTAATGCGCCTGTGTAGTGCGCGGTAATGGTGGCGCCTGGCTTTACTTCTTCGCCCATTCCAGGCTCGCTATCAATAATTTCAAGTTCAGTAACGCTCTCTCGAGGTTCAAAGTTGGGTAATTTGGTTCCTTCGTATTTCATACTCTTATTCTACACGATGCAGCTGCCCATGCCACCCGCGCCCGCTATTCGGTATGCGCAGATTCCCACCATGACTCACCATGAACCGACACGAGCTGCATATCCTGCGTCTCGATTGCTTGATTGATTCGTCGAATAACCACATCGCTCAACCGACCTGATACGGATTGATCAGCCACTAGCTGTCGCACCAAGTCACGCGCCTCGTCGTCAAGGCAAAGCGCATCCTCCACTAGCCATCGGAGGGTGTCTTGTAAGGTTTCTCGATTGGTATAATCCTCCAGATATTCGATCGATGGTGGCAACTCGCAACCCATGTACGGCACCACATCGACACAAATTGGCCCTTGCTCAGGCATATCGGCATTTATTACGTACTGGTCGAGCCGGTAAATCTCAGGATACAGCGGGCCGCCAAAACGACAAGTATCGCCAACAAGGGCAACGATTTTTGCAAACAATTCCCCGAACGCACGCCTCTCGGCTGCGTCTTCACGATCAAGCACCTCTTCAAACGACGTTGCGTGCTCAATGTAATTGACGAGTGTATACAGGACGGTATCGGGCGATGAACCTAAGCGAGCAGGATCCATTGGATGCTGCCCCACGACGTAGCGTGGTTCAAGCGCTGCAATACCATAATGATCTCGCATGAACTTCAAGTGGCTACGAAAAGCATTTATTTCGGCGACCTCACGTTCGATATCGTGCCCCGACAATACATGCTCTATCCTCACGACCTTTTTTCCGTCGGTCTGCGTTTCTATGAGCTGTAAATGTGGCTTTATGACTTCACCGGCGGCATTCCTGCCCAGTAACGGCAGATAATCAGAACGGAGCGATGGATTCTTGGCCGGCTCCGTCGGCATCTCCGGGATCATCGCGTGAGACTATGCTCCGGTGTAGACTTTCGCGCCAGAAATCGTTTGCCGACTTTGAAATAGATAAACAGCACAGCTACAGAATCTGCGGCCAATATATACAGCGGAAACGCTACGTGCTTGAAGTCAAAGGTCGTGATAATCGCGAGTGCGATAATGCCTGCGATAACACCAAGTATAAAAAGATACGGCTCTTCGGTTTCCGGGTACCTAAACGCTTTGACTAGCGTCGGCAGAAACGCCAAGCCGTCAGCCAATATACTAAATACGATCGCGACATTTCCCTCGCCAATGATAACCCATAGTATGAAGCCGATGATCGACAGTACGCCACACGTCAGATCGAATTTTGTGATTTTCCACTTCGGGTGCTTCGAAAAGAACGTGCTGCTAAACACGATAAGCGGGCTGACCCCGACGGTCAGCGTAAACACACTCTCCCTGAAACTGACGCCTTGCGCTAACATGGCGGCAAATGCAAGCAACGGTGCAAACGACAAAATAAACCAGGTTACTCGATTCGGCCTCGTATTGCCAAATATGACCGAGTACGCGTATATCCCTGCCCCTAGGAGATTTAGGACAACAGAAACGAATACCCAGTTCTGATCAATCATCGCGATGCAATTACGCTAATTTCGATCGTGGCGCCGAGTGGCAACTCTTTCACACATACCGCTTCACGCGCAGGGAGCGTTGCAGAGCGGAAGTATTTCGGATACTCGCGGTTAAGTTCTTCAAGCTGTGACATATCAGTAACATATACCGTCGCCTTGACGATATCATCGACTGCCATATCCACGACATCGAGAATCGCGGCGATATTATCGAAGATAGCAGCAAGCTTTTCGGTCACGGTATCACCCACTAGCTTCCAGTTGGCGTCCGCATGAATCTGCCCCGAGACATACACGGTTCCATTGACTTCGACTGCCTGCGAAAATGCCGAGGATGACCCCACAGCTTGCGTTTCAATTTCACGTTTCATATTCGTTCCTTTACTTAGGGTTTTAGTATGTCTACCGAAACACGCTCTTGCTCCGTAGTGTCGCGTGAGCGTATCGTGACAGTATCATCTTCGAGTGTCTGGAAATCAACGACGACACATTCCGGGGTGCCAATTTCGTCTTGGCGGCGGTAGCGCTTACCAATGTTACCGTTGTCGTCCCACATGACGCGGCCAGGGTGCTTAGCGCTCAGCGCTTTGTAGACTTCACGTGCCTTTTCGACGAGTTCGGGTTTGTTCTTTAGTAGTGGGCTAACAGCATAGCGCATCGGTGCAAGATGTTCTGGGAGCGCCAGGTATACACGTTTTTCACCGTTAATTTCGTCTTCGCGATATGCGGTCGATAGTACAGCCATAAGTGCGCGCTCGACACCGAACGATGGCTCAATGACATGTGGAACAAACTTCTCATTCGTTCCCTTCACCTGGTATTCCATGCTCTTGCCGCTGACGCGCTGAATGTTGCCTAGATCAAAGTCGGTACGATATGCGATACCGAGCAGTTCTTCCTTGCCGATCGGAAAATCAAATTCGATGTCGATAGTCTTCTTGCTGTAGTGAGCTCGGTCTTCTTCAGGTACATCCAGCTCATGTACCGCTTCACGAGGCAGACCAAGCTTATCGAGGAATTCATGCGTGCTAGCGAGCAGTTCATCAAATGCCTCTTGCCATTTGTCAGGGTGCACGAAGTATTCGATTTCCATCTGTTCGAACTCACGGCTGCGGAACACGAAGTCGCGCGGGCTGATTTCGTTTCGGAATGCTTTGCCCTGTTGGGCGATACCAAACGGCAAGTCAGGATAAAACGTATCGACGACATTTTTGAAGTTAGTGAAGATTCCTTGTGCCGTCTCAGGGCGTAAATAACTCACTGAGTTTTCATCGAACGTCGCACCGACATGTGTCTTGAACATCATATTGAAAGTGCGCGATGGACTAAGCGGGTTGCCGTCAGGACTCTTGATCCCCTGCTCGACAATTGCTGCGTCCATTTGTTCCATAGTCATACCTTCGACATCGACGCCCTTATCCTTTAGGATATGATCGGTGCGATACCGGCGGTGATTGACCGTATCTTCACAAAGCGGATCAACAAACGTATCGACATGCCCGCTGGCTTGCCACACCTTTTGATTCATTAGAATTGCTGCATCGACCGCATACATGTCATCACGCGAATCCACGAAGTGCTTCCACCATAGGTTCATGATATTGCGCTTCAAGGCAATGCCAAGTGGACCGTAGTCCCAAGTTCCGCTCAGACCGCCATAGACGTCTGAACCTTGATAAATAAATCCTCGTCGTTTAGCGAGCGATACAATGTCTTCGAGTTTTGCGGAATTTTTCATATCTGTATTGTACCACGATACCCCTGTCGACATGTGTCTAGAGTACAGCCGCCTGCCTTGCGAGCAGCCAACAGTCAGGTAACACGTCTTCTACCCCGCCGACCTGGGCGACGGTTAATAGCGGCTTTGCGGCAATCAGTCGCAGGTATTTGATATGATCTGCGGTGATATCACCTTGCTCGCTTAGGCGCAGTCCTTTTTCGCCAACATCATACATGTAGCGCTTATCGGGCATGAGCTTATTGCCGCTAACATCACGATCAAGGCTGAGTTCGTAGCCGGTGATCTCTGCATAGCGAAGATAGAACCACGTCTGCGTGAGCTGCAGCGGGACGTTCGCCTCATCAAGCCCTCTATATACTTGCTCCAATATCGTAAACCAGGCCGGCTCGTCAATACTATCGCTCGCTTTCGAGACGGCGTTTATGGCTTCGTAGCCGAATTGCAATCTATCATAGTCTTGCAGTATGTGTTCAAAAAATGTATCCAGGCGTGCACTGGTCAGCACACCGAGGTCACCCTTGCCGGAATGTATAGTTATGTCGCTCAGCCCAAACAGTTCTATGCCGCCGGCTAGCTTACTCTTTTCTCGCCGCACGCCGCGCGCAATAACAGAGGCCTGACCATCTGGTGTGAGCAACTTAAGTATGCGGTCTGCCTCGCCGTAGTTCGTTCGCCTCAGCACAATGGCACGCGTGCGTGTCGTAGCCATGCTAGAGCACCTTCCGAAGCGCACTCAGTAGGTCGCTAGGCTGCATTGTAGCTTTGTCGAGTACAACTTTTACTCCGTATACCACTAGACTTTTGGCATCTACATCAGAGCGTGTCGACATAACAACAATCGGTATGCTCGCGAGATCGCTGTGAGATTGCAGCTCATGAAGCAGCACGAGGCCGTTTGCACCCGGAAGCATCAGGTCGAGTACGATTGCGTCTGGTCCGAACGTATCAATGCTGTTAATGGCATCGAGCGCATGAGGACTTTCTTTGACGGTGTAGCCGTGTTTCGTTAACAGTGAAGCGACGTGTTCTCGCTGCCAGGCATCATCTTCAACGATGAGTATCCGACTCATAGCCAACCTACAACCAACTTAGCTGCGTAGAGCCGCCAAGTTCTACATAAAATGATGCTCCGTCGCGGTGGCGTACCACACCGACACTACCCTGCATCGCCTCAGCGAACTGTCGCGCGATATAGAGCCCGAGTCCACTACTGGCTGGGCGTCGAGATGGTTTTTGGAGTGATGGCGTAGCTGATAACGACTGACGTAGCGTTGCGCTGACGCCAGGACCACGGTCGCGCACACTAATACGAACCTTGTCACCGATGCTATGCGTTTCAATAATAACCGGCTGATTGTCATAGGTGTAGTGCAGTGCGTTGTCGACGAAGTTCGTAACAACCCGCCGTAGAAGCGAACGATTCGCCACGACAAGCGGCGGATTCCGGCGACGGCGGATATGCAATGTCCGTTTATGAGCGGCATATAGTGGTGCCAACTCAGCCACTACCTCGTCACATAGTGCGACCGGGTTAAGTGGTTCGAGGTCAAATAAGCCGTCTTGTAGACGTTGCGTCTGAGTCAGATCATCGACAAGACGAAGCGCTCGTTCACTCGTCAGCTCGAGACGCTCTGCAATCTTACGTACGTCCGTGGCATCAAACGTATCGTCTTCCATCGAGAGAGCCAGCTGACGCATCAGCACGAGCGGACTTTTTAGTTCATGAGCAGCTGCCACTAGCGATGGCATAGCGAATATATCGCGGTCCACACCCTCTTCTCGCAGCTTCCCCTTCATACTACCAGTGTAGCATGAACGACTGGGTTACTACTTGTTGAATTGAATCGTCTTGATGATCTTTTCGAAATATGGCTTGAACGTATCGGCGTCTGTTTGAATCGTGAGTGTTTTGTCGCGAATCTTGAATACGACTGCGGCGCCACGAACGTCTTTATCGAACGTGCCATCAAGTCGTGTGCCTGTTTGGCTATCGACGGTAAAGCTCTGTGCTTTCAGTTGACCTTTTTCAACGTCACGCTGATAGTCGCTGATGACCCTATCGTATGAGGTATCTTCAATAGTTACACGCAGCGCGTAGCGGTTATCGCGGTTCTTTATCGTTGGGACGACGACCGGATTCAGATACGCTTCATAGGTTCCCGTGCCATTGCTAACGTCTGTCGCTTCGTATACGCTCCAGTTGCGCGGATATTCGAACGTGACGCGTCCGTAATCATCAGGACCGACGAACTGGCTGTATGGATCTTCCTTTGCAGCCTGAATCTTCTTGTCGTCTTCTTTAGCCTGCTCATTTTTTGCGACCGCGACCGCAGCCGAAACTTGGCCATCAACGTCCGTTTTCTTGTCTTGATATTGTAGATACGCCCACACGCCGAATGCCGCAGCGCCGATGAATAACAGTGTCAAAACGATGATCATAACTGTGCTGGGATGTATCGAGCCTCGATGGTAGCGTGTTGTCATATCGTTAGTATAGCTTATGTTTTCTTGATGTGTAAAGCCGGTTTGATTTCGTACAGAAAGTGTACGTTATTTCGTGTCACAAGCGGCAAATCCGACAACTCAAACGCATAACTTACGAAATACAGTGGCTTTTTAAGTCGGGTCGCCTGCTTCTGAACATACTCAGCCATTTTCTGAATATCGCGGCCGTCACCGAAGGTATAGACTATCGTGGTATCGCGCGGTAGATCTTGTCGCCAAAAATCGGCTAGCACGAATCGCGCTGATCCGAGCTGTCGTGCTCGCCACCGTCCAATTAGTACCAAGACCGGGTTTATTTCGTAGCCGATAGCCCGTGCACCGTGCCTGGCCGCTGCGATACACACGCTACCGTCGCCTGAACCAATATCGATTAATACATCCTGTGCTTGTAGTCGATATACCTCGTCGAATAATCGCTCGATATCTTTTTTGCGCGTTGGTACATACGGTGCGCCGCGTAGGACGCTCAGCAAAAATATCGCAACAACCCCGCCAAGTATCCAATAGATAATCGTCACCGGCTAGGCGCTTTCGTCAAACCGTTGTTTGAGCTCGGTGATCGTATTTTTCGCACTCATCAGCTCGTCTTCAATCTCTTTGGCTAACGTTTCCGCTTTTTTGAAGTTGTCGACTGCTTCCTCAACCGTAAAGTCATCTGACTCGAACCAGGCTAGCAGCTCGTTTAAAGCAGTGCGCTTTTCGGCGATTGTATTAGGCTTGTTTGACATGTGTTACCTCCGCTTGAATTTCTTGTGATACTGTCTCGATTTCAATCGTTGAACCTACTTTGATTGTACCGCGTACTAGTGCATACCCGCGCCGTAAAACCGCGTGCGGATCGTAGGCGCGTAGTGTCGTCTGTTCTTGATGCGTACGCTCAAGCAGCAGATCGATTTTGTCGTAGCTGAGTGTCAGCGCGCGTTCGAGCGTCGCGTGAATCGATGTTGCCAACGCGTCGATAGAACGTTGTGCCGCCGATGCAATCGTGCGCACCCTATCGCGTGTCACCGTAACAATTTCTTGTCGATCTGGCACGAGTAGCTGCGCGGCGTTGCTTGGTGTGGCAGCACGTAGGTCGGCTGCCAAATCCGCAAGACTCGTATCGACTTCATGTCCGACGCCGACAAGTGTCGGTATGCGGCTGGCGGCAATTTCGCGCACCAGTTGCTCGTCGTTGTACGACGCGAGGTCATCTGCGCTACCGCCTCCGCGAATCAGTACCAGCACATCGGCGAGGTCTTCTTGCTCGTTGAAGAACTTGATAGCTCGAATCATCTGATCGGCCGCCACCTCGCCTTGCACCTGCGTGTGGGCAACTTGTACATCAAGTCCGCCCCATCGAGTATTGAGAATCTTTATAAAATCAGCATAGCCTGCAGCTTGCGTACTGGTGATTACCGCGATTTTGTGCGGCATCTGCGGCAACATGCGTTTGCGCTCCGGTGCAAACAACCCTTCTTTGTCGAGTTTCTCCTTGAGTAGTTCAAAACTTTTTTTCAGGCTACCCTCACCACTTGGGCGAATTTGCTGCACCGTCAGACTGAACTTACCCCAGGCGGTCAGTTTCGGCTGTGCGGTAATGATAACTTTCATGCCGTCTTCGATTGGCATACGTAGCTGCCACACCGTCATAAAACAACCAAGCGTGCCATTTTGGTCTTTCAGATCAAAAAACACATATTTGTTTTGATTGACCTTGAAGCTTGATACCTCGCCTTCTATACTCACAGAACCAAATGCTGTTTCAAGCACCTGATTGAAGACGGCAAGAAAATCGCTAACGCTGTAAATCTGGTCGGTCATGCTTTCCCTGTTTTGCGAGTGCGTTCTGATAAAAGATATAGCCAAAAATAAGGATTGTCAGCAAAATGATGACGCGTGCCAGCACGACGCCGGCGATAGCCTCACCCTGGTTCAAGCCCGCCACGGCCAGTATTGTCACCATCAAGGCTTCATATGCGCCACTACCGCCAGGCGTAACGACGGCAAATCCGGCAATCGTTGCCGCACCATAGGCTATCAATATCGGGGCCGGATTCACGATGGTACCCAGTGCCCAAAATGTCACGAAATACATGCCTATATCAGACGCAGTAAACGCGATCGCCCACAAAAACGGCTTTATGAGCACGCGCTTATCGCGTTTAAGCTCCAAAAAATCATCATGCATTTCTTCAAGAAACGTCAGGACTTTCGTTTCGTGTATGACCGTTTGGCGCTTGCCGAATGTAAGCTTACGAACAGTCATGTTGATAACGTCTGAAAGCGGCGTGCTGATTTTTCGCACCCGCCGAATATCGCTCAGAAAATAGATGCCCGCCACAGTAATCGCCAGCATTGACGTTACCAGTGCAGAACTCAGCAAGATGATGACGCGGTTCACTCCGGCGTCGATAGTCACAAACAACACCGCCACAATGAGCAGGGCTGTAAACGCGCCGAATCCGGCAACGAATCGCACGGCTTGCGCCATGGTCGCGCGGCCTGCAGGTACGCCGAATTTTCCCAGCCGCCATGACATATACGACACGCCGCTCGCACCACCGCTCGGCAATACATGATTGACGAAGTTGACTTCGAGTGACATGCGCATAAGGGTGAATTTCGAAACATCGGCAATACGCCCCTTACTTCGAAGGTACGAATAAATCATCTCACCTGTCGAAAAATAATTGAGCGCGATCAGCGGCAATATCAGCGCCAATATCCATAAATTGACCTGACTCATCAGCTTCCACGCTGCTGCAAGTTCATGGCGAGACAAAATTAAAAGGATAAGTATCAAGACGGCGGTAACAACACTTAACCAAGTCCGAAACGACATCTTCATTCCCTCTAGTATATACTAGAAGCATGCACATCGCGATACTCGGCCGACAACCGGCCCTCGGCATAGCTGAACTCGAACGACTCTACGGCGCAGACGCCGTTTCTTGGTTTGGCGCAGACGCCGCCCTCATCGACACCGATAGATTCAATTTCAATGCTCTTGGCGGCAGTCAAAAGGCCGGCGAAGTCGTCGCGACATTTCATAAGAAGTCATGGCGCGATGTCGGCGATTTGATTATGAAACAATACAGCGAACTATGGCGCGATGTCGATTTTAAGATCACCCTCGGGCTAAGCGCGTACGGCTGGAACGTGTCGGCGCGTGAGGTTCAAAAGACCGGCATTATCCTCAAGAAGAAACTTCGTGATCAAAACGTCAGTCTGCGCCTGATTCCAAATGACCTGCCCGCGCTGAGCACGGCAACCTCGCATCACAACAAGCTTGGACTCTCTCGCAACAAGGTCGAGCTTCTGATCGTACGTGCCAACGACACGATTATCGTTGCTGAAAGTATTGGATCACAAAATATCACGGCGCTTGCAGCGCGCGACCAAGCACGGCCGAAGACGGATGCGTTCGTCGGCATGTTGCCGCCAAAACTTGCCCGTATGATGGTCAATATGGCCTATGGCCCTGACCCAGAAGCCATCAGGCGCAACTCTGGCGATAGCGCGCCGGTCATACTCGACCCGTTTTGCGGCACCGGCGTGTTATTACAAGAAGCGGCATTACTCGCCTTTGATATCTATGGCAGTGACCTTAGTCAAAAAATGGTTTCCTACACCTCTGCCAACCTCGAATGGCTTGAGCAAAAGTATAACCTGGATCTAAACAAGCGCGTTGACGAGGGTGACGCCATGACGCATCAGTGGCTGCCGCCGATCGATGCCGTAGCCGCCGAGGCGTATTTGGGCCAACCGTTTTCTGCACCGCCGTCACCTGCCAAGCTCCGTGAGGTGCGTGGTAACTGTAACCATATCATCACCTCGTTTCTCGAAAATATCGGCCGTCAGGTTACGCCCGACACACCGTTTTGCTTAGCTGTTCCGGCCTGGAACAATGGCAACGACCGCTTTACCCATCTACCGCTTGTCAATGAGCTTGAGCGCTACGGTTACGAACGAATCGAACTAAAAAATGTCCGCGCAGAACAGCTACTGTATTTCCGCCCAGGCCAAGTGGTCGCCCGCGAGCTTTTGCTTATGCGAAAGGCTTGACGCAAAGGGCATTTTCGCGTACAATGTAACAGATTATTCAATAGAAATTCTAAGGAGTTGATATGTCACACGTCAAAGCTGGTGGTTCATCGAAGAACATCCACAACAACGCCGGTGCGCGCCTCGGCGTGAAGCGCTTTGGTGGCCAAAAAGTCTCTGCGGGTGAAGTACTTGTTCGTCAGACTGGGAGCACCAAAACTGCTGGTCCTGGCACATACCTAAGCAAGAACTTCACTATCCACGCTGCAGTCGATGGTGTTGTTGGCTTCCGTAAGGTCAAAAAAGGATCTTTCACGGGCCGTACTCACCCACGCACTCAAGTGGTCGTCGAGTAGTAACTACAAGTCACTACATACAAAAACCGGAGTTATCATGCTCCGGTTTTTAGTAGTACGATATGCTAGTTTTCCATGCTGTCACGTAACCATTGAAGGTGACGCGTCAACTCATGGTATGTATCGGCGACTTGTTGCGCTTCCGGGCTCATTGCGCGGTATTCTTGACCCATATACTGACCTGATTGCTCAGACGCATACCCATCACCGCTGCGTTGCGCTTCTGCCTTGTCATCCTTATACAAGGAGTATCGGTACAAACGCTGAACATCCTCTGGGCTGAGGTTAGCAGTGAGCGTATCAACCCGTTCATTCAGCTCGTGAACTCGCTGTTCTTGCGTCTTTGGCTGCGGAGCTGCTTCAGTGGCTGGAACTACCGGGTTACGAATACTCTCAGGCATGACGATCAGACCATCTTCATCGCGCTCGACAATACTAGCTGCCTGGAATGCCTCGGCACCAATGGCACGTGTAACTCGTGGTCGTTCATCAGTCCCAAGCGTTTCAGCAAGTGAAGCTTGATGTTCGTCATCGAGCTCGGCTGGGCTGAGGTCGCGAATTAGGTCTTCGCCCGCTTCATTGACGCCAACTTTTACACGATACTTGCCTGGACGGTCAGGGCTCAGTCCTTCGTAGGTACCAACGGTAATTTGCTTGTTTGAGCGCTCAACCAATACACTGGCTGGCTGGTTTCGTTCCAGCTGTTGATTGATTTGGTTGAAGGTTGGTTGTTTTTCCATAATGTAGGTGTTTGAAATATTACTTTACTACAATAGCAAAAAATTGACTAAAAGTCAATATGTTTCTGCTTATATGAGGGTTTTACGAAGCTTGGTCGCCGTTCATACCGAGGTGGTGCTTGATACGCTCCACGACATCACCAATCACAACTTGGCTCTTCACGAGGTATTCATCGACACCGAGCTCTTCGGCACGTTGCTTGTCTTTAGGCTGGCTTAGAGCA
>DATJGX010000022.1:0-9211 GCA_035494435.1 Patescibacteria group bacterium | reverse complement strand
CTCAGTCAGCTTCTGGCTGTTTGTTGCTGGTATGATTCTGAATAATCTCGCTCTGGTCATCGGTGGATTTTCGAATGGCGGCTGGCTTGGATATCCGCCACTGACGGAACTACAATACAACCCTGGACCTGGTGTTGATTACTGGATTTGGAGTCTACAGATTGCCGGTGTCGGTAGCTTACTGAGCGGCATCAACTTCTTAGTAACGATTCTCAAGAAGCGAGCTGCCGGCATGAGCCTCGGTAAGATGCCAATATTTGCTTGGAGTGTGCTCGTAACGACCGTCCTGATCATCGTCGCGTTTCCGATATTGACCGCAACGCTTGGCATGTTGGCGCTCGATCGCACTATGGGTATGCATTTCTTTACGAGCGATCTTGGTGGCAACGCAATGATGTATGTGAACCTGATATGGGCTTGGGGTCACCCGGAAGTCTATATTTTGGTACTGCCAGCGTTTGGTATTTACAGCGAAGTCGTCGCAACCTTTTCGCGCAAGAAGCTGTTTGGCTACGGTACGATGGTCGCCGCGCTGATTGCCATCATGTTCTTTAGCTTCGTAGTGTGGCTCCATCACTTCTTTACGATGGGTTCGGGTGCCAATGTAAATGCATTCTTCGGCATTATGACGATGATCATTGCTATACCGACTGGCGTGAAAATATTTAACTGGTTGTTTACTATGTATCGTGGCCGTATTCGATTCACGAGTCCGTTCGTGTGGTTCTTGGCGTTTGTCGTAACGTTTACACTCGGCGGTGTGACGGGTGTGATGATGGCTGTGCCGGCCGTTGACTTTCAGGTGCACAATACACTCTTTTTGGTCGCACATTTTCACAATACGATTATCGGTGGCGTGGTGTTCGGCTTTATGGCTGGAATCACATACTGGTTCCCAAAGATTTTCGGCTTTACGCTCAACGAGCGACTGGGTCGCTATGCTGCGTACTTGTGGCAACTCGGCTTTATCGTGGCCTTCATGCCGCTCTATGCACTGGGCTTAATGGGCGCCGTGCGACGTATCGATCACTACGACAATCCTGAATGGGTACCGTTCTTTATCGTTAGTGCGGTCGGGGTGCTGATTATCGCCGCCGCGATTGGCGTGCAGCTGCTTCAGTTTGCCTATAGCATTTATAAGCGCAACGAAAATCGTGACCTTACAGGAGACCCATGGGACGGTCGAACGCTGGAATGGTCTGTGCCAAGTCCGGCTCCAGAATATAACTTCGCAATTGCACCAACTGTCACACGTCGTGATGAGTGGTGGTATGCCAAAAATGAGCTCAAGGGCCGCCCGCATAAATCGGAATATAGCGATATACAGCTTCCAAAAAATAGTGGAGCAGGATTCATTATCGGTGTGCTATCGTTCTGCTTCGGCTTCGGTATCATATGGCATATGTGGTGGCTTGCAGGTATAGCGCTGCTTGCTATCGTTGTCATGATTGCGCGACGCACGATGAACGATGACTCGGAGTACACGATCATGGCAGCCGAGCTATTCGAACTCGACGGCAAGCGATTTCACACAGAAAAGAAGGTAAGTGTATGAGCGTTTCTCACCCCCTAGAGCAAATGGAAAAAGTTGAAGCGACCCGTTTGGGATTCTGGCTGTACCTGCTAAGCGATGTGATGTTATTTAGCGCACTCTTTGCTACGTTTATGATACTCAGGCACAACACAGCCGGTGGACCGGCTGGCGTCGACATCTTTTCGCCACCGTATGTATTGCTCCAGACCATGGCACTGCTTATTAGTAGCTTTACAGCAGCTGTTGCGTTGTCGGCGGCAAATCACCGCAAGCGCCGAGAAGCGATACGATATCTGATCGCTACAGGTGTATTCGGTCTAGTATTCCTTGGCATGGAGCTGATGGAGTTTTCGAAGCTTGTCGGCGAAGGCCATACGTGGCAGGTGAGCGCATTCTTGACCGGATTCTTTACGCTTGTCGGTACGCACGGATTGCATATTACGGTCGGACTAATCTGGCTCGGTACCTTTTTGTTTACGCTCCGCAAGCGTCTTCTCGATGAAAACATGATCCGTAAACTGAGTCTGTTCACACTCTTCTGGCACTTCCTCGACCTCGTCTGGATTTGGATCTTTACTATCGTATACATGTTTGGAGTAGGACTATGAGCGCGCATACGCCAAGGCACACTAGCTATCAACGCGAATATCGACGATATGTGCTCGGGCTCATCGTTGCGCTTGCCATTGTCTACGTGGCGTATTTTTCCGTCGTTAATCATTGGTTCAGTGCGACGGCACTGGCGGCATGGCTTTTGGCGCTCGCGGCAGGGCAGTTCCTTATCCAACTTTTAGTATTTTTGCACGTCGGCGAAGAAGCCAAACCGCGATGGACGTTATGGAGCATTCTATACACCATGTTTATGATGCTTATCGTCGTCGTCGCCTCGCTATGGATCATGGCAAATATGAACTACAACATGGGCATGTCTCCTGAAAAAATGCAGGAATACATGCTTGAGCAGAATCAAAAAGGCTTTTAGTGGCTACCGCGAGCGAGTATTACCGCCTGGTAAAACCGGGTATCGTCTACGGCAATAGTCTTCACTATATCTCGGGTGTACTTTTTGCGGCGTCGATTGCCTGGAATGCTGTTGCGGCAATAGGTGGACTAGTTGGTGTCATGACAATTATCGCCTCGGCGTGCATTGTAAATAACTACATCGACCGCGACCTCGACACACGCATGAAGCGTACTAACAAACGCGCTTCAGCCACGAGGGCAATTCCAGTGTCGGTCGGCATAACGATGGCGGCTATACTTGTGCTGCTCGGGTTTGCGAGCCTCGTTCTTACGACGAATGTGTTGACTGTGTGGCTCGGCATTATCGCCTATGTCGGCTACACCTTTATATATACGCTCAGTAAACGCTATACTGTGCACCACACACTCATCGGAACCATACCGGGCGCGCTGCCAGCGCTTGCTGGCTACACCGCGCTTACGAATCATATAGATTTGATGGGCGGATTGCTATTTCTACTCATCGCCCTATGGCAGCTGCCTCATTTTTATGCAATTGGAATCTACCGCCGCAAGGAATATGGTGCCGCCGGCGTGCCGTTACTGACCGATGCTTATTCACTGACGGCCATCCGTCGGTATATTCTAATACTGCTTATTGGCTACGTAGCGGTGGCCGCGCTTATGAGTATATTTTCGCTCAATATCGCTGGTGCGCTCATCGTGACCGGCGGCGCTGTGTGGTGGGTAATTATGAGTATGCGCACCTGGCATAAAGACGCCGACAGCTGGTCGCGCGGCGTGTTTTTCAGGTCGCTTGCGATTACATTGTCGTTACCAGTCGCTGCCGCGCTTAATATGCTGTACGAGATTTTCGCATAAGCGCTATGTACGGTACAATAAATGTATAAACGAGAAACATAAACAGGACGTTTCATGAAAGTTACCATCGTCGGTTCCGGCTTCGCTGGAGTAAAAGCAGCCCTAGAACTCTCTAAAGACCCCCACATGGACATCCATGTCATTACCGATAAGCCTGATTTTCAGTATTATCCTTCGCTGTATAGTTCAGCAACGGGCCACAGTCACCTCGAGTCATGGGTGCCGCTTGGTGAAATATTTGCCGATCGAAGCAATATCCAGGTCACTATAGACTCAATCGTTGGCATCGATGCGAAAAAGAAAGAAGCAATCGGCCTGAGCGAAACACGCTATCATTACGATACGTTGCTGATTGCCGTCGGCACCGTAACGACCTACTTCGGCATTCCTGGGCTCGATCAGTATTCATATGGTATTAAGTCAGCAGATCAAATTCGTCAATTAAAAGAACGTATTTACCGGGATCTTGCAGAGCATAAACAGCTCGATAAAAACTATGTCGTCATCGGTGGTGGACCGACAGGTGTTGAGCTTGCAAGCGCACTTGGTACGTATTTGCTTCGGCTGGCCAGATATCATGGCATTCGTTCCCGCCATGTGAATATTCGTCTTATCGAAGCTGCGCCGCGATTGCTACCGCGTTCTCACCCGAAAATTAGCCAACGGGTACAGCGTCGTCTTGAAAACCTGGGCGTTCAAATTGAAGTCGGCTGTGTGGTCGAGAAAGAAACGGCACAAAGCGTCATCGCTGGCGGCCGTCCTATCGCATCACATACCGTCATATGGACTTCTGGTGTCATGAATAATCCATTGTTCTCAGCGCACCCTGAAGTGTTCAAGCTGGCCAAGAACGGCCGAGTGGTCGTTGACGAGCATCTGATGGCAGCGGATCATATCTATGTGCTGGGTGACAATGCTGCGACGCCATACTGTGGATTGGCGCAAACGGCACTGCATGATGCAAAGTTCGTGGCGAAAAATTTGATTCGAAAACGTAAGCGTCAGCCATTACAAACGTATGCTGCGGTGCTTCCCGCCAGTTCGATTCCGGTCGGTCCGGGCTGGGCTGCATTCGAGTGGAAATTTATTCGACTCTATGGCTGGCCAGGTGCTGTGCTACGGCGTGTCGCTGATTTCATCGGTTATACGGATATCTTGCCGATCGGACAAGCCATACGGCCATGGCACGCTGGCACGATTTACGAGCGTGACTACTTCGCGCCGAGCGTATCGCAGAGCCCTGAGCGGCATAGAAAAAAATCATCATAGCTGCTATACTAATTATACTAATTTAGTGTAAGGAGAGGTATGGCAACACCGAAAAGCCAACGCATCGGTATATTGATTATTCTTGTCGTGACTATTATCGGAACGATGGGCTCGTTTGCTGTGATGATACTTAATACCAAAAACACCCAGCAGGACGATCAGCGTAAGCAGCAGCTATATGCGCAGTACCAAAAGGACTCGAAAGACTATCAGGCAAAGCTTGATGCACAAGCTAAGGTTTTATCGAAAAAGTACTATCCGATTTTTAACCAGTATGCCGCGAGGCCGGCAAAGTTTGACCTAAACTCTGTCAAGACATTGACCAAAAAAGATCTGCGCGTCGGTAACGGTAAGACGGTCACCGACAGCACGGAATTCGCCGCATATTATATCGGTTGGAATCCGGACGGAAAAGTCTTTGACCAGTCAATTTCAGATGGATCACTAAAGAGCCCTATACCTGTAAGCGGATTGAAGACGGCAAGTTTGATTGAAGGTTGGAAAAAGGGACTGGTGGGTATGAAAATTGGTGGTGTTCGTGAACTGACTATTCCATCTGATCTAGCCTATGGTGAATCAGGCCAAGGTGATGACATACCGCCAAATACACCACTCAAATTCATCGTTATGGCAATCGACCAACCTGAGCCAATTCCGACACCTCAGGTGCCTCAAGAACTACTGCAGCAATAATAACTAAAGGAAACTGACATGAACGACGAACCAACTATCCATGATGCGATTATGATCGGCGCCGGGCCGAGTGCGCTTGCTGCAGCGATTTATACGACCCGTGAAGATATCGAAACAGTCTTGTATGAAAAGGCGGTGGTCGGCGGAATGGCTGCTATCACTGACATGGTCGACAACTACCCAGGTTTTCCTGAAGGTGTCGAGGGCATGACGCTCGCTGCGCAGCTTGAAGCGCAGGCGAAGCGATTCGGTGCCGTAATCAAATACGGTGAAGTGAGCGACATTCAAGATAACGGCGAAACCAAAACTGTCATTGTTGATGGCAAGCCCGTACAGGCGCGTACAGTGCTCATCGCAACCGGAAGCGACTATAACAAAATCGGTGTGCCTGGCGAAGCAGAATACTATGGACGCGGCGTTCACTACTGTGCGACATGCGACGGAGCATTTTACCGTGACAAGCATATTGCGGTAATCGGCGGTGGCAACTCTGCCGTACAGGAAGCGCTCTTTTTGACACGCTTTGCCTCAAAGATTGACATGTTCGTACGATCAAGTATAAAAGCCAGCGAAGTATTGCAGCACGAACTTGCTGAATTCGTTGAGCAGGGAAAGATCGAGGTTCACCTCGATACGAGTACCGATGAAATTCTTGCTCCAGAAGGTAAAGTCAATGGCGTAAGAGTCACCCATGACGGCGTGCAACGGACTGTTGACGTCGACGGCGTATTCGTCTTTGTCGGCCTCAGCCCAAACACCGAGTTCTTACAGCACACGAGTATTGAACTGGACGAACAACGTCTCGTAAAAACCGACGACAAACTCATGACATCGATGCCAGGTGTCTTCGCTAGTGGCGATGTTCGCAGCGGTGCTACGATGCAAATTGCGAGCGCGGTTGGTGAAGGTGCAGCTGCAGCGCTGAGTATCCGCGAATACCTCGAAAACCTTAAACGCAGCGCCTAGATTAGTTTCGTTTTAACTGAGCGGCGATGACTGATGGTCGCTCACTGACGACGCCATCGATGCCAAGTTCGCCAAGATGTCTGGCTGCGTCTGGTCGATTAACCGTATACGCATACGTAAATAGACCGGCTTTTTTGGCAATTTGCAGCGCTAACGAATTGATGTGCAGACGATGAAAGCCGACTGCCGTCAAATCAAGGAACGGCTGATAGGTGATAAAGGCGAACGAGTTTAATTCTTGTAAAAACCCAAGGTTTACCTGGCTCGATGCGCGTCGTGCCGCGATAAGCTCTGTCGGTTTATGTGCCGATACGAGCACATTGTCCCATTTCGATTGGGACTGCTTGGCGTACGTAGAAAGAAGCTCGACAACCACTTTTGCACTCCCGCGAGATTTGAGCTCGAGGGCTAGCATGATGTTACCGAAGTAGGCATGTAGCACCGCATCGAGTGTAATCGGATGATTCGTGTTCGGGATGTTCTTGAGCTGTCGCAATGTATAGGACTGCGGAGAAGCATCCATCGTGCGTAAGGTATCGAGTAGCGCATCATCGACCAGCACGGCTATGTTGTCTTGGGTAAGGTATACGTCACAGTTGAGGATATCAACTCCGTCGTACGTCGCTGACTTAATACTACGCGAGGGTTCGTTTGCTCCGAGCTGAGAAAAAAATCGGCCGATAACTAACATACGGTCATTGTATCACTTGACCATGACTTCGCGTGCCAAGAATTCTTCGAGCTGCCTGATAATCGATGCATCTCTGGTTTCGAGTGCCACCTCGCGCGTACCCATCGTGCCACCGCTTGAAACGAAGTTATGCGAGCCGGTAATCGCGACGACCGAACCGTCTACCATGTAAAAAAGCATGAATTTACCATGCAGATACTGGTCCTTGGTGTATAAGGTCTGAATGTTGTGCACGAAGGAACTGACACGAATCAACAGTGCGTTGAGTTGGTCATCGGCATTTTGCCACGGATTATAGAAATACTCTGTCGACGTACGTTTGAGTATGCGGCTGAGTCGACCTGTTGGACAGTACTGCGATACATATACGACGCGATCGGCCTGCTCGGCTAAGTTGCAGGCTCGTCGATAGATGATCGAATCGAACATGCGGCCACCGTCGACCAGCACGGCACCGCCTTTCGTGCCAAAGCTATGACTTGGGTACGATCGACCGGCTTTATCGGTATTGATAACCAGCTCATGCTCGGCACGCATGCGCTCTGCCAGCCGCTCGTCTTTGACCTGAAACATATAATCGTTACTCGCGATGCCGGCGTCGTACAAATTGACTCCACCAAACGAAAAGACCGTGTCATCGACGACGGACCATTTGGTGTGGGTGCGACGCGAAAAGAGTGTCGCACCAAACTGGCCCAGCCAGCGTACCGATGCACCGTTTTGCTCTAAACGGCGTTTTGTAGCTCGCATGTTCCTGAGCTGCGCGACGAAGTAGCTCCACTTTGAGGAGTGAAGACCAAGCTCTTTGAATGTAAAGTAGATATCCATACCGATACTGACGCGTACGCCGCGGCGGCTGGCGCGACACAAGGCATCGATGATGCCGTGCGTCGCGTCATCATCTTTTATCACGAGGGCAATCATGTCGATACGGTGCTTTGAACGGTCGATCGATTTAATAAGCGCTTTAGTATAGTCGGTCGATTTCAGGAGTTTGTACGATGTCATAATATTCATAGTATACCTCGAGTGCTATACTATAACCAATGACTAACAAACCATAGAAAGGAATATATGGCTGATTTTAATAAAGTACTCCAACCTGGTGACGTCGATGCCGGCGTGATCAATACTGTCGTGGAAATTCCTGAAGGCAGTCGTCTCAAGGTTGAATGGGACCGCGAACGTGCCACGTTTATGCTCGATCGTGTCGAACCTGCGATTTTTGCCAAACCGTGTAATTACGGATTTATTCCACAGACCCTCGACGAAGATGGTGACGAGCTTGATACGCTTATCATCTGCCCGGAACCACTCGCGACCGGCGTATGGCTCAAAGCGAAGGTTGTCGGCGTCATGAAGTTCGAAGATGACGGTGAAGTCGACGACAAAATCGTGGTCGTTCCGGAAGATAATCGTGATGACGATCGTATCACCAGCCTCGGGGATATTCCACAATGGAAGGCTAAAGTCGAACATCACTTTACACACTACAAAGACCTTAAAAAACCTGGTAGCACAAAAGTTACCGGCTGGGGTGATGCGGAAGAGGCCAAGCAAGTCATCAAATCTTGCATGGAGCGCTGGAACGCACAGTAATGGTTATCCGCGGTGCAAAAGCCTTAGTGCTCGATGCTGCGGATAATGCGCTGATTCTTCGTCGCAGCAAGACTCATCCATACGTACCGTTCAGCCAAGACTTGCCAGGCGGCAAGGTCGAAGAAGGCGAAACGATGCTTGAAGGCTTATTGCGCGAACTGCGCGAAGAAACAAGCATAGAGCTAGAGCCCGATCAGCCAGCGCGGGTAGCGAGTGCAAATGTAGAAAATTACTTCGGCAAGAACTATTATCTTGAGTTGTTCGTCGTACACACCGATAGGCGACCGTCAATTGTCCTTGATTTCGAGCATGACCAAGCCGATTGGATATCTCTCGGTCAAATCAATCTTGTCGAGGAGGACCGGTATCGGTCACTTATCGCTGAGTTTATTGCTGAGCGGGCGGCTTAGCGCTTACGTAGTCGCTCGCTGAACTGGCTGGCGGCCTGGGTGATATGACCAAGTACGCCGCCGTTTCGCGCGAGCTGCTGGCGTAATTTTTCCTTTGCGTGGTTGGTATGTATAAATTCTTTCCATTCCGGCTTCGGGTGAGCGCCTTTCGCCGTCAGAATCTCGACTGTATCACCGTGTTCAAGTTGGTAGCTAAACGGTTTC
>DATJGX010000021.1:0-46105 GCA_035494435.1 Patescibacteria group bacterium | reverse complement strand
GTCGATTGTAAATCGGTGATGATCGGTGCCAGGTCGGCTTCGCTATCAAGTGGCACAACCACGAATTCCGCCTTTTTATCGTCACTCACGATTGGTGGCGAAATGTCGCCCGCCACACTGTTCTTTTTCTGCAAGGCGTTTTGCACATTACTGACCTGCGTTCTTTGCGTGTTTGTTAACGCCTCATCAGACTCGAAGACGACGATGAGTGGAATCGTCGAAGAATCCTGAAACTTCTCAAGCTCATTTTTGACAGTCGTTGACTCGGCATTTTCAGGCAGGAAGGTCGCCAAGTCATTACTTGACACTTCGTCAATCTTGCCAAAGTATGGGCCACCGACTCCTGCGAGTCCAAGCCATCCTATAATGATAAGTACCGGTAGGCCGATTCGCAGCCATCGTGACATATATCCCCCTAATCATTACTAATAGAGATATTGTAGCAAGCTTTAGCGATTTTCGCTCGGTTTTCCGCGTTTGTACACTACGCCCATATTGCGTGGCTTTTCAAGCGAAAAGTCACTGGCGCTGAGTGGTATCATGTGGTCCATATGTCGCAGCAAGTACTCATAGATATACGCGACATCTTGGAGCGCATCACCCTTTTTTGCAAGCGTATTGAGCTCGTCGATGGTCAACCAGCGTAAATCATCTGACTCATTGTCAGCCGTACTGCGCGACGGCAGCGCATCGGCTATGAAGGCGTAACACGAATCCGAGTGATAATGGTCATCGCCGACGTTATGGGTATTTGCGCTGAACGGTACTGGATGCACCGTATTGCCCCAACCGTGTGGTGTATCGGCAAACGGCTGAAGAACTTTTAGCTCATCAAGCGAATACCCAGCCTCCTCGTCTACTTCATGTGCGACCGCCTGCCATGGCGTTTCGTCTAGTTCGATGTGTCCGCCGATCTGCATTAGCTTGTCGAGTTTTTTATGTAAATGCACGAGGCATCGCCAGGCATCATCGTCATTGCGCACAATGTAGGCGCTGACTGTCATATCATGCTGGTGTGGCGATGTATGAAGGTGCGGCATTACGCGCTCTTCACAAGCTGCTTGGCTTCGTGCGCTTGTTTGCATGCGCTCGTATGGTATAGCAATTCGGGGTTACGCTTACAGTCTTCACAGATAAGTACGAGGTCATTACATTCTGCTAGTGCGCAGTTTTCGAAGTTTGACGTATTGGCCTGGCAGTGTGTACATTCGCCGATGACCTTCGCATGATCACTGAAATCTATTGTCATACGGTCATCAAACACCCGCAGGCTACCCTCCCACATGCCATCGTCGCCGAATTTCTCGCCGTATTTGACGATACCGCCGTCGATTTGATACACGTCTTTAAAACCTCGCTTCTTCATCATTGCAGATATGACTTCGCAGCGTATACCGCCCGTACAGTAGGTGATGATCTTCTTGTCTTTGAGGTCATCGTATTTGTCGCTTTCCAGCTCTTCGATAAAATCTCGTGACGTTCGCGTATTCGGCACGATAGCGTTTTTAAATTTTCCAATTCGGGCTTCGTGCTCGTTGCGTCCATCAAAGAACACCACGTCGTCACCATAGGTTTCGACCAGTTCATGCACTTGTTCCGGCTTGAGGTGTACACCGCCGCCGATCACGCCGCGTTCATCGACCGAGAATTCGTCGTCTGAGTTTTTAAAGCCAACGAGCTCGCGCCTTACCTTGACGCTCATACGCGGAAAATCTTCACGACTGCCGTCGCTCCATTTGAATACGATGTCCTTGAAGGCAGCATACTGCTTCGTCGCCTTGACGTATGCCTTTAGGTCGTCAATATCCCCACCGATGGTTCCGTTCAAGCCGTGTTGGCTCACGAGAATACGCCCACGAAGATTAAGAGAATCACATAGTGACTTTTGCCATAGCTTTACCGTCTCTGGGTCTGAGAGCGGCGTAAATTTATAATAGAGTAATATCTTTTGCATCAGATGTAATTATACTATAAAATGGTATGACTACGAACCGTCTCTAGGCTCTTCTCGTCACTACTAACATTGAAAAAGGAATTCACTTGCACCTCAACCGACAAACGCTTCTACTGTACTGGCAACAGTCAAAAAACTATAAGGTCAGCTTTTTTACGATGCTGCTTCTTATTCCTCTTGGCGCCGCCGTCATCGACAGCGCCCTGCCATATGTGCTGAGTCGTGTGCTTGGTGCTGTCAGTTCGCAGGATTATGATGCGATCGCGACACTGTTGTGGCTTGCCGGTGCGACCGGTGTCGTCGGAGCGATGCTCAATTATATCGGTTTTTCTGCGATGGTTTGGCATGAATCAAACGTTATCGCCCGCGAACGACTCTACGTATTCCAAACGCTGATCCATAAAGACAGCCAGTTCTTTTCGAACCAAAAGATCGGTGCAATGACCAGTCGCTACATCGACTTCATTCGCAACCACATCACCATACAAGACCTCTTTATTATTCGAACGCTCGGATTCGTACTCACGCTCGTCGTCGGGCTGTGGATCTTGGCACTCAGTTCATGGTTTATCGCACTACTCGTACTGTCGTTCATCGTGCTGCTCATATTGCAGATTCGCTGGAGTGCAAAAAGGCGTGCGCCGTGGCGACACGAGCGAAAGCGACTTGTGTCCGAAATACATGGTAGCGTTGCCGATTCGCTTACCAACAACCTGATAGTACGTACCTTTGCCGGAGAAACCCGTGAAATTCGCGAGCTTGAAACACTGACGTCGCGTTTTTCATCTATCTACCGAAAAGATATCGGCTTCGTCATGACTGAAGGTTCGCTGCGTGTCGTGCTGATGATTGGTGTACAGATCGCCGTTGTCATGATTTCTGTCTCGCTCATACGCTCAGGCGCACTCGACATCGCCACCGGCGTGTTTGTACTCGCGTACATGCAGCGCGTCGGCTCACAACTGTTCGTACTTGGTGATATTATTAACGGCTATGACCAAGCGCTGCTCGATGCGCAGCCCATGACTGAAATGCTACTTGCCGACACGAGCGTTCACGATGCGCCAGACGCGACGAGCCTCACGGTTACGAAGCCGTCGATTGACTTCGATGCCATAAGTTATCATTACGACGACAGTGCGACGAACGTGCTCGAAGGACTATCGCTTCATATTCCAGCCGGTCAAAAAATTGGCCTGGTTGGCCATTCTGGCGCTGGTAAATCGACGCTCGTTCAGTTACTGTTGCGATTCAGCGACCCGAGCGAAGGTACGATACGCATCGATACTCAAGATATTGCAAGCGTGACACAGCAAAGTCTGCGCACGGCTATCGCGTACGTGCCACAGGAACCATTGCTATTTCATCGCAGCCTACGTGAAAATATTGCCTACGGCAAAGAAGGCGCGACTGAGGCGGAGATTATTGCAGCGGCCAAGCAGGCGAATGCCTACGAATTCATTCAGTCGCTCGAGCATGGACTCGATACCATGGTCGGTGAGCGTGGCGTCAAACTAAGTGGCGGCCAACGACAACGAATCGCTATCGCACGTGCCATACTCAAAAACGCGCCTATCTTGCTGCTCGACGAAGCGACATCTGCACTCGATTCCGAGTCAGAGCGACTGATTCAGGCGAGCTTAGAGACGCTTATGCAGGGGCGCACCAGCGTCGTGATTGCGCATCGACTCAGTACGATCGCAAAGCTTGATCGTATCATCGTGCTCGAACAAGGTCGCATCGTCGAAGATGGCACTCATGCCGAGCTTCTCAATCATGGCGGTATTTACGCCACACTCTGGGGGCATCAATCTGGCGGATTTATCGAAGACTAAGCAGCTCGACGCGATTCGAGCTTTTGCTGAAAACCGCGTAACTCTTTCGTCAAATCGACATCGAACGTATTCGCGAGCGTCGTAATGGTGATGACCAAGTCGGCAAACTCCGACCCGAGCGCATTATCATCTACTTTATAATCATGCTTCATCGTTTTTTTACGAATAGCTTCTGCAACCTCGCCAAACTCTTCGATTGCAAACAGCAGCTGTGCTTCAAGTGTCGGCGGCTTACTACTGCGCTTCCAGTCTTCATCTACCCATTGTTGTAATTCTTCGATTGTCATATATGCCTTTCTACGTCAGCAGCCGCGGAGAGACCCGCGGCTGCAATCTACTGCGATATGGCGTGTACCCTATTCGCTTTTTTCTGAATTTGCGTCTGAGCTAGAATCGTCGTTGGCAGCTGGCTCTTCTTCACCGTGCTCGCTTTCAACTTCAGACTCGTCTTCTGCACTACCGCCAGCGGCGTCGTTGGCAGCTGCGAGTGCGCTCGGTTCCCAGACCGTTGCCACGACCTGGTCGGTTGCTTGTGGCTTGTCTTCTTCTTCGTCCTCGGCTACGTGGTGGCCGTCGTCGTGTTCAACGAATTCAACGTTCTCAGGAAGCTTGGCAGCTTCGAGGGTGATTTTTTCACCTTCTTCTTTGAGTTCCAAAACTGATACTTCGATAGATTCAGGCAGATCCATAGGAAGTGCCTTAACCTGCACACGGTCGATCGTCTGAAGAATGATCAGGCCGTTCTTTTCTGCTTCTGATTCGCCCATACCGGTGAGTACGATTGGCACTTCAGTGACGACAGGCTGGTCAGCGCGTACAGCATGAAACGAAATGTGATGAATTTCGTTGCGGACTGGATCGATATCGACATCTTTGATCATCGCGATGCGGCGCTTTTTGCCGCTAAGATGCACAGGGCTGTGCTTGCCTGCTGCAACCACAACTTTTTTGAGCTCGCCTTCAGCAACCTGAATGCTCATTGGTTCCATACCTGGACCATATACAACACCTGGTACGAGACCTTGCGCGCGCAATTGCTTAACTTTTTTTCCGTGAACTTCACGTTCAGCCACGGTGAGGGTGATTTTGTCTCCCATCTCTCTTCTCCTTTCATGAGAATACCTTTTCGGAGGTTTATTATGTCGTTTTATCATACCATATCTGGTACACTATGACTAGTGGAAGCATTGCTCAATCTTATTACCAGTCTCGGCATTTTCGCCATATTGTTCGTGATTTATGCCGAATCAGGCCTACTCATCGGCTTCTTTTTCCCTGGCGACAGCCTGCTCTTTACGGCTGGCTTTTTGTTCCAGCAAGGCATCTTGCCAGGATCGATTCCAATCTCGATACACATGTTCGCCTTTTTGCTTTTCATGGCTGCAAGCCTTGGCCAGAGTACCGGTTATCTGTTCGGTAAACGGGTTGGACGCAGGCTATTCGAGCGCGAAAATACACGCTTCTTTCGCAAAGAAAACCTTGTTCGAACTGAAGCGTTCTACGATAAATATGGCCCTATCGCTATTGTGCTCGCCTGCTTTGTCCCGATCATCCGTACATTCGTACCAATCGTCGCCGGGATTAGTAAAATGACCTATAAGCAGTTCCTGCCATTTAATATCATCGGCGCCTTTACCTGGACATACAGCTTCACGTACCTCGGGTTTTACGCAGGTAAGATTCTGCACGAACTCGGCATTAACGTTGAGGTCGCCGCGATTATCATTATCATCCTTTCGATTTCTCCGATGATTATCCACGTCGTCAAAGAACCGTCACGCCGACGTGCACTCTATGCGGGCACGAAACGTGAACTACGTATTCTTTTTGGTAAAGAAACGCGCAAGAAGTAACTAAAGCAGTGGCTTGAGATATTTGCCAGTGTAGCTGGCTTTGGTTTTAGCAATATCTTCAGGCGTGCCTTCGGCGACGATTTGGCCACCATTCAAACCACCTTCTGGACCCATGTCGATAATATGATCGGCAGATTTGATTACATCAAGATTGTGCTCAATAACAATCATGGAATTGCCACCTTCAACGAGCTGTTGCAGAATCGAAAGCAATCGCTTGACGTCCGCACTGTGCAATCCCGTGGTCGGTTCGTCGAGAATATAAAGCGTCTTACCTGTACTTCGCCGACTCAGTTCGCTCGCGAGTTTTATGCGTTGTGCTTCACCGCCACTAAATGTCGTAGCCGGTTGACCAAGCGTGATATAGCCCAGGCCGACATCAACGAGTGTGTTAAGCTTGCGAGCGATAGCCGGTACGTTTTCGAAGAACTGCGCAGCTTGTTCGACCGTCATGTCGAGCACATCTGAAATCGTTTTCTCTTTGTATTTAATCTCGAGTGCTTCGCGATTGTATCGCTTACCATGACATTCGTCACAGGTCACATAGACGTCTGGCAAGAAATGCATTTCAATTTTAATCACACCATCACCCTGACAGTTTTCACAGCGACCGCCCTTGACATTAAAGCTAAAGCGGCCTGGTTTATAGCCACGAATGTTAGCTTCGGGCGTGTTCGCAAATAGCTCGCGAATCGGTGTGAACACACCGGTGTAGGTTGCCGGGTTCGAGCGCGGCGTTCGACCAATGGCTGACTGGTCGATGATAATCGCTTTGTCGAGATGCTGGATACCTTCGATGTTCTCATGTGCGCCCGGCACTTCCTGTGCACGGTGAAGCCGAGCTGAGAGTTCTTTTGCCAGAATGTCATTAATCAACGTCGATTTACCACTACCCGATACGCCGCTAACCACAGTCAGCACGCCAAGCGGAAACTTCACGTCGATGTTCTTCAGGTTGTTTTCGCGCGCACCGCGAATAATTAGCTGCTGATCCGCTTTTGGCTGGCGCCGTTTCTTTGGCACAGGAATCGATTCACGGCCTGAAAGATAATTTCCCGTAATGCTGTTCGTGTCTTTGGCGACAGAGTCAGGTGTACCATGCGAAACGATATGACCACCATGCACGCCAGCCCCAGGACCGACATCAACCAAATAGTCAGCTTGGCGTATCGTGTCTTCGTCGTGTTCAACCACAAGTACGGTATTGCCTAGGTCGCGCAAACGCTTCAAGGTTGCAATTAGGCGATCGTTATCACGTTGGTGTAGTCCGATTGACGGCTCGTCGAGCACGTACAAGACACCTTGAAGCCCTGAGCCGATCTGCGTTGCCAGCCGGATACGCTGAGCCTCACCGCCACTGAGCGTGTTGGCCGCGCGGCCAAGTTCAAGATAGTTCAATCCGACATTGTTCATAAAGCCGAGGCGCTCGGTGATTTCTTTAATAATCTGTTTACCAATCAGCGCTTCATCACCTGTCAGTAGCAGCTGGTTCATAAACAAATCAAGTGCTGATTCAACACTCAGATCAGACACATCCATAATACTCATACCATGGACCGTCACCGCTAATACAGATGGTTTTAGTCGGGCGCCTTTACATTCGTGACACTTCCGTTCGCGCATGAAGCGCTCAATATCACGGCGCATAAAATCAGAATCAGTTTCTTTGTGACGTCGCTCTAGATTCGGAATCACACCTTCGAACGTCGAATCATAGTGGCGACCAGTACCAAGCTGCACACGATACTTTTGCGAGCCCGTACCATAAAGAATCATCTGCTTTGCTTCTTCGCTCATGTCTTTGATTGGCGTTCGTAAATCAAATCCGTGCGCGTCCGCGACAGCTTCCAGGCGTTTGACATACCACATATCTGAGTTGACACGGTTGTATGGCCGAATCGCGCCTTCTGCGACAGTCAGGTTCGGGTTGAATACCAATTCAGGATCGACTTCGAGTCGGTGACCTAGGCCGGTACATACCGGACATGCACCCTGCGGTGAGTTAAAACTAAAGATACGAGGTTCGAGCTCAGGTATTTCGACATTAGGGTGATCGACACAGGCATATCGTTGGCTGAACACATGCGTTTCGTCGCTATCGACATTCAGTACATGTGCGGTACCTTCGGCGAGCTCGAGCGCTTGTTCGACAGACTGCGTCACACGACTGACAGCATCGGCAGCGAGTACGACTCGGTCGACGACAATATCAATATCGTGTTTGTAGCTTTTTTGCAGTTCAGGAAATTCGTCGAGTGCATAGACGACACCGTCGACACGGGCACGCGCGAAACCAAGTCGTGAATACCGTTCAGGAATATGCTGGAACTCACCTTTTTTAGCCTGAACGATAGGTGCCAGCACCATCAGACGTGTGCCGTCGCCGAGTTTCATAACTTCATCGATGATTGCTTGTGGCGTCCGTCGATGCACTTCTTTGCCACACACCGGACAGTGCGGTACACCGATACGTGCATACAGTAGACGCAGATAATCGTATATTTCCGTTACGGTCGCGACCGTCGAGCGCGGATTACGACTGGTAGATTTTTGATCAATTGAGATTGCAGGGCTAAGGCCTTCGATCGTATCGACGTCAGGCTTGTCCATGATACCGAGGAATTGGCGGGCATAGCTACTCAGGCTCTCGACATATCGTCGTTGCCCCTCTGCATAAATCGTATCAAACGCCAGACTCGATTTACCTGAACCGCTTAAACCGGTTATGACCACCAGCTTGTCGCGCGGTATATCGACATCTACGTCTTTGAGATTATGCTCCCTCGCTCCTCGTACTCGAATTGATTCAGACATCGCATGAAAGTATAGCATTTTCTGAAGTTTTTTTCTAGTCCTCTCGACGCAAAGTGATTATGGTTGCATAATATTGCTATATCTGCTACTATATTGCATAAATAACTTGGAGAAACTATGAATCGACGCGCCCTACTCATGCTTGCAATTGTTCTTACCTGTTCGACCTGCCTGCTGTCGTCAGGAATCATTTCCGCACTGCTACTCTTTCTACTCATGGGATCGATTCCTGGTACGAACTACGCACTGTCTCCTGATATGATGCTCGGTATTCTTGTCGGTATTCTTTCATTGCTGCTTGCACAGTCAGTCGTACGTTTCGGCCGTACCATCGCCGGACGACGCATGCTCCAATCGCTCAACAAGCAAGCTGCTCAGCTACCGCACCGACGCTACGCCCGTCGCGCCACTCAGTCGTAGACTTCTTCAACCGGTACGATCGATTCGTACCATAACTTCAGCTCTTCAAGTACGAATTGCTGGTGGTCACTCAGGGAATCATTCGCAGCGAGAGTTTGCAAATTTTTTAAGAATGCTGGTGCTTGGCGCGATATACGTGCTGTTCGATATGCTTCGTAAGCTGCTCGCTCTGCATCACCAAGACTTGAAGAGAAATTATAGGCTTTGTAGCGTGGCAACATAGCCGCCAAACGCGTATCATCAAACATCGGATCAAGCTGCTTCAGTTCTTCACGGGTCGCATTGCGCACTGCCTCCATACGCAGCTTGTCACGCTGCGGCACGAAACCATCATAGAGCTGGTTTTCAGCCTCTGGTAACGCAGGATATTCCGGCTTTTGATTCAGCAGCTCGGTAGCCGTATCAATAAAGGCTTTGTTTTCACGAAGGATTTTCTGGTGCTTACTCACGGTATCGACATCAAGTCCAAGCCGCTTCCATCCGTCTGCCTGTCCGAGCACGCCCACGGGCGCGACTGCGGGTGCGCGGTTGTATTGCAGCTTTTTGATTGGTAGAGCTTTATATGAATCATCGCGCTCGGCATACGGCGTGGCTAGTATAGCAGCGATTTCTTGCTTGGATTTCGCGACCCAGTCGGAGGGATCTTCACGAAGATCATACACGAATACGTTACCGTGCTCAGCTGCAGATATGGCCATAGCCACTGTCGTTTTATCATAATCTGCCGAGTAGCGACCGCTGGTGTACACAAACGGCTGCGGCTGCTCGACGTTGATTAGTTTTTTAACTTCGTTTTTATCGCGAAGTTTATATAAGTAGCTATACAACTCCGGCTGCTTGGTTTTAATTAGCTTAGCTACGCCAATCAGCGCCTCGACATCGCTCAGCGCATCATGCGCACTGACATGATCGATGCCATTGGCCTTGCTAAGTAGTTCCAGCCGATTCGATGCCTTACCGTCGATGACTGGCCACTCGATACCCTCTGGCCTAAGAGCTCGAGTCATACGGACGACATCGAGCAAATCCCAGCGGCTACGCCCGTCAGCGTATGCCCATTCATAGGGATCGAAATAACAGCGCCATAATAACGCGCGAATAAATTCATCATCGAAGCGAATATTGTTATACCCGACAATCGTGGTATCGGGCGTCGCAATTTCACTCATAAACATCTGCGCAAATTGCGCTTCGGTATAGCCTTCTTCGAGGGTTTTTTGTGGTGTCACCCCAGTGATCATCAATGCTTGCGGGCTCGGTAACGTATCATCATTCATTGCGACAAGCAGATTATAGGGTTCACCGATTGGATTAAGATCAGCGTCGGTACGCTGGCCCGCGAACTGCATAATACGGTCATCGCGACCATTCAAGCCGCTCGTTTCGAGGTCATAAAAGAATAATGTCTGCGTCATCTCCTTTAGTGTAACAAAAAACACCCTGCCGGGTGTATGAATACGAATTGTTGTTTATGTCAGATAGCATGAATCACCTCGTCGAGGGGAGTGGCGTGGCGCCACCCCCCTCGACGTATCACCAGACGAGCCGGCCGCGGTTCACTTGAACTCGAGTGCACAGAGGCCGTTGTCGAGCGTCTTGGCACTGCACTTCGTCACCCAGTCGGGAGCCCCATCAAAGGGCAGCAGCACGACGGGTGCATCCGGGAAGTGCCCCTTCGGGTTCTTCGGCGTGGCCTGCGACCAGCGGACGGCGTAGAAGGTCCGGCTCTCGCCGATGGGCGTCGTGATCGGCTTCGAGGACTCAACCCCGAGTGTACCTCCCTGCTCGCAGTACGCCCACGAACCGTTGTCGTAGTTGAACCGCGAGTTGTCGAGCCAGAGATCCGGCCCCTCCCACGGAAAGTCCGCAGGGGAGGTGTCGGCCGTCTTCGTCGTGATGAGGTACGACACCAGCCAGATCTTGTCCTGGTCGGGCTCGGCCGTGAGCAAGACAGACACATCGCAGCCGGTGAAGTCGGCCATCTTGGCCTTCTCGGCCTTGTACAGGTTGACCTGGGCAGTGCCGGTGTAGCCCTCGTCGGTCTCCATCTTCATGGTGATCGACTGGATGGGCTTCTGGGCCTCGAGCGTGGGCTCGGGGTCCGGCAGCGGGTTCTTGTTGGCGTCGTCCATGAGCTGCTGCATCTCGTCGTCGCTCAGTGAGGGCGACGACGAAGAGCTGACAGCGGATGATGACGGCGCCGCGGGTGGATCGGACTGAGCGCCACCGCAACCCGCAAGTGCGAGTGCGGCGGCGATCGAGATGAGCAAATTGCGTCTCATTGCATTCCCTTCAGAAGGTGGTGTATCGTGGTTGGCTCGGTACCGGTATGAGGTATCGACACAGAGCCGACCACGATGTGTGCATGCTATCTGACATATTAATGTACCCCAAGAGGTAACAGATACCTGCTATCGAGGATTAGGCAATATTATATCAAAATAGAGCTAAAATGTCAATACTTCTACACTAGTCATCACGCTGCTCAACGAGCGAGAACTCGTTGTCGGCGATGGCAATCCGTGAGCTAGCTTCTGCTCCGGCACGATAGAGTTCGTGCGTAATACCCATTTTGTGCATAATATCGCGG
Organism: Patescibacteria group bacterium; assembly: GCA_035494435.1. Lineage (GTDB taxonomy): Bacteria > Patescibacteriota > Saccharimonadia > Saccharimonadales > Saccharimonadaceae > SZUA-359. The sequence goes on along the minus strand of DATJGX010000021.1, from coordinate 34,639 downwards.
AGTCGATTGACTGCTTGGAATTGTTCAAAGTTGGTGCGTCGTGCGAATTTCTCAATCTTGGTGCCGTGCACGATAAACGTGTCGTCAACTTTCTCGACAGTCCAGGCATCTTCGTTCGGCGTATCATCAAGTGTAATGACCGGCATGCCGTCTGATTCAACAATGGTTTCGTCCTCAGATGTCGCTCGCCACGTATTAACCTGTGTACGAAGTTCGCGCAGGAGCTCCGTGATGCCCTGATGAGCGGCCGCTGATACCGCAAAAATCGGTGTTCCTGCCGGAACGACGCGGCTCAGCGCTTCTCGCTGCATCTGCATCATTTCGTCGTCCAGCCCCTCAACCTTGGTAAGAGCTACGACTTCAGGACGTTTCATCAGGTCTGTGCTGTATGCAGCGAGTTCATGACGAATCGCCTCATAACTTTTGGCGACATCATCGCTATATACATCGATAAGATGAAGCAGTACGCCGGTGCGTTCGATGTGACGCAAAAATGTATCACCGAGGCCCTTACCCTCTGACGCTCCTTCGATAAGCCCTGGAATGTCCGCGATCAACAGCGTTCCATCGTCAATATCGGCTACGCCTAAGTTTGGCGTCAGTGTCGTGAATTCGTAATTCGCAATTTCTGGTTTGGCGTTTGATACGACACTCAGGAACGTAGATTTTCCTGCATTCGGAAAGCCGACAAGACCGACATCGGCGAGCAGTTTGAGCTCTAACTCTGCTTCGAACGTTTCACCTAACTCACCCAATTCGGCCATTTTTGGCGTCTGACGGGTGCTCGACTTGAAGTGCGCATTGCCAAACCCACCGTCGCCGCCTTTTGCGATGACTACGCGCTCACCGTGCATGGTGAGGTCGGCGATTGGTTTGCCATCGCGTTTGACGAGGGTACCCATCGGTACTTTGACGACCAGATCATTGCCGGACTTGCCGTGCATACGACGTTTAGAACCATTGCCGCCATTTTTAGCTTTTAGTTCTGGCTTGAAACGAAAATCGATAAGCGTGTTAAGGTTTTCAGTTGCTTCGAATATAACGTCGCCACCTTTGCCGCCGTCACCACCGTCTGGACCACCCTTGTCGACGTAGATCTCATGCCGAAAACTGACGACACCGTCGCCGCCTTTGCCTGCCTGAATCAATACTTTCGCGGTGTCTACAAACATGTTATCTATAGTATACCATAAGTACCCCTGTTTTTACAGGGGTACTTGGTTTGACAGTATCGACGATCTAGTGAATGTACTGGTACATGCCGCTGACGGCTTCAGACCAAGAGATTTCTCCGTGACCGATTCGGTTGAATCCACCGCCGAATCGATAGGCGTTCATTTCGCTAATCGTGACTGAGACGCCAGGATTTACTGATTCGATAATCGAAACGTGCCCGTAGCCACCACCGTTTTGCATAATTGCACCAACAGCTGGCGATCCGTCAACGCGGAAGCCTGCAGCCGAGGCGTAATATGCCCAAGTGGAAGCGTTGCCCCAGAAGCTACCGACTGGACGACCGAGCTCAGCACGACGCTCATATGCGTACCAGGTACACTGTCCGAATCCGTAGCGGTTTCCAACAGATGCGGCATAATTGTTGCCCGTACCGTTGCCGCCACCGTAGGTACCATAGGCGATACCAGCATTTGCTGCGACTGGCGCCACTGGTGCTTCATAGCCGGGTCGCTCATCGGCAGGAAGGTTGCCTGATGGGATGATAATTTTCTTACCTGGCTTGAATCCACCAAGTTCTAGGTCATTGTAAGTTCGGATCTGTTCGACGTTCGCTTTGTAGCGCGAAGCCAGTGATTGAATGCTATCACCTGACTGAATGGTATACAGAATGCCGTCTGTCGGCAAAATCTTAAGCTTGCGACCTGGTTCGACGGCATCTGACTCCATGTCGTTTGCCCAACGAATCGTCTGCGGACTCAGGTGGTATTGCTTTGCGATATCAGTAACCGTATCACCGGCTTTCGCCGTATACGTCTGAATTTGACGTGTGTCAGCCGAGGCCTGGACGACCTGTGGCTTTGCCACGATATTTGCATCGTTTTGCGCCAAAACACTCTCGGCAGCGATTGACTGCGAAAGGTTGGCGACGTTACTTGCCACTGGCAAATCTGCAGATTCTGCGATATTGGTTGCGACTCGTGTGGCAACTAGGTCATCGACGGATAAAGTCTGAGGTGCAAGCGATGAGCTTACAGATGTGTCGATATCAACCGCACTCGCAGCTGCTTTGATTTGTTCTGGCGGTTGATAGCCTATAGCAACAAGAGACATCACGAGTAAGAAAACTCCGATGTATCCTGCGATTGAACTAATTGTAGGTCGGTTCTTTTTTAAGCGCGCTTTTGGCGGCTTATCAAGACCTGTCGTGGGTTGATCTCCACGAATGATGGTTCTCCCGTCGCTCGCATTGCTGCGGGACTTCTACCGTACTCTGTCTTTCTTCACTGTTTGTTGTTGTGAACAGGGTGTGCGTGTCGACCATTATTTAATTGATAGTACTTCTCGTATAAACGTGATTTCGACACCCGTAACGACATTTCAAGGTAGGCGCATTAGTCGGTCTGAACCCCACTCGGCTACGAGGTCATACTCCATACCTCTGTAGCGAGACAGCTCCGCTAATGTGCTTTTGATATTTTACCACCTCTTTTGCACCACCGTCAAGCGTTTTGAGTATGATGGTGTAGTCTATTTACAGAGGTCACCGCAGTGTTCGGCCACGTTCTTATCGTGCTCTGCCGCCGTTCGCGAGAAGTAGGTTTTACCATCTTCGCCTGCGACAAAGTACAGATAATCGGTCTTGGCTGGGTTCGCGACAGCCTTAAGGGCATCGAGTCCTGGGTTTGAGATCGGACCAGGTGGCAGACCTTTGTGAATTCGCGTGTTATACGGTGAATCGAAGTCGACGGTCGCGGGCATATTGGCCTGATTTGCCGGATACAAGAACGTGACATCTGAGCCAAGCGGCATGTCTTTTTTGAGCCGGCTGTAAAATACTTGAGCCACCTTGGCCATATCGTCTGGATTCGTTACCTCACGCTGAACAATTGAGGCAAGCGTGATTGCCTGATAGAGGTTCAGGCCGTGTTTCTTTGTGCCAGCAATGATATTGTGTTCAGTCAGGTTTTTGTAATAAATCTCGAAGCTGTGTTCTAAGATTTCATTCACATCAGCGCTAGTAGAAAACTGGTATGTTTCGCCATACACGTAGCCTTCAAGCGTTGTGCCGCGTGGTTTTCCGGCGAATAATGGCGATTCATACTGAGCCTTCAGCGCTTCGCGTATGGTTCGCTCGCTATAGCCGGCACGTCTGAGCATCGTAAAGACATCGGTGCGTTTGGCGTCGGCGATATCAGTCGGATCGTACAGCGTTGAGCCAGGATAAAACGTAATTGTAAATGTCGCCGATTGACCGTTCGTCACATGTTCGACGACACTGGCAAGATTTTCCGATGGAGCTATCTTGTACGTGCCGGCCTTTAGGCCGCTTTCGAGTCCATGAAGTTTCAGATATATACGATACGCGAATACGCTGCGAATCAGTCCGTTCGATTGAAGTTGCTCACCGATTTCGAGAGGCGTTTCACCTTGGTCTACCTCGAGGGTTTTCTTTGTCATCGCACTACTATCAACCGGTCGCTGAGCAAGCGTGTACCAAAGCGCACCACCTAAAACCAGCAAAAGCAACGTGGCAATAATTGCCCCGATGATGATCAGGCGACGACGTTTTTTAGCTCGCGCTGCAATGGGATCTTCCGAGAGAGACGGTGGCGGCGTGTCAATCGATTCGAGGTCGAACGTCATCGATGCGTCTCCAGATAGTCGTCGAGTATCAGACTTGCGGCGATCATGTCGACATCACCTTTTGCATACGGCTTTTTGCGGGCTTCGAGCTGCTGTTCGGCCAGAACACTCGTCAATGATTCGTCTTGGTAGACAATCTTTGCGTCGATATCTTGCAGTGTCGCGACGAAATTCTCGACGTATGTGGACTGTGCCGTAGGCTCGCCAGACTGATTGCGAGGATACCCGACTACGACCGTATCGGCACCGCTAAGAATAACCAGCCGAATAATCGCCTCGACCTCATTGCCATCTACTTCGATAACGTCATAGGGGACTGCAATGCCGATTGACATATCTGCCTGAGCGACTCCGATTCGTTTTTCGCCGACGTCAAGCGCGATAATCGTGCGCTTACTGCTCATTGAGCTTGAATTCTACCGATATCTTGTTGGTGTCTTTCGGCGCGTGCGTCACCCAGAACGGTGAAAACTGGATATCCGCATCATCGACACCGGTAATTGCCACGAGTGCTTGCTGAATTTCGCCGTAGTTTTTGCCAGCTGCAATCTGGCGAACTTGTGATTCGTCGATTTTCGGACCGATTTCTCCAGCTGCGCTCAATGCGGCGCTCACGCCGTTTTTGGCGGCTTGTACATCGCTAAATGTCGCCTTATCGACACCGTTGCTATAAATCTTTTGCTCGTCCGGTGTATCGATCTGCTGCGTTATGACAGCATCGAGATATTTCGATAGTTCGTCATCGCTCACGGCATACAGTGAATACTTGGCGTCACCTTTGAGCTCTGCTTTGCCACTCGTCGCTTCGCTGCCGACCGCAACGCTCGGAGCGATGTCACTGGTATCTACCTTGAACGAGTCGGTTATGACCGTGTAGCCATCGCCAAGCTCTTTTGCCAACTGCTGCTTGGCGGTATTTTCATCGATTTCGTCCTTGATTGATTTTTTAGCGGTATCAACATCAGACTGCGTCACAACCGTGACGGTTTTGTCGGTACCGCCAGAACTAGCATCAGAAAAATCAGCCGAGACACCGCTACCTGCTCCACTGAGACTTCCGCTCGCGCCGTTATAGCGTTCGCCCGCTTCGGCAGCAGTCACGCTACCCGTAGCCGTACCTGGACATGCTGTCGGGAAACAGCCTGGTCCAATCGTGCTGGCAGGAATACTAACCGCGCTATCGGTAATAAACGTCAAGCCGCTTTCGGTCTGAAGCTCCGTACCGGCAGGAACGGTACGCTCACCAAGCGACTGTTGCGAGAACTTTACCGTAGCCGTCGCTTTTTCGCCGACATTTTTCTTACCGGTCGCCGTAAATGGAATACTGACTGGGTCTGACGATGATTTGAGTGTAGCCTTGATGGTATTTTTTGCGGCATCGGTGGTGACATCGGTCGATACACTCACCTGCTGGCTGACATTAGCCTTCGTGGTACGTGTCGACAAAATGACGGTCGCATGTGGTGCGAACCAAAACGCCCAGATAAGAAATAGCAACAAAAACGCACCGATTGCTCCGCCAAGAAAGAGCTTCTTGCGGAATGTGTCGAAATTAGGCACGTTGGATTTTTTACGCACAGAACTTTTTTGTACAACCGTACCACCATCGGCGCTCGTGAGTGCCGCAGCACCAAGAGCCGTTGCGGCCGCTACGTCCGCGTCGTCCATGCCTGCTTGTTTTGCGTGTTCACCAACGGGCAATTGTGCGCCGTCGATGACTTCTTCACCGTTATCGATATCGAGCGCGGCGATTTCACCGAGCTCTGGCTTGCTCTGCAGGTTTTTCGCGACAGGAATCTTAGCCTGGGCAGCAAGACTACTCAGAGCATGATTACCGGTGATAATGACGAGTCGTTTATCGTGCTGCTCCGCTGCACGGGCCAACAGTCGTAAGTTCACAGCGCTCTGAAGCACTCCAGTACGTTTAGGCGGTACAAGCGCAACGATAGAATGACTAGCCGTCTTGAGCTTGCCAATAATCGCGGTAATGTCGTCTTCGACATCGATGTATACTACGTCTTTTTGCGGTGTATTCGCCACGTTATATTCTCAACAATTTATTTACTTTTTCTTTGACGCTGTCGGCGTCGCTACTACCTACGATTGTATCATAGCCAACTCGCAGCAAGCCCATGGCTGTAATAAAGGTATGATCGGTTACTTTGCCGGTCGGATCGCTTATACCGACGACTTCTGACGGCTTGATATGCTGCACCGTCGGACGCTTTGTAAACGGAAGATCAGTATACCAGTCACGCTCTGCTAGCGCAGTCACTAGTTGGTCTAAGCTCGCGCCACCACCACAGAGTAAGATTCGGTTCGGAAGATGGTCGACCGAATCGAACTCGCTGAGCGCAAGCTCGACGCCGTCGAGCCATACGTCAAGTGTTTTGTCGACAGCAGATTCGGCGCTGCGCTTAATATCTGGCTTTATCTTTTCGTGATTCAAATTGCATTTAAGCTTCTCGGCATCTTCGTACGTCAGGTCCATCGAGCTCGCGATAGTCCTCGTGAAGCTTCGTCCGCCGATACCGAACATTTTCGTGCCTTCCACACCGCCATCGTTGACGACGGCAATGTCGGTTGTACCGCCACCGACGTCTGCCAGAATCGCCGTAAAACTGCTGCTGGCATCGTTACCAAGAACACTCCGCGACACGGCGAAGGGTTCAGCGGCAACTGCAATCAGATCGAGTGCCAGCTCGTCAGCGACTTTCTCGAGTGCGCCGATGTGGACCATCGGTGCGAATGCCGTATAAATCTGTACGGCAACATCACGACCCTGAAATCCAATTGGGTTGGAGATTTTATAGCCATCGATATGAATACTGACCAAGGCAGAGTTTACCAGTTTGACCTCGACCTCTTCGTTGCCGGTCTCGAGTGCGATCTGCTTCTGGGCTTTAGCCTGCGCGCGCTCTTGAACTTTTTCGATAATAAATTCCATTTCGGGAATATCAAGCGGACGGTTAGGCTGTGGTCGTCGGTAACGGATTGTGTTCGTGACGCCCTTTACCAGCTCGCCGGCAATACCAATCACCGCACGCTTCGCCTGTAAACCTGCCATCTCTTCTGCCTGCGCCAATGCGTCTTCGCAGTTTCGTACGACACCAGTGATATCTGCGATCGCACCAGAATGCATATCGCTCACCCCCTGGCGGGTTCGGCCTACACCGACTATTTCAAGTTCATCGCCCGTACTTTTGGCGATCAGCGCTTTGACAAATTCAGTACCGATATCGAGACCGACTAGATACTCATCGAGTGCGGTCCGAGTAGCGACTTTTGAACGAAGTTTATCGAAAACCATGGATAGCCTAATTATATACCAAATACGCTTACGCTCCTAGGCTTGCTAAATAGATAGAAAAGTGCTATAATTATACATATGACAACGTCCGATCCTGTGCCGTCGAATCGCGCATGGCTAGAAAAATACACCAATGCACTATTAGCGTCTGCCGATGTAGCCGACCGGTTAAAAGTTGATTGTCTACCGACGAAGCAGGATCGATTTTTTCGTATCGAAGATGGCGAAACAATCGCGAAACTCGAGCTTCCGCTTGCACTGCGCAGTTATACATTAGCCTCTTTGATACTGCACTTTTACGCGGATTACACACCAGAGGTGCCGGTGCTTGATACTGACGTACTTTTCGAATGTGACGAGGGTGATGGCATGACAAGCTGGTCGTCTGCGCACGATGGTTATCATGAAATCACGTTCGTTGATGCTGGCACGACATTGCCTCGCACAGACCCAGACGGTATCCGTTCTAGCGAACTAAGCAACCTAGTGGCACGCGCCGTGCGGCCATATGATGACCCATCGCACTCCCAATATACCGACCTTACGTCACGGACCGTACTCGAAGATATCGACATGGTACTTGCCGACAACGACCGAGCCACTCGCACATCGGTAACGACATATGAAGTCGAGGATTATGAAATCGTCTGTAGCGAAGAAAACGGACGGCTGATTGAAGTCGGCATTACTAAAACGATTGAGGGTACAGATCGATTTGCACTCGCGGCTCGTTTTTCGTTCGCGCCGACGCAGCATCTTATCGGCGTATTCAAGATTGAAGATGGGACAAAGATACCACTTGACGCTACGCCTCAAGAGGTCGAAGCATTTGCCGACGCACTCGAGCATATTACTGAAGAGCTCAATGAACGCCGTGCACGAACGACTGAAGCGGTGTCGCTAGATGAATTCGCAGAAGTAAAATTACGCGAAGAAGGCTTGGCGACTCGAACGCTGCCCGAAGAACGCTCGAGCGATAACTTAAACTAACTTAGCTTTAATGCGGCGAATACCGGCAGACGACGATTCTTCTTTGAGAATCTTGAACTTTTTGCCATCAGCAAGTAGCTGTGCCGTATGCTCTACGTGAGGACCACCGCAGATTTCGAAGCTAAATGGCCGTTCATTCGGGTCAGCCTCAGGATCTTTCATGCTATACACTTTTACGGTGTCGCCGTAACGATCCCCGAATTGACCGAGTGCTCCAAGTGGACCGGTTGCTTCTTCGGTTGGGTATTCCGCAAAACTGATTTGTAGGTCCTTGGCGATTTCGCGGTTGACGATGTCTTCGACTTGGTCAAGTTGCTCACGCGTCACTTTTTCGGGGTGTGAAAAATCAAATCGTAGTCGTTCAGTCGTAATATTACTGCCGCGCTGCACCACGTGATCACCCAATACATCGCGAAGCGCTTGGTACATAAGGTGTGTTGCGGTGTGATACTTTTTGTGAATATCGTCCTGACCTTCCAAGCCGCCCTTGAAGGTACCTTTGGCTGCCGTCTGGCTGCGCTGACGTTGCTCTGCCATTTTGGCATCAAACTCTGCGCGCCAGGTTTCACTCACGGAAATGCCTTGTTTGTACGCTTCTTCGACACTCAGTTCGACAGGAAATCCGTACGTGTCATAGAGCGTAAAGACTTCTTCGCCAGTTAGTCCGCCTTCTGCCAAGTCTTCAAGTTGCTTGATGCCCTTTCGAAGCGTCTGTCGGAAGGCTTTTTCTTCTTTTACGAGTACAGCGATAACTTCATCGCGTTTTTCGGCGACTTCTGGAAAATCACCGTGATACAGATCAGCTACGACCGGTACAACCTCTTGTAGAAAGTTCTGCTCAACACCTAGGTCAAACGCGAAACGAATCGCACGGCGGAGCAATCGACGCATGACATAGCCTGCCTCTTTATTGCTCGGCACACAGCCGTCGACTGCCATGAATGTTGCGGCACGAAGATGATCGGCGATAACGCGCATACTTTCGGTGTGGCTTTCATACTTCTTGCCACTCAAGTTCTGTAGTTTTTCAATGATTGGCCACATAAGGCTGATCTTAAATACGTCTGGGTCGTTTAGTTTAGCGGCAGCAATTCGCTCAAGTCCGGAACCATGGTCAACATTTGGCTTGTCGAGTTTTTCGAACTTTCCTTCGGCAACTTTTTTGTAGGCCATAAAGACGTTGTTGCCGATTTCCATGAATCGACCACAGTCACAGTTTGGGTGACAATGCTCACCGAACTCAGGATTGTGCGGCGTGCCAAAATCATAAAACATTTCAGAGTCAGGGCCACACGGATCGCCAACCGGCGTGTTAGCTTCGTTGCCGTTTCGGCTCCACCAGTTTTTGCTGCCATCGTAAAAGAAAATACGCTCACCGTCGTTCATGCCTCGTTCGTAGCCGGCTTCTTCGCTACCGATATCTGCCTGGCCATGCGACAAGCCTTTTGCTTCGAATAATTTCTGCCATACTGCGGCAGCTTCAGTGTCTTTTGGAATATCAAATTCAGGAGCACCGCTGTAGCAGGTGACGTAAATACGGCTCATGTCGAGCTTAACGACGTTGGCAAGAAATTCCCACATCCAATTGATTTGCTCATCTTTGAAGTAATCGCCAAGACTCCAGTTTCCAAGCATTTCGAAAAACGTCGTGTGGCGGTTATCGCCGATGTCATCGATGTCTTGAGCACGTAGACACGTCTGACTATCGACAAGACGAACGCCCTCAGGGTGCTCTTCGCCGAGCAGGTACGGAATGATTGGCTGCATGCCACTACCAGTAAACAAGGTTGTTGGATCGTTGTATGGCATGAGCAGTGCGCGAGGGATTACTGCATGATTACGTTGTTTGAAGAAGTCTAGGTAAGCGTTGCGGATTTCTTGTGCGTTCATATCTGTTATGATACCACGATTCCACCGCCGAGGCACACCTCGCCGTCATAAACTACGGCCGACTGTCCGGCTGTAACTGCCCGTTGCGCTTCAGCAAGCTGCAGGGTCGAACCAGCTACTGTTGCGGCGACTAATGGCGCACGGTGTCGTACGCGCACCTGAACGGTTTGACCGTCAGCAGGCTGGGACTTAATCCAGTGAACGTTTGCAAGTTGAATCGAATCACGCCACATTTCTTTGGCATTGAGATCGCGGCTCACGTAGACGACATTGGCGTCCATGTCTTTATCGACGACGTAATACGGTAAGCCGCCGCCGAGCTCAAGGCCGTGACGTTGACCGAGTGTGTAAAATATCGCACCGTCGTGACGACCAAGCGTTTTTTTACTGTCCCGATCGACGATATCGCCCGGTTCGGTCTGCACGTACTGACTTAAGAAGTCCCGCATACCAACTTGCCCGACAAAACAGACTCCCATAGATTCTTTTTTGGTCGCGGTATACAACCCGCGCTGTTTTGCCATGTCGCGAACCTCACGTTTCGTATAATTGCCAAGCGGAAAGAGAGTCTTTTCAAGCGCTGCCGATGTCACGCGGTACAAGAAATACGTTTGGTCCTTGTCTTCGTCTTTCGCTTGAAGTAGCGCGCCGTTCTCAGTCTTTGCGTAATGACCGGTCGCGATCATGTCGGCACCGGCTTCAAGAGCGGCATCGAGAAATAATTTGAATTTTACTTCTTGGTTGCACATGATGTCTGGGTTGGGCGTATGGCCCGCTTTGTACTCATCGATCATGTACTGTACCACCTTGTCGCGGTACTCCTGCTCAAAATCGAACACCCGAAAATCAATGCCGAGGCTCACCGCCACACGTTTGGCATCAGCGAGATCTTCGGCCCACGGGCACTTCATGCCGGGCAAATCTTGGCTCCAGTTTTTCATATATACACCCACCACGTCGTAGCCTTGCTCGACAAGCAGTGCCGCGGCAAGCGAAGAGTCGACGCCGCCACTCATGCCAACGAATACGCGCGTCATTTAGCGTGAGCCTCCAAGATAAAATATGATAATTTTGACAAGTTCACTGACAGCAAGGAACCAACCGTATGGAGTAGTCCACCAGAGCATCGACCATTGATTATCGCCGGCTGCTGGGCTGGCGCGAAACGATATGTTCGGTGCACGGTTTTGGAATTCAAGCATGGCGCGCTTCATATGGTAGCGCGATGTTACTAAAATAGCGGATTTGATGTGCTCGTCATGCAAAATATCTTTGGTGTTTTCAGCGTTCTGCTTCGTCGTTTCACTCGTCTCTTCGATACGGATAGCTGAGTCTGGTACGCCTTGTTCGAGAGCTTGTGTACGCATTACTTCGGCATTACTTGGACCTGTTTTGTCAGATGCCGCACCCGAAAATATCAGCTGCGATGACCAGCCGTTCATGTATAGATCGATTGCTTTTTGCGTACGTGCCGGCGTGTCGCCACCACTGACCGCGATGATTACGTCAGCCTTCTCGCACCCAGTCAAATCTGAAGGCATGTCGTTACATTTCATAAGATTATCGGGTGTCAAAAATAGCGATATGCCAATAATAACTAGTGCGACAACAACAACCGCACCGATAAGCCAGCGGATCACCTTGCAATCCTCTGTAGTTCCGTATTGATCACTTCAACGATCGCTTCACCGCCGACAAGCACGTCCTGCTCGGTCGTCGTACGGCCAAGCGTTAACCGTAAACTGCCGTCTGCCTCTTCGGGCGCAAGCCCTATGGCTTCGAGCACATGACTTCGTGTGCCGCTATTTGCCGCACAGGCACTTCCTGTCGCTACCAATACACCTTTTGCTTCAAGCATAAAAACGAGTCGTTCAGCATCGATGCCGGGTACCATGACATGAAGTGAGCCCGGAAGGCGCTTTTTGCCAGCAATGGTAACAACCAGCTGCGGGCAATGTTCACGAAGATATGACTCAAGCGTGTCGCGTAGTTCGCTTAGACGCTGCGACTCTTGTTTTCGCTTGGCGGTCGCCTCCCTCAAAGCAGCTGCAAAACCAACCGTACCGGCGACATTCTCAGTTCCGCTTCTGAGACCGCTCTCTTGGCCCCCACCTTGCACGATAGGCTTTAATGTCACCCGCGGTGAACGCCACAGTAAAGCGACCTGTTTTGGTCCATAACATTTCGCAGCATTGATGGTAATCATATCGACACCAAGTCGTGCGACATTGACGTCAATTTGCCCAATACCCTGCGACGCATCACTGTGTAGCCATAATGGTGTCGTATCACCATTGTCGCGGCGTGACGCACGGACGTTTGCGACGAGTGCGGCAATGTCGCGCAGCGGCTGAATTGTGCCGAGCTCATTGTTGGCGAGTGCAACGGAAATGAGTGTCGTGTCAGGCCGAATCGCTGCTTCGATAGCTGCAGGGCTGACAATTCCCGATCGCCCAACGGCGACGATCGTATGATCGTACTGATCGGCCGCATGCAGCACGGCATGATGCTCGATCGCGGTCGTGACAAGATGCGCATCCGTGGCGGCAGTGAGAGCAAGATTGATTGACTCGGTCGCGCCGGCAGTCATGATAATATCATCGGCTTTGGCACCAATTGCGACCGCGAGCTCATGCTTTGCGGCTTCATAGGCGCGTCGAACCGACACGGCCGGTGCGTACGGGCTTGAAGGATTGTAAAAATATTCGCTCCAGTACGGCTGCATAGCAGTAAGCGCGACTTCCGAAACCGGAGTCGCTGCAGCAAAATCGAAATAAATCGGCGATTCAAACGTCACGATACTATTATATCAGGCTATCTGTTTGGGTTCTTGGTGATATATCTCTCGTGTTACTCGCTCATAGTACATACGGATGGCGAGCGTCAGATTGTCGAGTTCTTGCCCGTCGACGTAGCTATAGCGTGCACCTTCTTGTACCTTTAATACACCTGTTGGCTGAACTTCATAGCGTGTCGTGGCTGTCTGGAGCTTTCGAGTCGACTCATCAACCCACTCTTCGTGCCATATCCACGTCGAAGCATCGAGACAGAAGAATTCGCGGCGATGCCCTTTTGGCAATGCACCAAACAAGGTCGCACCGATTTCAGCTTCGAGTCGAATCAGTTCACGTTCGGTAAGTTGTTTTAGTACACGTTTTTTTGGCATTTTCAGCCAATCGGTATTCGTCTCATCGCCGGTGAGAAGCTGCAATGCCTTGGTTATGAGCGAACTCATGATTATGCGGCGAGGCCGAAGTCGTCGCGGTTTCGACTAGCAAGCTCGTTCTGTCGCAGTGTGGTGAGCTCCATGCCGATTTGTCCAATGACGTAGGCCGGATTAAGTGTTTCAGCAGAAGCAGGGACCGTCTCGGTTTGAGTGCGGGAAATATCGAGTGCACTGCGGCCCATAGACGTATAGTCGGTACGTTCGACAGGTGTAGGCTGCTCATATGAAGCAGCGATGTCGCGGTTGATAGCGTCAAACTCCGGTGAGCGTGGGGTACGTTCAGCAAAACGATCGTGATCGAGCTCATTTCGCTGCGGTATCTGATATTGATTCCGTGTGTCCATAATTTCTCGTAGTTAGATGCTAAATAGCCCGCGAGCATTTGCGGTGGTTGTGGTAGAAACTAAATCAAGCGACACTCCGTGGACTGTCGCCATATGTTCTGCCACCCTCCCGACAAAGCTAGGCTGGTTCATTCTACCACGAAATGGCGCTGGCGTCAAGAAGGGCGCATCTGTTTCAAGTAGTAATTTTTCCAACGGAATCGAGGCGAACATGGCTTGCTGGGCAGTGCTTTTCGTAAACGTACTGATACCGTTAACGCCGATGAACAGCCCCCGCGAAAGTGCACTCTCCAGCTGAGATGACGTATCGGTAAAACTATGCATAACACCCGTGATACCAGAAAAGTTATCGAAAATCGGCCAGAAATCATCCCACACCGACACATTCTCACGTGAGGTCGTATCGCGTACATGAAAGCTAACAGGCAGCGTGTAGTCTACGGCCCACTGTAACTGTTGTTCGAGCGCCGCAATCTGTGTTTCGCGCGGTGCGTTCATATAGAAGTAATCAAGCCCAATCTCGCCAATGCCAACGACATCGCTGCGATGCGTAGACAGCAGCTGGCCAATCCCCGCCCAGCCGTGATCAGTTTCGTGCGGATGCACACCAACTACAGCCCACGAGTCGTCATGGCTCGTCGCAAAGTTGATAGCTTCTGTAGATGCAGCTTCGCTAGTTGCCACGCATACCATGCCAATATCACTGGCGCGAGCGGCATCATAGACTTCGAGTTGCTGCTCAGGCGAAAAAAATTCAGCTTCGTGAATATGGCAATGCGTATCGATCAGTTTCATACGGAGGGTGTGGCGCGAGGATCGTCGGTATGTTTGTAGATCTTCGGGAAGAGCGGTGTTAATTCATCGGGTATGACCCCATTTTCAAATAGCTCATGCATTTTTTTCGCGGTAGCAGGCAAAAAGGGCACCAGCATGTCAGCAATCTGCAACAATGCGCCAGCGGAATGTGACAGCACTTCCGCCAAATGACCTTCTGCTTCCGTATCGGTGTCGCGAGCCTTGGCAATCTCCCACGGTTTCACTTGTTCAATATATTGATTGAGCGAACGCACCATTGACCAGATTTCATCAAACGCTTGGTCGAACGCGAATTTTTCCATGGCTGCACGGTACGGTCCCATATCGTGCTCACCGGTCGTTATTTCACCGATAACGCCTGCCTGATAACGTTTGATCATGCTCGCCGTGCGCTGGACTAGGTTTCCAAGGTCGTTACCGAGCTCGTTGTTGTACGCACTTTCAAATTTTTCCCAGGTAAAGTCACCGTCTTCTTGCGTTGGAATGTGGCGCGAGAAAAAGTATCGGAATGCATCAAGGCCGTAGGTATCGATAATCTCACCAGGATCGACAACGTTGCCAACTGATTTCGAGATTTTCGCTCCGCCGACATTGATAAAGCCATGCACGAGCAACTTCTTAGGAAGTGGCAATCCAAGACCGAGCAAAATCGCCGGCCAGATAATCGCATGAAATCGTAAGATGTCCTTACCGACGACTTGCACATCCGCAGGCCAGAATTCTTTGTATTCGACGTTGTCCGGATACCCGAGCACGGTAATGTAATTGCTCAGCGCATCGATCCAAACGTAAATCACCTGCTCCGGATCATCCGGGACAGGAACACCCCAGCTAAGGCTCTTGCGTGGACGACTGATCGACACGTCTTTCACGCCGTCTTTGATCATTTCAAGCAATTCTTTTTTACGGAACTCAGGCACAATCTGCATCTTGTTCGACTCGACAGCCTGACGAATTTCATCTGAAAAGTCGCTGCAGCGCAGATAGTAGTTTTCTTCACTCAAATGTTCAAACGGCTTTTGGTGATTTGGGCAACTGCCATTGTTAAGCTCGACTTCCTTATCGGTATAAAACTGCTCACAACCGGTACAATACCAGCCTTCGTAGGTGTCTTTGTAGATATGGTCTTTGAGCTGCTGCCAGATATACTGCACAGCCGCCTTGTGATGCATGTCGGTCGTGCGAATAAAATCGGTATAGCTCGAGCCGACTTTTTCGGCCATTGCTTTAAATGGCAGATACGCCTGGTCGGCATACTGCTGTGGCGTCAGGCCTTTTTCAGCGGCTTTCATGGCATTCTTGTTGCCGTGTTCGTCAGTTCCGATCTGAAATCGTACAGTCTTACCGTTTTGGATTTGGTACCGTGTCCATATATCGGCAAGCAAATAATCGAGCGCATTGCCAATATGTGGAGTTCCATTGACGTATGGAATAGCAGTCGTGATATAGAGATTTTTACCCATGTACTAACAGTATAGCAAAGCTCCCCCGTTAGCGCATCATCACAGCGACTGCAAAGCGTCCGTTCGTATCGCCCTGCGAGTGAGAAAAATAGTTTTCATCCGTTGCCGTATCGGTATTTGAAAGAAATATATGCGCAGGATCAACCCCTGACGCGATGGCAAGTTGACGATTATACCCACTGAGATCGAGGTACAAACCGTCCGAGCGGGTGTCAACGAATGGTTGCCAGTCTGGGTCATTGGTATGATCGAAATAGTCCATACGGTAGCTTTGTTTACCAACACTCGGCGCTGACCATACGACCAAATCGGACGCATTACTGCCGCGAGATACAAAAAACTCGATGGCTTTCGTTATCGTTTTTGCGATAGACGCATGCCGGCCGATATGCGCCAGAGCAATCGCGTCGCGCGCTGGGTCATGAACGACGACCGCTAGACAATCGGCAACCGGTAAAAACAGGCCAAGTCCTGATTGTTCCGTATAGAGCACGTCAGCCCATACGCCATCGGTATCTGGGCGGTCGACTTCAGCGATACTATCGTATGTCAGTCCGGTGTCGTAGCGAATAATTTGGTAGACGCAGCGCTCATAGGCAATGCCGAGTTCGTCACAAAACGCGCGTCGATTTGCTACGATCGACTCATGGTGACGCTCTTCACGGGTTTTATCAAGCATAGTGCCGTCTTGACGCGACGACACGCCGACGCGAATGGAGTCGGCAAAGCATGTAGGTTGGTCAGCGACAATCATACGTCTAGTATACCGACTAGCCGGTGCCAATCGTCGATAGATAATGCCTGGGCTCGTAAATTCGGATCGATGCCGGCCGCCACGAGCGCCTGCTCAATGTCGGCGACGGGACGACCAAGGCCAGCTGACAATGAACTTCGAAGTTTTTTGCGCTTATTAGCAAACCCAGCGTGCGCCAGACGCCACAAGGCTTTATGATCACTCATCGGTATGGCCGGTTCGTCGAGCGCCTCGAGTACGACTACCTGCGAATCGACCTTTGGTGGCGGCGTAAAATATTCGCGCGGAACTTCGCAGTCGAGCCGAGCCCGCGTATAGAGCTGTGCGCTTAGGGCGAGCAAGCTCATATTGCCTGGCCCGGCGGCGATTCGCTCGGCGACCTCCTTTTGGACCAAGAGCACGCTGCGTACCGGTTTATTGTCGGCTGTCATCAATCGATCGATGATCTTTGACGTAATGTAATACGGTACGTTCGCGACGACGATATAACCGGTCGGTAGCTGCGAAAGATCGTAGCTGAGAATGTCCTGATGAACAACTTCTAGCGCCGTGCCAGGAAACTGACCGGGAAGTTTCGCGGCCAACGCCTCATCGAACTCGACGGCGACAACACGCTTTGCTCGGCGGAGCAACTCGCTTGTGAGTGTTCCCAATCCTGGACCGATTTCAAGAACCGTGTCATCTTTTGTAATCTGACCGACATCGGCAATACGCGCTAATATGTCACGATCTTGCAGCCAATGTTGGCCGAGTGCCTTATTTGTTGGCATTAGCTCGCTGGCGGTTTGTTTGATATACCGGTCGAAGCATAGCAGCCTGGGTTCTGTGTAACCAAACCTGCTGTCATATTCGTGTTCGCGATAATCATCGCATCTTGATCGCCAGGAGCGGCCTGGCTTGGCAAGACGCCCACTAGGTCAGAGCGACCTATCATCGAAGCGATACTATTCCACGTTGAAGGCATGAATTGGTAGGCTCCATAAAATCCATTGCCAGTGTTTGAGCTATAGTTGCCGCCGGTCTCGCACATACGAAGTTTGTAAAGCCAATCGTTGAGCGATCCGCTGTAGCTGTTCTTCGTACCGATTACTTCTACCTGAGCGACTGACTGACGTGTCACGACGGTCTTTACTGCTTTTTTGCTGACTTCTGCGCCGTTCTTGACCATGACGACATAGGTTACCAGTTTTTCGCCGTCTTTACCGGCCGTTTTTACTTTGCGATAGCCAATTGGCTGATCGGCGTCTTGTATTTGACGCGTTGAAAAGGCAACTTTTTCTTTACGTGTCACGGTTTGCTTGCCTTCGCGCCAGATCTCAACTTTCATGCCTGCGCTAATCTTGGTCGATTTGGCCGGTGATACCTTGTCTTTGGCTCCGAGGCTGATACCTTTTTCGTCGAGCATTTCGCCGACTGTTGTCGCCTGCGTATAATCTTGGTTCTTCTCCCCGTAAAAGACGAACGTGAATGGCGTTGCGCGTTCGACGATCAATCGTTCAACTGCGCCGTCGCGAACGACATCATCCGATGACTCAAGATGCACCATATCTTCGTCGTGCAGTGCGATGCCTGCCTGTTTGGCAATTTGCTTGGCTGATCGGTACGGTGTCATGACTTTTTTGACCGTTTTGTTATCGTGAACGGCAACTGGTCGTGCACGGTAGACATTGACATCATAGGTCGCGGCGACAAGCTCGTCGTCAAGCGCTGGCTCGGTTACATCATTTGCGCCCACGACGATTCCGGCCTCTTTAAATGCCTCACGCAGCGTATGCGCTTCGGTCAATATGCCTTTTTGGGTGCCATCGTCATACACGGTTAGCACGTGCTTACCGGTTCGAGATACATTTTCGCTTGCGGCATAGGTGTTACGCACGGCAATAGCAAGAAAAAGCATCAACAAAATAGCGACAAAAGAAAGTACAACACTTCGCCGATCGATTATTCGAGATCCAATACGTAGTGTTGGTGTTAGCGAGGAATTTCCACGAAACATCACTTTAAAAGATTATAGCAAAAAATGAGCATAAAACCAGGCTTTTGGCAGTTTTTTAGTTGAGTTTCTCGAGGTGAGCGTATTCGACATTGAGCTTTTTCAACTGACCATTTTCAAATTTTATCGAAACGGCAAGACCGTCGATATCAACGATTTCGCCGGTACCGAACTGTAGGGATTTTACGCGATCGCCGATGTCGTAGTCAGGTACCGAGAAATATTCGCCAACATCGCTACGCGGTGCACGATTAACTGCGCCAAGTGGTATGGCAGCCGCTTTATGCCCCATGTCGCTCAGGAATCGACTCGGCATATTATAATCGCGCTGCCCGTGTTGCAGGCGGCTAGAGGCATAGCTCATGTGCAGCTCTTCGCGGGCTCGCGTCATGCCGACATAACACAGCCGTCGCTCTTCTTCGAGTTCGCTCGGACCGGCATCGAATACCCTAGAATGCGGAAAAATTCCCTCCTCAAGTCCGACCATCCACACGACAGGAAACTCCAGCCCTTTAGCCGCATGAAGCGTCATAAGCGTCACCTTTTCGTCGGTCGCCGCCGTATCGGCGCTCGACATCAGACTGACTTCCTCGAGAAAATCGCTCACCGAGGCAAAGGTCCGGGCATCTGAAATTAATGAATCGAGGTTTTCAATACGTTCTTCACTCGCCGGCGTCCCATCAAGCACATAGTCACGGTACTGTAGCGTATCGAGTAGCCATTCGATCAGTTCGCTTGGGCTGACGTTGTCTTGCACTTTTATTTGAGCCGTACGCAAGATTTCACCGAGGCGTACAAGCGCCGTTTTGGCCCGAGGCGTCAAACTACTCGTCTGATCGGCGTTCACAAGACTCGAGATAATATCCATGCCGGTCGTAGCTTGCCACGCAAGAAACTTTTCAACGCTTGTCGCACCAAGACTGCGCTTTGGCACATTGACGATACGGGTGAAGCTCATAATGTCTGCCGGCTGATACACCAGTCTGAGGTACGCAATCATGTCTTTGATTTCGGCGCGATCATAAAACCGTACGCCACCGATAATTTGATACGGTATGTGCATACTCAGCAGCGACCGCTCAAGAATATAACTAAGCGCGTTCATGCGGTACAACACCGCAAAGTCGCCGTACTTACGCGCACCAATTGTTACTTGCGCTTGAATCCGGCTAGCGAGCGCATAGGCTTCTTCGGCTTCATCGTAGACCTCATGAATCTCAACCGGTAGACCCTTGCCCGAATCGGTCCATAGCTTTTTATCAGTCCGCTCGACATTCTTGGTAATGACCTGGTGGGCCGCGTCGAGAATTGCGCCAGTCGATCGATAGTTCTGTTCAAGTTTTATAACGGTTGTTCCGGGAAAATCACGCTCGAAATTGAGAATATTCGTATAGTCAGCACCGCGCCAACTATAAATCGACTGCCAGTCGTCGCCCACGACGCAGATATTGCGCTCGTCATTGACGAGGTACTTTACGATGGCATATTGCGCGGCGTTGGTGTCTTGATACTCATCGATCAGAATGTGTTTAAACTGTGTGCGCCATTTTTCGCGCACGGTGACATCATCTCTGAGCAATCGAACGGTTTCAAGCAACAAATCATCGAAGTCAAGCGCGCCAGCCTGCGTTTTGGCGGTCTCGTACTGTTCGTAAATCGCGGCGACGTCTTTCTGGAACGGAAACGTCGCGGTTTCACGGTATTCAACCGGCGTGATCAATTGGTTTTTTGCGCCCGAAATAGCCGCACTGATCGCGCGAGGTTTTATCTGCTTATTGTGAAGCCCGAGGTCTTTAAGCGATTTTTTTATGAGTCCAAGTCGATCATCCTCGTCGTATATGACGAAATTCGATCGGATGCCGATCTTTTCACCGTCGAGACGCAGCAATCGTACACACACGCCATGAAACGTCCCCATCCAAGGCATGAAACTGCGAGGAACCGTACCGCCCTGCGCGAGTTTAGCAGGCTCGAGCAATGACCATAGTCGCTCGCGCATTTCTCGAGCTGCTTTGTTCGTAAAGGTGACTGCTAAGATTTCTTGCGGCCATATGCCTTCATTGGCAATAAGATTAGCGATACGATGTGTCAAGGTTTTAGTCTTACCACTGCCTGCGCCTGCCAATATCAAGACAGGGCCCCGAGACACCTCAAGTGCACGGCGCTGCTCAGCGTTTAAACCCTCGCGCATATCCATTACTACTAGTATATCAGAGCTTACAGAGCGCCGGTCTGATATAGGTACAGAACCGCACCACCGGCAGCCCCGAGTAGAAGCATAATGATGACGATTATCGCGACAAGCCAGTGAGACGGCTTCTTATGCTCACTCAGTGCAGGGTGCTCGACGGCATTGTCATAGAGTGATGTTTGCGGCGCGTCGTCACTATCGTCTGACTGTTTTTTCGTCGTGTACTGCGGCGGAATCGATGTCGGGCCTGTGTGCGCACTCGAACTGACTGGAGTCTTGTCTTCGACCGCAGGCGTGGCTTCGACGGCCTTGGTTGATTCAGTGTCTGTCGCTGCAGGAGTACTGGCGGCCTGGTCTTGTGTGTCGGCAGTAGTATCAGCCTCAACTTCAAGTACCGATGGATGCAGCTCTTGTGGTAGCGCCGCTTGGTTTGTCGACGCATCACTCGTCGTAGAATCGCTTGCTGTGTCTGGGGCCGAAGCTGACACGTCTTCGGATTCTTCTGCGGTGTCTTCGAGCCCGAATGGTGCACCCAGCGGTCGTTTTTCAACTTTCGCATCCGGGAGGAATGGCGATGTCGGTGCGGATTCATTGTCGTCGAGGACATTAGTGTCGTCCTCGGTCTGTTCTGGTGCGCTTTCAGGCATAGTCGTATCGACGCCGTCGAGATGACTGACATCGACAGCTTCGTTCGAGACAGACGCCTGCTCGAATGAGTCGGTTGACTCGCTTGGTGTAACAGCTAGCTGAGAAAGCGGTGCAAGCGTCACGCCTTGGCGGGATGGCGTGGCTGACGCGACCGATCCGGTCTTCATGTCGGCAGACGGGTGTTTCATGTCCATAAATTGACCACGGCGCTTCGTCGCAAGCGGCGTAGAGGTCTGAGGTGTAGTCGACTGAGCTGCGTCGGTTTCGACCGAAGATTCATCAGTTTTGTCAGTTTCGTCGACCGAATCAGATGGCTCGGTTGTATCAACAGCCTGATCGTACGAGTGTTCCGCTGGCATATCGTCATCGTCTGACACTGCCTCATCGGCGACATCGGTATCTGTATTTGCATCTGCGTCGCTGACAGTCATGTCAGTTGACTCGTCACGGTTCATATCGTTGTCCTCATGCGACTCGACGCCCAGCGTGTCGTGCTGTGCTTCGTTGTCCTGATCGTCATCGCTGCTCGCTGAAGTCGTATCAGGATCTTTTTTCGCAATACCCGATCCACTCATAATTGAGTTGACCGCTTTGTCTAGTTCATCAAAATCAATCTCAGCCATTCCCCCGCTCCTATCGCTTGCTGCTTAATGATTCGTGTGCACACTTTATAATCCCCGCGAATTGCTCTGCATGAAGACTTGCGCCTCCCACGAGTAATCCATTGACGCCCTGAGCATTGAGATAGCTGGTCGCGTTGTCTTTGGAGACGCTACCGCCATACAGCACCGGTACATCTTTTGCTACCTGCGCGCCAAACATGTGCTGAATCTGTCGTCGAATTGCCTGAACGGCTCGTTCAACGTCGTCTGGCATGGCGTTATCGCCTGTACCAATCGCCCATACTGGCTCGTATGCAATCGCAACATACTTCATATCTTCGCTTGTCACGTTCGCAAGCCCAGCTACGAGCTGGTCGTGCAATACGTCGTTCGTTTCGCCGTCATGTCGTTCCATAGCCGTTTCACCGACGCAGAGTACTGGTTTGATGTCATGGCGAATCGCGGCTTGGACTTTACGGCCGATTTCGCGACCGGCTTCACCAAAGATATGGCGTCGTTCAGAGTGTCCAACCAGTGCATAACCGACAAGTCCACGAAGCTGGTTTGCCGATACTTCACCGGTAAACGCACCTTCGTCACGCCAAAAGAAATTCTGGGCAGCCAGCTTGAACTTAGCATGGTTGATCTGAAGATTGAGAGACTGTAAGCTCAAAAAGCCTGGCGCAAGAACCACTTCAACAGTTCGATGATTCTGGATCATCTCATGAAGTTTGTGTACTAATAAGCTGCCCTCATGGATATTGAGATGCATCTTCCAGTTGGCGATGATTAGGTGTTTGCCCACGCTTTATTCTTGCTTATGATTATTTGTCATTAGTGTATCAGTTTGCGCTCGAAATGTACAACGATTATGCATCGAGTAGTGCCTCGATGCCGGGTAGCTTCTCGCCCGCCATGAGCTCGAGACTTGCACCGCCGCCGGTCGACACATGCGTGAAGCTCTCGCCACCGCGCGCGTCCCAGTGCAACACGAAGTCCGCTGTATCTCCGCCGCCGATGATAGAGGTGATAGTTCGGTGCTGAGCCAGCTCAAGTGCCGCACGGGCTGACCCATGCGCAAACTCCGGCAGTTCTGCCATACCGAGCGTACCGTTCCAGATCACCGTTTGGGCTCGGTCAAGCGCCGCGACCATCCGCTCAATCGATGCGTCACCGATATCGAGAATCTTGTCGTCTGCAGCTACGTCGTCTACCGATACGTTGCGACGGGTTTCACTCTCGTCGATGGTTTTTGCCACGGCCACGTCTGTCGGCAATACCAAAAAGTTGTCTCGGAATTTCGCAGATACCTTTCGATCGATATCCCGATAAATCGTATCCAGCACGGCGTTTTGATCGGCTTCGACTTTGCTCGATCCGACCGGCTTACCGTGATATGCCAAAAACGTATTGGCCATCGCGCCACCGATAATAATTTGATCGGCAACTCGTACCAGCGCATCGATAACCTGTATCTTGTCGCTGACCTTCGCGCCACCCAGGAGCGCCACCAGCGGACGACGTGGATGCTTCATCGCACCGACAATCTGTACATATTCGCGCTCGAGCAATAAGCCTGCGACGCTCGGGAGAATCTGGGTAATCGCATCGGTGCTGGCATGCGCACGGTGTACGACACCAAATCCGTCTTGTACGAAATACGAGGCGCCACTATCGGCAGCAAGCTGACGAGCAAATGCCGGATCATTCGCTTCTTCTTCCGGGTGAAATCGCAGATTTTCCAGAACGATGACGCTTTTTGCCGGGGCGCGCTTGATTGCCATCTTAACTTTCGGACCAACACATGCATCGACGAAACGGACATCTCGACCGAGTAGTTTCGCAAGTCGCGCGGCGACAGGCTCGAGACTATATTCCTTATTTGGTTTGCCATCGGGTCGGCCCAAATGTGAAATGACTACAACCTTACATCCGTCGCGCAGTAAATGTTCGATCGTGGGAATCGATGAACGAATACGAAAATCGTCGTCGATCTTACCATCTTGCATCGGCACATTGTAATCGGCTCTAAGGAGTACCGTTTTGTGTTTGAGCGGCGTTTTTCGCATTGTCCGCTTGTGAAATAGTTTGTTGCCCACCGTGTTCATTGCTTTTCAGTGTATCAGATTTACGCGCCCAATGCTTGTGCTTTTTCGAGTCTGCGGATGCGAATCGTATCGGTACCGCCCTGAACGCCTGGTTGGCGACCGCTGACGATTACGACCGACTCATCGGCGTGCACGAAGCCACGATCGACGAGATCGCGCATCAATTCGATACCAGCCTTTTCGCCGTCAGGTCGCATGAAGCTCTTGGTTGCGTACAGCAAGGCAAGTTGGTGCGCCACGCGGCGATCGCTAGTAACTGAAAATACCGGACGCATCGGACGATGCGCAGATATATTTTGGGCGGTTGCACCCGATTTAGTCTCAGCGATAATACCTGCTGTGTCGAGGTCACGTGCCATGTGTACGGCAGCCTGGCAGATTGCCATGGAGTGTGAGTCGCCAGATACCGGAGCGTCGAGCGCGTACAGTGGCACGTTTTCCTGAGTATGCAGAATGACTCGTTTCATACTTTTTACCGCTTCAAGTGGATAGGATCCGTTCGCCGTTTCATCACTCAGCATCACAGCGTCGGCGCCGAAGACCACGGCGGTTGAGATATCACTAACCTCGGCACGTGTCGGCTCCGGATTGTCGACCATACTACTCATCATCTGCGTCGCCACGATGCTGATTCGGGCATATTTTTGACACAGGCTAATGATATGTCGCTGCACAACTGGAACGATTTCAGCGCCAACTTCGACCGCTAAGTCGCCGCGAGCAACCATGACTGCATCACTGACTTCGACGATATGCTCGAGCGCACCGTCCTCGATTGCTGCCTTCGTCTCAACCTTCGCGATGACATGAATATCTTCGCGCTCTTTGGTGGCGAGATACCCGCGCAGCAGTTCGATATCGGTCGCTGACTGTACAAAACTCAGTGCAATAAAATCGATATCCTGCGTCACACCGAAATCGATATCACGGTAATCTTTTTCGGTAATCACATCGCCTTCGAAGTTTGTGTCTGGCAGGTTGAAGCCTTTCTTGCTCATCAGAAAGCCATCATTGAATATTTTTACGGTGATCGTTTTGTCTTCGACTGCCGTAACTTCGCCGCGTACCTTGCCGTCAAATATATACACGCGCTCACCGACTTTAACCTTTGTACTCACGTCGTATTGAATGGGCAAGTTCGAGCCGCCGTCATGTTCAATACCGTAGGTAAGCTGTATCTCATCGCCTTCGTGCACGTCGAAATGATTGTCGACCAAGTCTCCAAGACGAATCTTTGGTCCTTGCAAATCCTGAATAATTGCCACTGGCTTATGCAGTTCTTTTGAGGCGTCGCGCACCCACGCGATGAACTGGGCATGGCTTTCATGCGTACCGTGGCTGAAGTTCAGGCGAATCGCATTGGCTCCGGCCGCGATAAGATCGCGTACACTTTCGTATGAATTTGTTGCAGGACCGACGGTCGCTATAATTTTGGTTCGTTTTAATACCATAGGGGTATCAGAAATAGATGTATCACTCATACTCCTAGGATACTCCTGTTTAAGAACCGTTTCTAGACTTTGGCGCGCCCTAGCTTAGCGCGAGCGTGCATGCCGCGGCTCAGTCGATAGTTCGACACGTCCGTCTTCGACCATGGAACGAAAATGAAATACGCCCCTATCTTCGGTCTTATAACTCCAGTAAAACCAGCCGGCCAAGTGCTCATACGCAGTGAGCTGTTTTTGGATATGCGTATCGATGAGTGCCTCGTGAGCACGTTCAGGGTACTTGCTGAGTTTTTCACCACCGATTATGCCGCTCCATTCGCCGATAATAACCGGCTGCGCACGACTGAGGCGTTCAACTAAGAGTGATTTGTAGCGAAGATACGTATAGTACCACCCAAACGGCAACTTCGGCTGCAGCCAGCCAGGGATAAAGAAATGATACCAATGGTGATCCATCACGATAGGGTATGAGCTCTTCGGCGTGAGTGCCCCCGAAAGTAGCCTAGGAGTAAAAGCGTCGGAATATACGATGGTGAGACCTGGGCGCGCAACCTGTCTGATGGCCGCATAGGCATCTCGATAAAATCGACGCAGTGTCGGTTGCCAAAACTTGGCCAGTGGTTCGTTCAATAGCTCAATACCCCACACGGCCGGTTCGGCCGCGTAACGTTTCGCCAGCTCGCTGAGCACTTGTACCGTTTGAGTCCGATATGTTTGTCGCTCGTACCAATCTGCCTTGCCAGCTTGGCCGCTGTGGTCATTGCCGTTTTGGCTGCCAGGTGCACCATGCAAACATATCAGCACCGCAATATCATACTGCTTCGCCGTGCGCACAGCCCAGTCAAGTTTACCAATCGAACTTCGAAACGGACCATCGCCATTGATGATCCAGTAGCCCACCGGAATCCGCACGGCATTGATGCCGTTTTTGCTCATCCATCGAAAATCTTCTTCGGTAATAAATGTCTTTTGATGCTCGCGTAGTTTCGCGAGCGCGCCGGGCGTTTGCATGAACTCATATTCATCACGCGCATCTGTACCGGCAAACAGACTCGGCGTCATCCATCGCTCGAGTACTAGCCACCCACCGAGATTAACTCCCCTCAGTGTTCCCATGTACGTGTAGTATAGCGCTAACTTATCGTCGTGCCAAACAGGACACCGACGTAGTAGGTTATGATCATAGCCGCAAGGCCGCCAAGTACGACGCGCAGGACTGCGCGCTTACGTGATGCCTTTCCTGCAGTTGCACTCAAATAACCGGTAATGACCAGCGCAATAAGTACCGCATCAATTGTCACGCTGATACGATACTTTGCAGGCGCCAACACGATTGTCAGAAACGGCACCAATCCACCGGCTGTAAATGATAACAGTGACGCGATTGCGGCTTGCATCGGGCTATTCAGGTCATCTGGATCGAGGTTGAAATGCATGCGAAGGTGCGATCGGAGGGCGTCTTTGACTGTCAGCTCTTTGGCAACCTGCAGCGCCGTCGCTTCGGCGACACCCTGTTTCATATATTCGCGCTGAAGTACATGAAGTTCACCTTCCGGGTCACGCTCAAGGTCACGTTTTTCACGGTCGATATAAGCTTTTTCGGCATCAGACTGGCTACTGACCGACACGTACTCACCCACCGCCATGCTCAAGGCGCCCGCCACTAACGCGGCAAGCCCAGCCGTGACGATAGTCGTGCGATCGCTAGTCGCACCGGCGACGCCCATGACGACACTCGATGTACTGACGATACCGTCGTTTGCGCCAAGCACAGCGGCTCGAAGCTTATTGAGTAGGCCGTTATCGATCGTATCGGACGGCACGTCGTAGGTTGTCTTTTCTTGCTCTGCCATAGTACTCCTTGTGTTTGTCGTTACTACTAGTATACCGCATAGAAAACACCTCAGGCACGAATGACTGAGGTGTTTTCTATGGTGATCTCACCGGGAATCGAACCCGGATTGCCAGGATGAAAACCTGGTGTCCTAACCGTTAGACGATGAGACCGAACAGCCAAGGTATTGTAACAGTTTTGTCTCTGTTCGACAAGGGCTATTGATACAGCTTGTGCTTACGCTTAAAATGTGGGTACGCTATTGACTTTTCTATGACATTATGATAGTATTTTGTCAAACCCTTATAAATGCATGTGGAGTGCAGGAAGGAACGGTTGTATGCGAGGATATAGCAATCTTAAGATGGCGGTAGCAGGTCTGCTCATTGCCGTCGGCGCGTTTTTTGCCTTTAACGCGGTGTTCAGTCCTGTCGAAGCAGCTACACGTAGCTGTTCGAACGACGACGTTATCAAATGTGGCGCCCTGAGTATCTCAGAGCTACGCAGCAAATATAATAGTGACTACACTCATGGCACTAAGACTATCTATAGCTACATGGGTCTTTCAAGCAATACAATCAACAACGCTCACTACAAGATGGGAACTGTCTACAAAGATGGTCGCGTCGTGGTCGACGGTAAAGTTGTCGCTAAAAACGCTATCTCAAGTGGTCGTTACTCGACTCGTGGCGCAACTTATCACAATATCGGTGGCGTAAAGTTTTACACCGGTCCGACGCAAGTACGATTCATTACACTGAGCTCAAGCCCTGTATTCGCCTTCTTTGACGATTACGGACGATTCATCGGCGCAGCAATGCTCGGATGTGGCAACGCAATTAAAGCGACCAACGTGGTCGAAACTCCCGTATACAAATGTAACTCATTGACTGCTGCCGTCATCGATCGAACGACTCGTAAATTCACGACTGCCGTGACTGCGAAAAGTGGTGCTACGGTAAAGAATTACACCTACGATTTCGGCGATGGCAAGAAAACCACCTCGACATCAAGCAGTGTCACTCACGCCTACGCTCCCGGCACATACACGGCAAGCGTCACCGTACGCTTCAATGTCGGCTACGTCGAAAAGACGTCGACCTGTATGGTCAAGGTTACTGTCGAAGAAGCACCTAACCCTGCCGTAAAGATTGAAAAACTAGTCAACCACCAAAAAACCGCTGAGGTCATGGCTGGCGATGACTTCGAATACAACCTCAAAGTCACCAACACCGGTGATGTAGCCCTCAAAGATGTCCGCGTTAGCGACGAAGCACCAGCTGGCATCACCTTCAAATCAGCTGACACCGGTTCAATCAGCAACAACGTCTGGACCTACACTGCAGCGAGCCTCGCAGTCGGTCAAAGCTTCACGGTTACAATTACCGCTGTCGCCAACGAACCATTTGCTGACGCAAAGGTGAACACCGCATGTGTTGACACGCCAACCGTACCTGGCAGCCCAGATGACTGCGACACTGCTACTGTCACGACAAAAATCAAAGTCTGCGACACCGATACTGACACAATCGTATGGATCAGCAAGTCTGAAGCTGACAACGAAAAATACACTACCGACCTTTCGCAGTGTGAAAACGTTGAAGTGTGTAATCAACACACCGGCAAAATCATCACGGTTTCTCGAAACGATGAAGACAAGTATGTCGATGTAGACAGCGCAGTCTGCCACCCGAAGCCAACGCCAAAGCCACCAGTAACCGAACTGCCAAAGACCGGTCTGGCTGACACACTTGGCTCGGTCCTTGGACTTGGTAGCCTGACTGCTGCGACGTACTACTACCTCGCTAGCCGACGCAACTAGAGATTGACCGCTCGCGCCTCACTGGCATCTCAAAACCGCCCGCTATCGTAGGGCGGTTTTAGGTGTATACACCTCGTAGCTTACTAGCGTATCGGTAATCTGAAACCGAACACGCTGCCTTTGCCTTCGGTCGACTCGACGATTAGCTTGCCGCCATGTTCGGTAATCACCCGTTTTGCCAAATACAGACCAACGCCAGTGCCATCGGGTCGCTGTCGACGAGCATTCTCCGCGCGGAAAAACTTCGTAAAGAGCTTCTCGAGAGATTCTTTTGGCACACCAATTCCATGGTCGTGAACTTCGAGTACGGCATCGCTGCCATCTTGCGCCAAGCGAACGACGATTGTCGATTCGGCACGCGAGTAATAAATGGCGTTATCGATAAAGTTCATCACGACTTGGCGTATCTTATCTTCATCGAGTTGCATCGTCGGAAACCGCTTCGGGCCTTTGTAGTTCAAGGTGATTGCTCGGGTCGCTGCCATCGATTCAATCGAATCGACTTCATCTCGTATAAGCGTCGCCAAGTCTACCGCTTTTCGATCGATGATAAACTTGCCGGTTTGCAGTCGCGACACGTTCAAAAAGTCGCCGATAAGCCTCACCATGCGTTCACTGCTGGCAAATGCTTCTTTGAGCAGTTTACGCTGTTGATCGGTGATTTCACCGGCATCGCCATCGAGAACCATGCTGATGTAGCCTTTTATACTCGTCAGTGGTGTTCGCAGTTGGTGGGACGCCATGCTGACGAACTCGTCTTTGGTCGCATCGAGCTTCTTGAGTTTCTCATTTGAGCGGCGGAGCTCGGCCGTCGCCTTATTGATTCTCTGCTCAAGATGCGTATTGATATCTTGAACTTCCTGAACCGAGCGAGCATTCTGAATGGCGATGACGAGTTCTCCGCTGATTGTTTCGAGCAACCGTACATCTCGGCGCGTATAGCCACCTGCTTTTTGCTCACCCAGCAATACGTAGCCTGTGGTCGAGCTGAGTGGCAGAATCAGGCTGACACCGTGGCGCTCCAGCATACGAAGCACTTGCCCGTAGCTGCTATGGGGTGGCGTGCGCTGCATTTGCTCTTCGACAACGATTGCGTCGAGCCCTGATCGTTCAATCAGCGCAAGTAACTTCTCGCGCTCACTATCTGAAAACATCGGCGGATGTCCTGTACCCACTATCAGATCATGACGATTTTCTCGATAGATGACGAAAGTCACATGAGCAGCTTTGAGCGTCGAGCCCATTTCCTGCGCAGCGTGTCGCAACAATTCGCGTAGCTGCGTGGTCGAAATCAGCACATCGCCCAGTCGCTCGATAAATTTATCGCTGTCATACCTATCCCGGTAAAATATTTGGTTGGTAATATGATCGAAGAATTGTTTAATCGGCTGGAAAATAAGTGCTAGCAGCAGCGCGAGGAAGATGTTGATCGGACTCAAACTTACACCAGTCGTCGCTGCGTCAGAGAAGAATGTTACGGATGCGACATATGCCAAACCGAAGTAAATTCCCGCCATGACGATTACCGACAGTCCGTATGCGAGCGTGCGTACAAATGCCATACGGATATCGAACAGACCATGACGGATAATCGCATAGGTGCTAAACATGACGAACAGCAATAGTCCTACCGGACCGAGCTGCACATAATCGTAATTGCCCAGTATTGGTAGGGCCAAATTGAATATGACGCCGATCACGACACCTAGGGCGAGACCGAACAACAAGATACGATACGATGCGCGCCGCGAACCCCTTGAGGAACGTATGGCCTGTATCAGTGTCAAAATTCCAGTGCCTAGTGCTGCTATGATTGCGATTCCATAGAGCGCAAGCGGGAGCGGGTTCGTACTGATCTTACCGGTCGCCGAAACGCCATTCGCGACCACACCTGGCAAGACAGCCATGATACCTGCCGCCACAAGAAGTATTACGAGTATTCTGAGCAATGACTTCCTGGCGATTGTGTTCGAAAGTTCATGAGTGAAGTACAGAAAGCTACCTGCAAGGCCAGCGGCGGCGGCGTAGCTAAGTAGCGCCAGTGCAAATCGTGCATCCGGGGTGCGAATAACAGCGTAAAGGCCATTGAGAATCGTCCACAGACCCATCCATACGGTCATGTAGAAGAATAAGCGATACAGACGCACAGACTTTGCCCGCATAAAAACAACGACGCCAAGCAAGACGTCAAAGAGTGATACTAGAAATAATACAAAAAAAGCGAATGCGTTTGTGCCCACGCACACAGTATAGCATTATCGAGCGAGTGTGTTGTCGCCTAAGTCAATCAATTTTGTAGCGAGTCTTGCCAGCGGACGCCGGTTGTGGCGCAGCGCATTAAACGATGCGGCAGGATTAACGATACAGAAGTGAACATCCATATCGCCATTGTTGCCTGACGTAAGCACGCCGTGCGATATACCGGATTCGTCAAGCACTTGCTTAACTTGGTTGTCTACCGTGAACAGCCAGAAGGCATTTTGAGCGGCAAACGACTCATTATCCGTAATATTTACTGCCCCACCGATCAACTCTAAGAAGTCTGTAACAACTTCGCGCTTACTTGGTGCTTCGTGCAGTACGTGCGGATCAAGTTCCGTTGTAAATCGGGTCATATCATAGACGGTAGCGTCTTCAGGTAGTTCGCATAGCCGTAGAGCAATGTCGGCTTCTTGGCGCAGCTGCGTATCGGCTCCGAGCATTTCTAAGCTGAGGCAAAAATCAGGCATACCCTGATCCATCGTCAGCTCAGTGAGCCGCAGAGAGGTACGTGGGACGCCGAAACGATTCGGTTTAACCAACGTAACCGTTGAAAATGCTGGTCCATCATAGAGGTCAGGGTCCTCGGCAAGTTCCCAGCCATTTGCAGTCGCAAAGCGCTGTCTCATTTCAATGATACTGTGTGCACGCTGGTCGGTACGATACCCGTCAAGTCCGGTAAGGGCGTGAATGGTCGCTGGGTTGAATGTTTCTTTGCGGTCGCCAAGTCTATCGATTACGGTCATATACTAACTATATCACATTTGTATGTTTTACGCAATATTTATATTGCTTTTGTTATCTTCTCACATTACACTATGACTATATGACAAAAATTGCAATCATCGAAGACGATCCGGTCATTAGCCAGATGTACCGTATGAAGTTCGAAGCAGATGGCTTCGAGGTAGGCATGGCAGACAACGGCCTACGCGGTATTGAAATGGTCGAACACTTTCAACCCGATATTATCTTGCTCGATTTGCAAATGCCACAAATGAACGGCGCCGAAGCCTTAGCTGAAATCCGTTCGCACGACTGGGGTAAAGACATTCCTGTATTGATTTTGACGAACCTCGGTAAAGAAGAGGCGCCAGACGTACTTAAGAAGCTGACCGTCTCGAGCTATATCGTCAAAGCCGACCTGACGCCAAAGCAGGTCGTGGCGCGCGTCAAAAAGACACTCGGCTTACCAGAATAATTACGACTCAGTCGTTTTTGCCATACACGCCCGGATGACGTGATCAAACATCAGTGCGACAGTTAGAGGACCAACACCACCTTTTGGTGGCGTAATGATCAGATCGCGCCTGGCTTGCAAGCGTGGGTCTGCGTCACCGACCAGCACACCGTCTTCGGCTGCCGTTCCGGCATCGACCACGATTGCGTGTTGCGGTACGTTCTCATCGTGTAAAATTGCTGCCTGACCAGTTGCGCTCACAATCACGTCACTTTGCAGTAACGTTTCGTCTATGTCGTTTGATTCTCGGTCGAGTACGGTTACGTCGTAGCCGTGATCTCGCCACAGTTTCTCAAGCGGCGCACCAACCAGTTTTCCCCTACCCAAAAGTGCTATTTTTTTATCACGCAGCTCAATCGAATATCCTGAGATCAGCCAATCAATCGCTTCGGCGGTTGCGCTAATAAATACCGCGTTTGGGCCGAGCCCGTCAACATCTTTTTCAGGTGCGATCGTAGCCACGATCTGTTCAGTATGCAAAGGATCATCAAGTGGTAGCTGAACCACGATAGCCTGGACTGTATCGTCGTGATTTGCGACTTCGATTTCATGCACGAGTTCGGCTTGTTCGACGGTGCGTACATCGACTTCAACCAAAATATCGCTTCCATAGGCCTGCTTCATGCGGACGTACGTATTTATAACTTCGCGTGCACCTGGCGTCTTAAAAATGACCAATCGTGGTACGATACCGTGCGCTTGACGCAGCATTCGTACTTGCTTGGCTTGGCGCTGCTTGATGAACCCCACCAGCTCGGTTCCATTGAGCAGTTTACGCGCCACGAGCTATATCCTGTCCTTTCGGTCATCGATAAATGCTCCCCACTGGCGAATCAGACGAAGAACGGTTTTGAGTGGTAGCTCAATCAGCATATCGAGAATGATGGTAACGATATTGACCTTACTGTACTTGTCGCTCATCCACTGTCCGACCACGACGAATGGCAGGTAGAGCAAATCACGTACGAACGTCATGCCGTTTTGTGCGCTTCGCACGACTTCCAGTTCACGGATGAGCCGGCTCAAACGGAAGCCAAGGAAGCTAGCCGCCGAGAGGAATATGAAGAATATTGCGATATGAACCAGCGAAAACTGAAGCAACAAGAGTCCATACATGACGGCCGCGAATACCAGCAGGCTCGTTATGACATACGCTGCAGAAAAGATTTTACTGTAGCTTCGGCCGCGAATCTTCGAGCGGCTCAGCGCTAAACTTTCGGTGCTGTATAGCATCGAGTCGATGCGCTCAACCAGTGCGGTTGTATTGGCATAGCCAGGCAGCTGGTGAGTCGCACGAAGCGCGAACATATATACCGGTGGGAAAAGTAAGTTAATGACGAGCGGCAACCAGATAATTTGTCCGTGCGCCCAAAAATCATATGGCACTTCAATTGCAACACCGATCAGAACTTTCGTGATGATAAGGAAGATAATGCTGCGGACGATCGCACGGTTGATACGGCGACCGACGCGTTCGTATTCGGTCGTAACTTGCTTTTCGTACTCTTCAAGGAATGCTTCACGGCGCGGAAGCAGTGTCGGCACGTCAGCACGTTCGTCAATCATACGTCGAAGCACACGAAGTGGCGCACCGAGCCGATCGACGGCATGGAATAGTTTATCGGCATCGTTAGACTCAATCAGCATATCGAGCCGCTGATTAAAGCTGACATATGCATCGAGATGATCAAGCTGCACCTGATAGCGATCGAGTAACGACGCCCTGATGGCTGCGCCGTCAAGCTTCAACAGTGAACGCTGCAGCGCAATATAGAGCAATACGCCGAAATCGTCCGTCTTGTGGCCGAGCGTCGATTCCGCATCGAGCATGTCTTCTAATTGCGTATAGGCAAACTCGATAAACGCCGCTTCGCGACCATGG
>DATJGX010000020.1:0-53112 GCA_035494435.1 Patescibacteria group bacterium | reverse complement strand
TTAAAAAAGACAAAGAGACATCTCGCGAACAAGAATACAACCACGCTTTTTTCAAAACTATACTGGGTTATAAAGAAAAGCCAGCTAGTCCCTTTAGTTTTGAGCCAAAAGCCACGACCGATAAAGGACAACTGCCAGACGCTGTTATTAGCTATACCGATGTAACAAACGATATTCGCAACATTGCCGCAGTCGTTGAGTTAAAGGGGGCGGCAGTAGACCTCGACCGACCTCAGCGTCGCGAGGGCAATATGAGTCCAGTGCAGCAAGGTTTTAAATACAAGGTACAGTACCCCTCTGTGCCTTTTGTTGTAGTGAGTAATTTCTGGGAATTCCGCCTATATCACGATAACTTACTCGATTACGAAGTTTGGACGCTCGATGACCTTGTGAATCCTAGTGATGACTATCTTTTATTTAAGACTTGGTACGCATTACTCAGAAAAGATAGCTTCATAACCGCAAAGGGTGCAAGTAAAACCGAGAATCTTCTTAGCGACATTCGTATTGAGCAAGAGAACATTGGAAAGAAGTTTTACAAGGTTTACAAAGAAGCTCGCACTGAGCTACTTCGCGATATATACAAGCACAATAGCTACATCAAAACTGATATTGATACAGGTATTGAAAAAGCTCAGAAGATTATTGACCGTATTGTGTTTGCCGCATTTGCCGAAGACCGCGGATTACTGCCAGACAATACACTCCTGAGAGTCATTCAGGCCGCTGATAGCTCTGTATTTGGCGGTAGTCTATGGAATACGCTCAAAGGCTTTTTTGAAGCAATTGACCGCGGTAGTGATAAGCTCGAAATACCGAACGGTTATAATGGTGGCCTATTCAAACACGACGAGGTTTTGAATAATCTTCAGATTAGCGATGAGCCTCTTCGTAAAGTAGTCGAACTCGGTTCATATAACTTTGCCGAGGATTTGAGCGTTAATATCCTCGGACATATCTTTGAGCAGTCAATCAGCGACCTCGAAGAAATTAAGAATAAGGTAAACGAGAGCCAGAGCCTCGAAGCCATTAGTCAGAGCCGCCGTAAAAAAGATGGCATTTTCTATACACCTGATTACATTGTTCGTTACATTGTTGATAACTCGCTCGGCGCATACCTTCGAGAGCACGAAGAGAAATTTAAGGCAGAGTTCGGGCTTAAGGGTGATATTACCGACAAGACATACGAGAAGCGAGAGC
This sequence comes from Patescibacteria group bacterium, assembly GCA_035494435.1. GTDB lineage: Bacteria > Patescibacteriota > Saccharimonadia > Saccharimonadales > Saccharimonadaceae > SZUA-359. The sequence goes on along the minus strand of DATJGX010000020.1, from coordinate 51,912 downwards.
GACAGGCTTATACGAAGTATCAGGATTTTCTGCAAAATATTAAAGTAGTAGACCCTGCCTGTGGATCGGGTGCATTCCTCGTCTATGTTTTCGACTACCTCTTGGCGGAGAACAAGCGTGTTGGTGATATTCTTGGTATGTCGTTGTTCTCGACTGATGAGTATATTCGTGACATCTTGCGCAATAACATATACGGCGTAGACCTCAATGAAGAATCAGTAGAGATTACTAAACTCTCACTATGGCTTAAGACCGCTCAAAAAGGCAAAAAGCTAACGTCGCTTGATAACAATATTAAGTGCGGGAATAGCCTTGTCGATGACCCTAGAATTGCTGGAGCCAAAGCCTTTAGTTGGCATAAAGAATTTGCTGATGTTTTCCAGCTAGGTGGTTTTGATGTGGTTGTAGGTAATCCGCCGTACGTTCGCCAAGAGCTTCTTGGTGACCAGAAGCCTCATCTTGAAAAGCACTACAAGGTTTATGCAGGTACAACTGATTTGTTTGCATACTTTTATGAAAAAGCTCTCGACATTCTAAAGCCAGACGGTTTATTCTCGTACATTTCAAACACCTTTGCCAAAACAACAGGTGCGGGTGTTGTATTGCGTAAATATCTCAAAGAAAACGCCAAAATAGAACAGTTGATTGATTTCAATACGCTCACAATCTTCCAAGGTGCAACAACCTACCCGATTATTTTGGTATTTCGCAAAACAGCACCAGCTGGGGCGTTCAAGTATCTTCACGTTGAGAAGTCTGACCTGATAGCACTTGATTCCGCGCTGCGCAATCGTGCGTTTAATATTAAGCAGGCAACTCTTAATGATTTAAGTTGGAATTTTGAGGAAAGTGATTCTGCCGAATTACGTCAAAAGATAAATCAATATAAAACCGTGCGAGAACAGTACGGAAAGCCATACTATGGCATCAAAACAGGCTTCAATGACGCATTTATCATTGACAGTAAGACCCGGAACAGGCTCATTGCCGAAGACGCCTCAAGCGAAGAAATTATTAAGCCATTCTGGGAGGGTAAAGATATCTCTCGCTGGAGTTCGTTCGTTGAAGATAGGTTCATTATATTCACCCGTAGAGGTATCAATATTAATAGGTACCCAGCTATTAAGAACTACTTAGAGCAATATCGTATTAATCTTACTCCCCGCAACGACTCTTCAATTAAAGTTGGACGAAAGCCAGGTCCATACACTTGGTACGAAATACAAGATGTTGTTGCATATTACGATTTATTTGAACATACAAAGATTACCTGGACAAACCTACAGAACAGAGGAAAGTTTTGCTTTGATGAGTCTGGCAAGTATATCAACGCCCCGGCTGTTATATTGCCAAGTGAAGACAAGTCATTACTTGGTATTTTAAACTCCAAAGTTGTGTGGTTCTTCTTGCAAGGTATTTGTGTTCAACGTAGCGGCGGCTATCTTGAAGTGAAGCCGCAATATTTTGAGCAAATTCCAGTTCCCGAAAAGTCAGAGGAATGGAGTAAGACGATGAGTCTCAAAGTAGATGAGATGCTATCAGTTATTAAAACGAAACATATCAAGAACGAGCGGTTCAAAAACTTGCTCTTAAGCGAGTTCGATATTGGGCGATGGCCAAATAAACTCAATAATTGGTGGACGCTTGATTTTGCCAACTTCGTACAAGCCTTAAAACTGAAATTATCACTGGCGCAAAAAGACGAGCTACTTCAAGTGTTTGAAAAATACAGTGTTGAACTTGCAAGTCTTGATTCTAAAATTACGGCAACTGAACGAGAAATAGACCAACTTGTTTATAGGCTATATGGACTAACTAATGAAGAAGTCGCAATTGTCGAGCAACGATAGCGTCATTGAGTGTCTTGGTGAGGTTAATGACCTTGCGGGGAGCGGAGAGTTCAGTGAAGCCCTTAAAAAGTTCGAGGAATGTGAGAAGTCTTACCCCGATAATATTAATGTCGTACTGAATAAAGCAGGTTTTCTTATTAATATAGGCTCATATACCAATGATTCAGAGGTGATTGAGCGAGGAATATTGGCCGGTGAAACGTGTCTTGAGGACAAGAGTTTTGCTGATAGTAGAGGTATGATACTCTACAACACCGCGAATGGCTTACATTTTCGGATTGGAAAATACTTCAATGACAACAACACATACTTCGGAATAGAAGAAGACGTAAAGCGATGTGTAGCTATGTACCGTGAGGCGTTCGAGCTGACACGTGACCCGAATGCAGCCGTAAATCTTGGTAATCTATTTGATGAAATGGGTCGCCCGTTGGAAGCAATGGCGGAATATGAGAGGGCTATACGAGCAGACTCTGCCTTCGGAATGGCGTATGGAAATAAAGCAGTTGCAGTAAAACAGCTCTCACAAATTACCGAGTACCAAGGAATGTACTTAGCGTATGCATATCAGCTATTTAATGAAGCCTTGAAAAATGAGGAGTCTATTATTAGAACGGGCGGATATTCGTCACTGAGCATTTTTAAGCAAGGTCAGGAAGAAATCAGACGGATATTTGAACAACGGTCAAACGCAGACTTACTCGAAAAGGATTTAACGCACCCCGCTCATAGTAAAGATGGTTCAGGAGATGACTTAGCATCGTATACCCAATTCTGTCTCGACAATGACTTGTATCTCACACTACACATATTTGACCGCCACTCAGAGGGAAGTATAGGAGATAATATATCTTCGTCATTCATTTCGAGCATTGGTGATGAAGCGGCGGATAGATGGGTCAAAGAGGCTTTCATGCGATTAAATGAGATTAAAGAATCGTACATTACGGGCAGGTATATATTATGGCAGTCTCAACAAAAGAGCGACACAATGTCTAGTATTAGCCAGCAGTCACTGTTGGTAAATAATCTAGATTACACTGCACATAATATCTACACCGGTTTACTAAAGTCGGCGTATAAAGAAGGTTTCTCCGCACTCGACAAGATAGCTAACTTGGTTAATTACTATCTAAACCTTGAGGCGAAAGAGAAAGACGTAAGTTATCGTAAAATCTGGTTTAATAAGTTGAAACAAAAGAACGGCTATCATCCGACTGTTCTTGAGAGTAATTATCGTCTATTTGGCTTATATTCAGCACTAGATGAATTGGGTGGTGAGCCGTCTAGTGATAGAAACAGTATGGAGCATAGGTACTTCAGAGTCGGTACGTTACCTCTAGATGATAATGACGCTCCGACATTCCAAGATTTTACACAGCAGACGAGTGACGTTTACTACAAGATAAAATGTGCAATAGTGTACCTTTTAAATTTTATAAATTATTGCGAAGACAGGAAACACCAAGCGGCTATTGAAAAAGGTAGCGTTGTGCCTAGTATGCCAGTTATCTCTGACCAGTGGCTTGACTTATGGAAGTAAATGAAATGAGTATCTGGGATACGCCAGGAAGAGATAAATACTATGAACACTGCCGTAACTCTAGTCACTCAGACCTTCGTAAATGGGTTGATGAAGCATATGTAAAAGTCGCCCCATATCTTGATAATGGCTGGGTCGATAATCTTCGTAATGGAGATTTTTACAGTAGGCTATGGGAGTTGGAGTTAGCTGAGTGGTTTATACTCACTGGCCTAAGACTGATACCGACGAACGGAATTGGTTTCGATTTTTGTATAGAGTTGGAGGATGGCTTAAAAGTCTGGATTGAGGCAGTCTACTCATACCCCGATGACGAGTTAAAAGAAATCGAGCAAAGGGCGCTTGCTTCTGATGGTGAAGCATACGATGTTCCAAGAGAACAAGTTGCATTACGGTATTCATCGAGCCTTTTTCATAAAGCGAATAAAATAAAAGAAAAGTACCTCTCGTCTGTGGGTGAGAATGACCGAGTCTTGATAGCTATATCTAGTTTCGGTCCGGGTGCTGGAATGTGGAAAGACCGCGATATCTTTCAGTTAGCGATTCTGCCGATAAACTTTCAACTCGTTCATTTCTCCACAAATGGAGAACCGCTTGACCCTACCGTTCCGCGCCCATCGCATCAGTTAAAGACTGATATGACAAAAGCTACGGGTGTAAAGGTAAAAAAAGAGTTTCTGTACCCAGGTACCGAGTTTCCATATGTCGATGGTGTAATGTTCTCTGAGGCCTCAAACTTACAGCAATTACTAGGCACCTCATCAACTTCATTTGGTAAAGACACTAATACTCCGCACATCTACCCGAACTACTCTGGCAAGGAAATACCAGAGAGCTTCACGAAATTTTTCTATTATCACAAGTGGCGAGAAAATCAGCCTATGATGTCGCTTGATACGATAAGCCCAGAAATTGAACTTATGTAGTCTCTTGGATTACTGAGACAATAATTCCTTAGTTAAATTGAATTGTCGAACTAGCTCATTCAGTTTATATGGATCAAGTTTATCGGTACTGATGGTTAGAAATATGCCAGATAGGCGGCACCAAATGTAACCTCGAGCCCAAACGGGCTCTTTTTATATCTGTTAACCTTAAGGCTGTGACATTTTGTTGAAATAGCCTGCAAAGGAGATACAATAGGTGTAATTGGAGTAAATAATGGATGAGAAAACAACAAAGAGGGTAAAAGCCCTCATCAGTAATAGTTTAAATACCAGCGAGAATAAATCGAATTATATATGTATCAATAAAGACCGCGTTTTGCGCGGGAGCTCTAAACCGGCTGGTGTTGTAGAAGACCACCCTGAGGATTTCCAACTGGACAACAAACATACCGAGTTATTAATCAAACTGTCTCAGCAGCTTAGCGAATCAGGTCTTAAAGATTTCCATGTTCTGCTGCTGACTTACTTAACAGATAATTACAAACAGCAATTAGTACAGGCAGTCACATTATACTTCGTGCATACAAGACGTATAAAGATGCTTATAGAAGCAATCGACAGCACCCTCGGCCACGATAGTGGAAATAGTGCTGAGATGCATAGTATTTCTGGATTAGTTGAATCAATGCAGTACCGACCCGATTTATTCCAAGAAGATGATGCTGAATTCATTCTCGACTGGTGCTCTGGGTATTACTCATCTGAGACGAAGAGAGGGGGCGACAGAATAAACTACCGTAGCTTGTATAGAGATACAGATGAATATATAGATAGGCTGCAAGAAAAGGCAAATGAAATATTTACTCGTCACTTTGCAAGGCAAATCGATACGGCTTATAATCCCGAATTAAATGTCGACGAAGCGAAGGTGATAGAAGTCATTGAAGTAATAGGTTTTCCATTAGACTTGAGTGAATCATTAAGGCACATCGATAATTTAGTCCAAGAAGCGAACGAACCTATGAAATATAGGGATGCTATGGCTGCAATACGTGTTTATACTGAAAGACTCTACGAACAGATAGCTAGAGAAATTGACCCACATACTAAAATTGATGGCAAAGACTCCGAGAAGTGTGCAAACTATTTTCTCGAAAATAAATTAGTTTCGACCGATATGGCGGAATTAATCAAAGCCCACAGACATTTTCTTTCCAATGATGGTACGCATCGGATTAAATCACGTAGAGAAGACGCTCGAATAGGCAAAAATATGACGATTGAACTTAGCCTTTACCTGCTTACACGTTTGAGGGAACATCAGAGTATTCGGGCATAGCTTAATCTGCGCAATTTATTCCTTACACTACAATTTGGTTTTCGGATCGTATTCCACGGTCCACTCGATTCCGTACTTGTCGCGGAACATGGCGAAGTAGGTGCCCCATGGGCTTTCGCTCATAGGCATTTCGACAGCGCCACCTTCTGACAGGCCGCCGAAGATTCGGTCGGCTTCTTCGCGGCTGTCGGTGCTGACAGAAATTTTCGAACGGTTTTCTTGCTCATTGACGCGCCCCATGGCTGCGGGAACATCATTTGCGATCAGCATGCCGCTGCCGATAGGCAGGACGATACGCATAATCTTATTTGCCTCTTCTTCAGAAACCGGGAACTCTTCGCTTTCGATATCTTTGAAGCGAACGACTGACTGAATTTCACCGCCGAATACCGACTGGTAAAACGCGAATGCTTCTTCGGCATTTCCATTGAAATTGATATACGGGCTGATTGCTGCCATGGTACACATTCTCCTTATTTATACGTTTTGATACTTGCAGATTTACGGGAGGCGACTGACGATCGTGTCCACCGCTTTTACGAAGTCTGCTTCAGGAACGTCGATATTTTCGGCCATATCGTCGAGCTTCGTTACGGTGATAGCGCCGACGTAGCCGTCTTTTTGAAAGCGAACCGATTGCACGAGCAATGTGCCATGCTTGGTATTTCGCGCATATGCCAGGTCTGCCGATGTATTCGTGAGCTTCTTGAAGTCTTTCGAGGTAAAGTTGTCTGAGAGGCTGCGCACGACGCCAGTAAGGTTTTTTGCAGCCGTATCGCCATCTGGTGCGTACCGTAGCTCAAGCAGCACGTATCCGCTCCTGAGCTTGCCTGATTCGCCTGCCAACTTGGCATTGTACGAGCGTTGGCAATCGTTACCATCGAGAATCGGGTAGCCATCGGCATGGGTGCGCTGCTTGTTCGGCGTCAGTGTGGTGGTCGAGCGTTCGACGACAGGGTCGTTGTTCTGCTTACCAAATATCGTTTCGAACGTTGCAGCATCTAATACCTCGCATGGTTCGAGAATAGCGGTCTTGCCGACTTTCGTGACCGCATTTCGCAGCGTTGGCGATGGAGCTTGCGAGAGCTTGGCGTTGTCGAGATTCGTAAATGCGGCGTCAAGCGCTTTTTGTACCGGTCCAAGTACGCCGGCCAGCTCTGTGCTATCCAGCGACCGCCTGCTATCGAAAGGATTTGCCGAGCCGGCTTCGTATTTGAGCGTCAGCACGGTGTTCTTGTAGACGGCCAAGAATTCACTGCGGTTCTTATTGAAAATAATTGACTTGTCGAGTCCGTCGACTGATTTTCCCGCTTCGCGCTTGGCTTTTGGCAACGATTCTTTCATGAAGGCAACTAGTTCGCGGCTGGCTTCGGTATTGGCGCTCGGATCTTTGGCGAGCGTCTTTTGGAAATTGGCAAGCATGCGATCGTATGTGCCGTCGCCAAGTTTGACCGCGGTTTGCCACTGCTCGGTGGCGCTCTTTGAATCTTTGTACTGATCGACGGTCAGAGTAATTGCCTTGTTGGCTTTGTCTTCAAAATAGTAATGGCACGTCGTGTCGATGGTGCCGAATGAGGCTTTTTCGAGATTGTCGGCACTGACGGAACTTTGCAGATACGTTTCACGGATATAGCTTGTATCGCCCTCGCTACCGAACGCAGCGATCGCCGCAGATTCAGGCAGCACCTGGCAGGCGTTAATCAGGCGGTTGTCCCCTACCTTCAGCTGTTCTTTCGGTGCAAGCGAACTGCCGGGCGCACGTGTACCAAAGACCATGAACAGTGTCGACGCGATTGCGATGACAACAAGCAGGCCGATGCAAAGCAATAGATATTTTTTCGAGATGGATAAACGTTGAAATGTTGGCATACGTCTAGTGTAGCAGTTATGCACGCCGATTGACTGGAATGCGCTATCTCGCTACGCTATATACAAAGGAGGATACATGGCACACGACCATTCGGATGCACACGCCAGTCATAATCACCAGGGGCACGACATGCAGGATTCAGACGTGAATAGCATGGCGATCAGCGCCACGCTGCACTGTATTACTGGCTGCGCGATCGGCGAAATCGTCGGTCTGATCGTAGGAAGTATCATTGGGCTATCAACCGGGCTGAACATCGCCTTGGCCTTCGTACTTTCGTTCATATTCGGGTATGCCCTGTCGATGTTGCCGCTTTTAAAAAATGGCCTGTCGTTCAAAAAGGCGTTTTCAATCATTATTTTTGCCGATACGCTTTCGATTCTGACTATGGAAGTCGTCGACAATATTGTCATGGTGTTGATTCCGAACGCCATGAGCGCATCGCTGGTTAATCCGATTTACTGGATAGCTATGCCAGTTTCGCTTATTGTGGCGTTCTTTGCTGCCGTACCGGTAAACAAGTATCTGCTGAAGCGCGGCAAGGGTCATGCGCTGGTGCATGAATATCATCATTAAACGTCGAGTCTGAGACGAAAGGAAAATCCATATGGAAACGAAATCATTACTCTACGGTATCGTCGGTTTTATACTTGGTGGACTACTCGTGTCGGTAGCTGCGACTACATTCGACAAGCCCGTTTGCGAACCTGTGCAATCGACCCAATCGTCGCAGAGCCAAAACGGCAATACGACTCGCATGCCCGAGCAATAGGCCTAAGTATCTTTTGATGTATTAACGGTTTAGAGACGGTTTGGTGAGGTAGTTCATGTGCACACCGCCGTACGTGCTTACGCCGTACCCTGCGGTCTGTTTTGGTCGTCGAGAGTCAGCAAAAATCAAACGGTCAACGACGCCGCCGCCAAATACCAATGCAATGCCGATACCGATGTGTTTTATGAAATCACGTCGGTCCATAGGTTTGTCAAGAAGTGTGGTGAATCGTTCCATTGTGTCGTCTTTTTGTTGTTTTTTGTTTTTGCTATAAAGCTACTTGAAGTGTATACCAATCACACTATAAACGCAAGCGGTTTATGCACCGGTCGGAGCAAAAACGCCATCGATGCTTCGGCGCGGTTTTTGGACCGAATTTGCACGCTCGGTTTGAAGCCGAATCGCATCTGCTCGTTCACGTTTGGGAACGACGATATCCATGCTGCGTGATTGCCTAGTGCGGGTTTGTCGCATCTGAGACTTGGGCTTTGGCGCGGGTGTCGCCTGGGCGTGTACAGGTTTGACGACTGGCCGGCTTACCTCACGAAGATCGTCGAGAACCGCATGTGGCAATGATGGGTCATCTGTAGACATACTTGGGAGGCGTCGAACGACCTTCGCCGACGGACGTTGCTGGCGCTGGCGAAGCCATACTGCCAAGATGCCAATTTGGTACGTCACGATGATAGGCAGAGCTAGGATGGTTTGGTTGACTGCATCGGGTGTCGGCGAGATGACTGCGGCAAATATAAAAGCCCCGACGATGATGTACTTTTGCAAACTCATAAGTTTAGACGGCGGCGTCGGTGTGATCGAGTTGATAAGCAGAAGAATGAGCGGCATCTGAAAGAGCAGTGCGCCGGCAAGTAAGTACGCGCCGACAAACGACATGTATGAATCGATTGTGAGCATCGGTTTGATATCGAGCAGCTCAATAGTCGTCAAAAAATGCAGTGCAGCCGGCAAACTGACGTAATACGAAAATGCGATGCCAAGCAGCGCTAAGAACGCAGATGCGATGGTATATCCTGCCACATTGCGCGAATGTCGACTATCGATGATAGGCGAAATGAATCGATAGAGCTGATATACCGCGACGGGCAGCATACCGATAAAACCAATATACATACAGACCTTTATGATAAAGGTCAATCCGCCACCCGGCGTCAAGTAATACAGTTTTGCGCCGCCAAGCGGTGTCGTGACGAGGTTGACGATCTGTTCAAAGAACGGATACGCTACTGCGCTCGAAACCACGAATGCCAATGCGACGTAAAACAAGCGGCTCCGCAACTCTTGGATATGATCCGAAAAAGTTGGCAGAGCCGACGCAGATTCTGGCATTGCTTTAGTTATCTGCTTTTTTGTCTTTTTCATCCTTCTTATCATCCGACATACCGTTTCGCAGTTCTTTGAGCGAAGTACCGAGACTTCGACTAAGCTCTGGAAGCTTCTTTGCTCCGAAGAGCAAGAGGATGATGAGCAGGATTATGATAAGCTCGGGTGCACCAATATTTGGCATAGTCCCTCCGTATTTATTATTATGGATTCATAGTATACTAGTTATGGTCTATGCGCAATACGCGATATAGCGATGCGAAAAAATAGGCATCGAATATAACATCTACATTTATCATTATGAAAAAATTGGCACAGTTACTATTCGCACTCGTCATCGTATTTTCGGTGGCGACTTTACATGTAACGACCGTATTTGCCAACTCGAATTATGGCACCTACACCTACGGAAGCTGTACTTACGGACCATGCAATCGCCAGACCGTGGCCGAAACGCCAGACGGCCTGCAAGTCGCGATCAATCTTACCAATGGACAAGTCATACCGAAGGCCGGGTACGAAATTCGAATTACGCCACTGAATGGCGCCGGTGCATCGTTTAAAGAGGTAAAGATATACATCGATGGCAACTATATTACGACTATCCAGCCAGCGGAAAACGGCACAGCGACGTGGTTCTGGGATGTCGACACATACCCAGGTACGAACATATCATTTGATATTATCGATACGTCCGATCGGGTAACGAATCAAGAATTTACGATCAGTATCGAAAGCGATACGAACCCGCTGCCTGTCGACGGTACTACCCACCCCGGCACGACTGCACGGCCGAGCCCCACCGAGTCTGCAAGCAGTCCGCTTGCGGCGCTATTTTCACCGGTTACTCGTGCGTTGTCATCACTCTCTAACAAAGCCGAAGAATTGATCCGTAAACTCCCTGCCCCGGTCGTATATGCGTTTCCATGGATACTGTTCTTGCTGCTCGTCATTCAGATCGTCATCCTTATTCTGCAGTCGCGACGCGAGCTTCAGGCAGTCGCTTCGCTCGATAGTCTGATTGCGCAACAAAAAGAGATCGCAGAAATGAAACGGACCTTCATGGGTCTGCTCGAACATTATCTGCGCACGCCATTTACGATTATGTCGGGTGGTGCGGAAATGCTACAGAGCCAACAGGTCGCGCCGGAAGTCGCGGCTGCGATTCAGCTACATACGGCCAACCTAAAGGAAATCATCGAATCGACCGTACGCGACACTACAAACCAACAGCAGATCGTTGGCGAAGGCGCCGTATTGACGAAGCGTCTGACGCTGCGCAAAATAATCACCTACGGCTTGCTCGGCATTAGCGTACTACTCATGATTGCTATCGCGTTTTGGTTCGTGTATCTCGCCAACCGCGTGACTGACTACGACGTCGGTACAGTAGGCGTTATCATTCAGTTCGTCCTGTTCGCCACAGTGGGTATTATGACGTTTCAAGTCTTTCGGCGAATGCAGCTACGCAAGACCGAACGCAAAAGCCGAGAACTACTCGAGGCAGAGCTGGCTGCCATTCACGATGCGAAGGACGCGGCAATTCAAAACGTATCGAGTCGCTACGGCAGTGAGCTCGCTGAGCTAAGGACTGCCTTGTCGCAGGTACCGGAAGGCCTAGCGACCAAATTCCTAAGCGAAGGTTTTACGCAGCTGAGTAATGTCGAACAGAAGTTCGTGGCGGTGACGATGCTCAAGGGTGCGCAAAGTACGCATTTACCTGAAGATATTCAGTTTAGCGACCTGTCTTCCGCAGTTATCGCACAGATGAAAGAAAAAGCGGACGCTAAGCACATTACGATACAGACCGGCGAAAACGCGCATATCGCAGTGCAAGAACCCAACTTACTCAACTGGGTGCTGCAGAGCCTGCTCGACAATGCGGTCGCGTATAGTCCTGACGGCAGCACGGTCAGTGCGACGGCAACCCAAGACAATAGCGGCTCAACGATAACCGTCAGCGACAGTGGCCGCGGCATTCCACTCGAGGACCAAGACAAATTGTTCCAGGCATTCTATAAGTCTGAAGGCGCCGATGACTTTACACACGAAGGCATGGGCCTTAGCCTGTATCTCGACAAGCTGATCATGCAGTATCTGCGCGGCACGATCGACCTGACCTCTGAACCCGACAAGGGTACGCAAGTCTCGGTCAAATTACCTGCAATTGCCTCATAAAAAAGCTATGCCAAGCGCCTATGCTTTGCTATACTACGGACATATAGCGTAAGTGTTTTGGGGGCACGAAGATTACACCCTGGCCAAAGAGTAGGAGATAGATGGCGCGATTACCTGTACCGGGCGATGATGCAGATATTTGGGGTGATATCCTCAATGACTTTCTTGCCGTTTCACACCTAGATGACGGTCGTATCCGTGTTTCAGCGCTACCTGAGCCTCAGGTCTCCGACGGAAGTATTACGCCAGCGAAGCTGGACCGTTCGTATGTGCCAACCTCTCAAAAAGGTTCTTCAAATGGCGTAGCGACGCTCGACGGAACCGGCAAAGTCCCTCTTAGTCAGATTCCAGGTGGCGCTGCCCTGCAAGATGCGACATCTTCGACAAAAGGTATTCTACGACTAACTGGTGACCTAAGTGGCACCGCCGATACTCCGACCGTACCCGGACTAGCAAGCAAGTATGTCAAGCCAGCCGGCGGCATTCCGGAAACCGATCTTGATAGCGCCGTACAGACAAAGCTCAACAGTGGCAGCGTTCCGGACGCAACGTCGACCGTAAAAGGTGTCTTGCAACTTGCAGGCGATCTTGGCGGTACGTCGGCCAGCCCGACCGTGCCAGGGCTCGCAACCAAGATTGACACGAGCGCCATCGGTGCGGCAAATGGTGTGGCTAGCCTCGATGGTAGTGGTAAAGTACCAGTCGCGCAATTACCAGCGATGTCGTCGGCAGATGCGACAACGACGAGCAAAGGTATATTGCAACTTGCAGGCGATCTTGGCGGTACGGCCGATGCGCCAACCGTGCCTGGTCTTAGCTCGAAAGCTGATGATACGACCGTCGTACACAAGGCGGGCAATGAAACGATTACCGGCTTCAAGATCTTCACCTCTTCGCCGGAAGTACCAGACCCAGAAACCGACCTCGAAGTAGCAAACAAGAAATATGTTGACGCCGCTGTGGCAGGTGCGCGTCTTCCCGCCTACTCGTTTAGTGGAGCACTTGAAGTCACCGCTGGAACGCATCGCTTCTACAATGACTCTGGTCAAAGTTGGACGATCAACAGCGTGCGTGCGAGTGTAGGAACGCCACCTACCGGCTCGACCGTACTTGTCGACATAAACGTCGATGGCACGACTATATTTACGACTCAAGCGAATCGGCCAACGATTGCTGATGGCGGCTATACTTCTGGAAAGATTACGACGATGGATATAATTACGGTTGCAGATGGGAGCTACCTGACCGTCGACATCGACCAAATCGGTACTACGACCCCAGGAAATGACCTGACCGTGCAAGTGGAGGTGTACTAAGATGGCCCTGATTTTTATGGACGGTTTTGATGCTGGCGATATGAGCGCGAAGTGGAATATTAACGCCAGTACGACCTCTTCTACATCGACACGCTTTGGCACCGGACGTGCGATGGGCATCGGTACGGGCGGCACGCGTTACGCTACCAAGTACTTTACGCCTACCAGTGAGCTTTTCGTCGGCTTCGCCGGTACCGGTCTGTGGGTCGGATTCAATAATATTCCGTTCATGTATCTGTATAGCGATGGCGGTCTGACGCAGCAAATTATCCTTGCCACCAACTCTAACGGCTCGATATCGATTCGTCGCGGCGGTACGACCCTCGCTACAAGCTCTGGCGGTGCCCTGACCGCTAGCTGGGACTATATCGAGGTACATGCGATCGTCGACGCGACAGCTGGTCTTGTCGACGTGCATGTGAACGGATCGAGCGTCGTTTCGTTCAGCGGCAATACGAAGAATGGCGGTACGTCGAATAATATCGATGGCATTATGTTCAATAATAACGGCTCCCTCGGTAGCGGCGCAATTGACGATTTGTACCTACTCGATGCAACCGGCCCTGCGCCATACAATACATTCCTCGGTGATGTCAGAATATACACGATGGTCCCCGATGGAGCAGGCTCTTCGACGCAGATGACACCATCGTCAGGCGCCAACTACACGACCGTTGACGAGCTGCCGTATTCGGCAACCGACTACGTGAGTGCATCAATCGGTCAGCAAGACTTATATACCGCCTCGAATATTCCTTCAAACCCCGGTTCGATCTATGGCGTCCAGGCGAACATAGTGGCGAAAAAGACCGACGCAGGCACTATATCTGGAAACACAGTGATCAAATCTGGCGCAACAGTTACAAAAGGTACGGCGCGCGCGCTCAACTCGTCTGACACGGTCTTTAGCGACGTCTATCAGACGAACCCCGAGACCGGAACTGCCTGGAGCGAAAGCGCACTCAACGCTATCGAGATTGGTACGGAGGCCTCGTAATGGCGCTGATTTTCATGGATGGATTCGACGCAGGTGACGCAGGTATGAAGTGGAGTTTCGCATGGTCAGGTTCACGAAGTACCGATACACGATTTGGACAAGGCTCATCGTGGTTTATTAGCCCGATCGGTGCGTACCTATATAAAAACTTCACGCCAATGAATAAGATATTCCTCGGATTCGCAGCGAAGTTTACTGCGGCGACCGGCCAGGTTGACTTCTGCCGAATTGGTAGCGACGCCGGGGCGACCAGTCATCTCTGGCTTCGGTATTCGACCGGTGGTGCATTACAGCTTGTACGTGGCGACGGCACCATTCTGGCCACAGCCACTGGAGCTGCGTTCGCCTTTAATACATGGTCGTACTATTTCGAAGTTTCGGCTACGATTGCTGATGCCGGCGGCACATGCGTGGTACGCGTCAACGGCAATACCGTCATTAACTACACAGGCGATACGAAAAACGGTGGCACCGCGACGACGATTGACCAAATCCGCTTCCATCCCGGTAGCGCAAGTGGGCTACCGACGATTATGATCGATGACCTCTACGTATGTGACGATACTGGAGTGGCCCCATACAACACATTCCTTGGTGATGTGCGCGTTCATACCATGGTGCCAGACGCCGCAGGTACGTCGACGCAATTTACGCCGTCAGCTGGGGCAAATTACACCGATGTCGATGAACTCCCCTATTCTGCAACTGATTATGTTCGAAGCTCAGTCGCTGGCACTCGCGACACCTACTCGATGAATGACTTGCCGGCGGGCGTCACGACGGTATATGGCGTACAGAATAATATCATCGCGAAAAAAACCGATGCCGGCAGCATCTCACTCAAGCCGGTTACGCGGTCTGGCGGTACGAATTATTACGGCAGCACGGTTTCGCTCGGTACGTCTGACACCGTCATAAGCGACCTGCGCTCAACCGATCCGGCAACCTCGAGCCAGTGGGCAGCCAGTGCGGTCAACTCGATGGAATCCGGTATGGAGGTAGCCTAATGGCGCTTCTATACATGGATGGATTTGACGCCGGCGATTACGCCTTGAAGGCGACGGCTATTTCAGGTGGTGTCGGTACGACAAATTCGACCCGCTTTGGCACCGGACTCGCACTGACGACAGGTTCTAACTCTAGTTACCTACGAAGCGTACCGACAACGACAACCCTTATCGTGGGGTTTGCGCTCAAGCAACAGGGGCTCGATGGCTCTGCATTTTTCGTACTGTACGGCGATAACGCGGCGACGAACCACCTCTCGCTTGCCTACACCGGCGTGGCGACGTTAACGCTGTATCGTGGTGGAACGGCAATCGCCAGCTGCGTCAGCTCATACCCTACCTCCTGGATTAACTACTATGAAGTGCTCGCGACAATCTCCGATACGGTCGGGCAAGTCATCGTGCGCATTAATGGTGTCGAGATGATCAATTTCTCCGGCGACACGAAAAACGGCGGCACTAATTCGTACGTTGATACCTTCGGATTTTCGACCGGCAACGTCGGTTCCACTCACTTCTTTGACGATGTCTACGCACTCGATACGACTGGCACCGCACCGTACAATACGTTTCTTGGTGACGTACGCGTGAACACTCTGGTGCCAAACGCCGCGGGCAGCTCGACACAGTTCACACCATCGATAGGCGCCAACTACACGACCGTCGATGAGCTACCCTATTCAGCAACCGATTATGTCAGTTCGACGACCGTCGGCAATCGTGATACGTATGCGCTTTCTGACTTGAGCGCCGCCGCCACGATATTTGGCGTACAAAACAACGTCGTCGCAAAAAAGACAGATGCCGGCAATATCTCACTCAAACCAGCGATAAAATCAGGCGCGAGCGTGTATTACGGCAGCACATCATCACTCGGCAATGCAGATAGGACCTATATCGATACCCGTGCACTCGACCCTAGTACCTCAACAGCCTGGACGGCAGCTGGGGTCAACGCACTTGAATCAGGATTCGAGGTAGCGTAATGACATTATTGTTCATGGACGGCTTCGACGCAGGTGATTTTCCAGTCAAATGGACGAGCTATGGCGGCGGCACGCAGGTGTCTACCACGACTCGGTTTGGAACGGGATATTCCATGAATATCAGCAACTACTTCTGGAGCATGAAGAAGATATTCCCATTCCAAACGAATCACATTTACGTGGGATGGGCTATGTATACTGCGGCAGGTGGTTCATACGGTTCGGATACCTACATGTCGCTGTTTGGCAATGACGGCACAACACTACATCTTCGACTAATGCTCAATACCCCTACGACGCTCTGCGTGAAGCGAGGTGACGGCACGACCCTTGCGACGTCTACGAACGGTACGTTCCCGACGAGCACGTGGAATTATATCGAAATGTCGGCCACTATCGATGACACTGCCGGAACAGTGGTCGTACGCGTCAACGGCGCGACTGTCATTAATTTCACTGGCGATACGAGAAACGGTGGTGCGACCACGACAATCGATAGCATATGTCTGGGTGATGTCGGCGGAAATGTCGGTCCGCGCGTTACAACTTATTTTGACGACTTATATGTGCTCGATGATACCGGTGCCGCTCCGTACAATACGTTCCTCGGCGATGTGCGTGTACGCACTCTTACCCCGAATGCCGCAGGTAGTTCGACGCAGTTCACGCCGTCGACAGGTGCCAACTACACGACGGTCGATGAAATCCCCTACTCTGCGTCAGACTATGTCAGTAGTCCCAATGTTGGCGATCGCGACACATACAGCGTATCGGATTTAAGTGGTACTGCTTCAATATACGGTATCCAAAACAATGTTATCGCGAAAAAAACCGATGCAGGCAGCGTATCTCTCAAACCTGCAATCAAATCTGGGGCAACTGTGTATTACGGTACACCATCGGTATTGACCGCAACCGATATTACCTACTACGATACGCGTCAGGTAGACCCTTCGACATCCGCTAACTGGACGACCACGGGTGTTAATTCTCTTGAATCTGGCTTCGAGGTAGCCTGATGGCATATAGCGACAGCGTTCTTGCCGATTCACCATTGGCCTATTGGCGCTTAGATGAGACTACCGGCGCCACCCAGTTCGCCGATGCGAGCGGTAATGGCCATCAGGCAACGATTTCGGGAACTCCATCGTATTCGACTACGAACTACGTGCAAAATAGCGCCGTCCAGTTCAGTGGCACTCAATATGGATCTGCAGCATCAGGTGCATGGTTCGGCTCGATGACCAGCTATAGCGTCGAGGCATGGTTCGCGTCGACAGCCACAGGCAACTCCATGATTGTCAGCTATGACAATACCGGAACGTCTCCCGGTGCTGCCACGCGTGTTTTCCAATTATACCTAAGCGGTGGTAAAGTCTGTTTCGTGCCGCTTCTCGCGTCTGGAAGTTATGTCGTTCTGACAAGTTCAGCACAGTACAACGACGCAGCATATCATCATGTGGTCGCAACATGGGATGGCAGTAACGCGAAATTATATGTCGACGGTAGCCAAGTAGCCACCGCTGCACTCAGTGGTACAACCACGACAGGTGGTGGGCAGCCGATACTCATCGGTACAGGCTACAACAATAGCCCTGGTAATTTGTATCAATACAGTGGCTACATCGATGAAGTGGCGCTCTATGGCCCGGCGCTGACATCGACACAAGTCTCGACACATTTTAGCGCTGCATCGCCCGTGCAGCCACCAAGTGCTGTACGCGTCGAGGCCAATTATGTCGAAGCAATGACCGGTGGAGCAGCGCCTGTCCAGGTTGAAGCAAACTATGTGGAAGCATTGACCGGAGGCGGCGTACCGACAGTGCAAGTCGAAGCCAACTATATCGAAGCGATGCTTGGAAATCCCGCACCGACGGTGCAGGTCGAATCGACATACCTAGAAGTGCTACAGGTTAACCCGGCAGTCCAAGTAGAAACGGTGTACGCCGAGGCGTTGGCGACAGGTACGCCAGATGCACAGGTTGAGAGTGTCTATAGCGAAGCATTGGCAGCCGCAACGCCTGATGCCCAAGTTGAATTGATATACACCGAGGCGCTTATAAATTCGCCGCGTATGCAGACCGAATCGGTCTATAGCGAAGCGATTGTCAGCGGCGCGCCACTGATGCAGACAGAATCGAGCTACGTAGAAGCGATTGCTGCAGGAATGCCCTCAGCCCAAACGGAGTCCGTCTATGCTGAGGCGATTGCCGGCGGTACGCCATTTATGCAAACCCAAAGTGTCTATTTGGAAGTGCTTGCACCGTCCTACCCGGCGCCACGATTCGTTGGCTGGGGCTTGGCAATATAGCAGCGTGGCCAAGACATTATTCGCGAGATTACTGCTGTCGCTTGTCGCGAGGCGTTGCCTCTGATAAAATAAGGCAAGTTTGGCGCTATAGCTCAGCCCGGTAGAGCAGAGGCCTGAAGAGCCTTGTGTCCCTGGTTCAAATCCAGGTGGCGCCACCATAACTCACCTTTTAGGTGAGATTTTTGTTATCTACACCTAAAGTGAATGGTCTTATTTCGTAAAAATATCTTTTAGGTTCGTCAGTTCACTGGGCAATACGACGAGTGTTTTCTGGCTTGGTTCAACGGCAATCTTTTCGAGCGTTTGTAGCGTTCGAATATTAATACCACCAGGAATCTTCGAAAGCATCGCTGCTGCGTCGGCGACTGACTGTGCGGCAGATTTTTCTCCTTCGGCCGCGATGATGACCGCTCGCCGCTCACGTTCTGCTTCGGCCTGTTTTGCCATGGCACGCTTCATGTCTTGCGGCAACTCAATGTTCTGGATCTTGACGTTCTCGACATCAATTCCCCATTTGTCTGTCTCGCTATCAACGATTTCCTTGATTTGCTGACTGATTTCGTCGCGCTTGGCAAGTAAATCATCGAGATCGACATTGCCTGCTACGTCACGAAGCGCCGCTTGAGCGAACTGGCTGGTTGCATAGACGTAGTTTGTGGTCTCGAGGATAGCCTTGTTCGCACTGATGACCCGGAGGTATACGACCGCATCAACATTGACCGTGACGTTATCTTTGGTAATGATCTCTTGCTTTGGTACATCGATTGGCGTTGAGCGGATATCGACACGCGTCATCGACTGAAAGATTGGCACGACGATACGTAAACCAGGTTCACGCACACCGGTAAAACGACCGAGTGTCAGCACGACGCCTCGTTCAAATTGATTGACGATCTTGATGCCGCTCAGCACAAATATAACCGCGATTACGATCAGTACGATAGTAAAGTCCATATATCCTCCTAACTTATACCCCTAGCATAGCAGCAGCCTGCTGTAATCGAGCGCAAATCATGTATAATTTAAGTAATGGGTTACCTCAGTTCACTCAAGCGAAAAGCCTATCTGATTGTGGCGCGCTATTTCCGTTGGTGGGCCGACAAAGCCTTGCGACGTTGGCAGCCGCGCATTATTGCCGTCACCGGCTCGGTTGGCAAGACGACGATGCTGCACCTGATCGAAAATCAGCTGGGTAAACGAGCGCATTACTCGCACAATGCCAACTCGGCGTTCGGCATAGCCTTCGATATCGTCGGCCTGCGCGGTATCACAAACACGAAACTTCGGTGGTTCTACTTACTGATCGCAGTGCCGTGGCGCGCTATGACGTTTACGCGCCATCGTGAATACTATGTCGTCGAAATTGACGGCGAGCGACCAGACGAGGTAGAATTTTTGGCTTCATGGTTACGACCCGAGGTAACGATTTGGGTCAGCATTGGCAATAGCCACGCAGTCTACTTCGACCGCCAAGTCGCAGCCGGAGAATACGAAACGGTCGAAGAAGCGATCGCCCACGAGTTTTCACGCCTAGCCCGCCATACAACTAAATACGTCATCGCAAATGGCGACGAACCGTTAGTACGCGCATCGCTCGAAAAAGTACGAGTCCGCACTGACTTCGTATCACTCTCGGAGCTCCAAGACTATGCCGTGTGGCCGAACCGGGCCGAGTTCAGTTTCGGCGAATCGCAGGTCTACACATTCTCATACCCGATGCCCAAAGAAACTGGGTTGCAACTCGGCATGCTCGCAAAATTGCTGCTCTACCTCGAATTGCCTATCGAGTATTCGCTTAAGGGTTTCACAATGCCGCCTGGAAGAAGCAATTATTTCGATGGCGTACAAGGCACGAAGCTGGTCGACAGCAGCTACAACGCGCACCTAATAAGCATGCGGTCTGTGCTGGACATGTTCGACGTTATGCAGACCGACCATAAGTGGCTGGTGCTTGGCGATATGATCGAGCAAGGAAAATCAGAGCGTGACCAGCATGAACAGCTTGCTCACCGCATACTTGAATCAAACGCGGAACGGGTGATTCTGGTCGGTCGTCGGCTCAAGACCTATACGTTACCCATCGTGCAGACTAGCCCGACTTTTCAGGTCGCATGTTTCGACAGCCCGCTCGAGGCGTATGACTACATACACAGCGAAATACACGGCGGAGAAACACTTCTTTTTAAAGGTAGCCAATACCTAGAGTGGATTGTCGAAAAACTGCTGAACGATCCTACTCACGACAAAGCACTGCTTGCACGCCAAGAACCTGCTGCCATCAAGCGACGTAAGAAACGAGGATTGCTATGACGCTCTACGTCATTCACGGCTGGGCCTACTCGATCGAACCGTGGAATGATACCATTGCCGAGCTGAAGCAACGTGGCATCGATGTAGTCATGCTGCGCGTTCCGGGCTTAACCGAACCGAGCACCGACATATGGACGATCGATCGATACGTCACCTGGCTCGACGAAGCGCTTGCGAGCGTCGATCAGCCAATCGTTTTAGGTCACTCAAACGGTGGCCGCATTGCGCTTCACTATCTGCTGAAACATCCTGGCCGGTTCAAACAGTTGATTTTGCTCGCCAGCGCAGGCGTGGAAACGCAGTCGAACAAACTATCGTTCAAGCGTCGTGTGTTTGGAATTCTTTCGAAAGTATTTGCCCCGCTAAAATCCGTACCCTATGTACGCAAAATCGTCTATCGACTGCTCGGTAGCGATTATGGTTCTGCACCCGACAACATGAAGCAAACGCTCGCCAATATGCTGGCATCTGATAAAGGCTTTGATGCGAGTTCAATTACGACCCCAACTACGTTGCTCTATGGAACTGCCGACGCCACGACACCACCGGCGATGGGTAAGAAGCTTGAAGCACAGCTTCCCCATGCGACACTCGAAGTGATTGAAGGCTGGAACCATGCTCCATACCGCGCACATGCAACCGAGCTTGCACAAAAAATCGCACAGATTCTCGAGGAAAGTACATGAAATTTCAAGCACTCGGCTCAAACTACTCGCTCTCATGGGCGTTGCGACAACTGCTGATACTCGGGAGCGCATCGGACAGCAAGGCATTAACAAAAGCGCTTGAAAAACGATTCGGCGGCCATGCCTATTTGTTTTCAAAAGGTCGTGATGCATTGTCAGAAGCAGTACGCCTATCGAGCGAAGAAGGAAGTTCGCGAATTGCCATCAACTCTATGACGTGTTCGGTTGTCGTCGAGGCAGCTACAGCGCTCGATGCGCCAATCGCCTACTTGGACATCGAGCCACATTCGGCGCACTTTTCGTCGTCACAATTTGAGGCGGCCCTCCAAGCTCATGCTGATATCTGCGCAGTGGTCATACAGAACACCTACGGGCGTATGTGCAACATCCGACCAATCGAAAAGATTGCTCGTGAACATAACGTCTTGATTATCGAGGACTTGGCGCACAGTATCGGTCAAACGTATCCAGACGGCAGAGAGGCCGGCACTGTCGGCGACCTTGTCATGTTGTCGTTCGGACGCGATAAATTACTTGACGTTACGAACGGCGGCGCACTTATCGTACGTAGTCCACAACTGACCCGAGGACTGCAACCAGCAAGCGATTACCCTAGCCTACTATCCCAGCTCCGTGATCGAATTTATCCGATACTGAGCGTCGGCGTACGCCGTTTATACGATATGAAACTAGGGCAAGTGTTGCTCG
Source organism: Patescibacteria group bacterium (assembly GCA_035494435.1). Lineage (GTDB taxonomy): Bacteria > Patescibacteriota > Saccharimonadia > Saccharimonadales > Saccharimonadaceae > SZUA-359. The sequence goes on along the minus strand of DATJGX010000020.1, from coordinate 29,814 downwards.
GTTTAATGTATCGACTGAAACTTGCCGAGCGATCGGCAGAGGGTGGCATTCATCGCAATACAACCATGCCGCACTGGAAAGCCAGGCTGGCTCTTGAGCGGCTTGAAAACCTAGATGCATTAAACGCACATCGTCGCGAAATCATGTCTGTCTACGAATCGGTGTTCGGCGATGCACTTGTGAGTAGTGGCGGTACGATACGCGCCGCGCTCAGTGTCAGCAACCGATCCGCCACCCTCGATTCGCTTCGTGAACACGGCTATGAACTGTCTGATACATGGTACGATACGCCGATCGGTCCAGCGCGAAAATACAAACGGCTAAATTACCCGGAGCAAGATTGTCCTGGGGCCGTTGCGCTTTCGCGCACGATTATAAACCTGCCGACGCACGACGAAATAACCGAAGTAGATGCGAAAACGATTGCGGAGATTATTCAGCAGTATGTATAGTTACACCGACCCGACACACGAACAATGGCAAGCAGCACTCGCCGTATTTCCAGAAGCGAACTTGCTTCAGTCCTGGCAGTGGGGCGAGGTTAATACGCAGCTCGGCCATACAATCGTACGTAGACTTATTTCAAAAGATGGTACGGTATGCGCCATGATGAGTTGTATTATCAAAGACGCCAAGCGAGGCCGATACCTCGAGGTGCCGGCCGGACCGCTTCTGAACTGGGATGATGTCGAACTATCCAAAGCGGCTCTCGCGCTGCTAAAGGAGCTTGCGGCGAAACATGCATGCGCGTTTATTCGCATGCGGCCGCAACTTCCTGATACCGAAAAAGAACGTGCGCGCATGCAATCGTTCGGTCTAAAACAAGCGCTCATGCATGTTGCTGCTGACCACACCTCGATTATCGACGTGACGCCAGACGAGGAGGAGCTGCTACGTGCCATGCGTCAGCAAACACGCTACGAAGTACGCCGTGGTGCGAAACGGGGCGTCAGCGTGCAAGCTGTCGATCCGGCGCAGCATATTGAAACGTTTCACGCATTACAAGCCGACACTGCAGCACGGCAGAACTTTTACCCGCCTTCGCTTGCCTTTTTAAAGGCCGTTTCACAAACGTTTGGTGAAAATGCCGTACTATACCAAGCTACCAAGGGCGATACGCTACTAAATATGGCCCTAGTCTTATATTTCAACCAAGAAGTAGCCTATTTCGAGGCGGCCTCTACCCCTGATGCGCGACGTGAGCCGGGCGCGTACGCAATCATCTGGAAAATTATCCAGGACGCAAAAGTCCGTGGTTTTCGATTGGTAAACCTATGGGGCACGGCGCCACCGGAAGCAAAGAATCATCGCTATGCGGGTGTTACGACATTCAAACGTGGCTTTGGCGGCGAAGATGTAGCCTACTTACCCGCCTATGACATGGTGTTAGATCCGCTTCGATATTCACTGACACGACTGATCGAAGCAATACGCAAAAAAAGGAGACGATTATGACATTGACTGTTAAAACGATGGAGAGCCAGGATGAATGGGATTCATTCGTCACTGCACACCCAGAAGCCAACTTCTTGCATTCATGGCAGTGGGGAGTATTCCACGAAAGTCGCGACCGTGTCGTCGTGCGTCGGGGTATTTACGACGAAGGAACCTTGCTTGGTGTCTATTCTGGACACGTCGAACCAGCAAAGCGCGGTAAGCACCTGCAAATTGTCGGTGGCCCTATCGTCGACTGGTCTAATCAGCCAGCGGTCGAAATGCTCTTTGCCGACATGCGCACGCAAGCTGAGCAGTTAGGTTGCGTCTATGCGCGCATACGCGCACAGCGAGAGAAGTCAGATGATGCGATTAAACAATTCCGCCGTCTGAATCTACGACCTGCACCGATGTATTTAAGCGTAGAGCTAGCCGGAGTACTGGACCTGACAAAATCCGAAGAAGATATTCTCAAGGGTATGCGCCAACGCTTGCGCCGTGCACTACGAAAAGCCGAAAAGAATGAAATATCTGTCGAAACCTCGACCGACCCTCGCGATATTCATGCGTTTTACCAGATACAACTCCAGACCGCCGGTCGACACCAGTTCGTGGCGTTCAGCGAAGACTTTTTGCAAAAACAATTCGAAGCATTTGCCGGTACTGGCAATGCGGTCTTATATACAGCAAAATATAACGGTGAAATTCTAGCCCAAAACTTCATGATTTTTTACGGCTCTGAAGCCAGCTACCATTATGGAGTAAGCACCGAACTCGGTACGAAACTTTCCGGCGCACCACTACTTCACATGCAGGCTATGCGTGATGCACGCGAACGTGGCATTACGCGATATAACTTTTGGGGAATCGTAGACGAAGACGACACGAACCATCGGTTCTATGGCGTGAGTGTTTTCAAGCGCGGATTCGGTGTCGATGAGCTTCGGTACATGCCAGCACATGACATCGTGATCAAAAAGACCGCATACCTCAAGACGCTCGCGATCGAGACCGCACGACGTAAGCTCCGAAAGGTGTAATTCATGCCCAAGGTACCACTTGCTGAACAAATGCGACCCGAACGCCTTAGTGACGTAATCGGGCAGTCGCAGCTCCTTGGACAGCACGAGATTTTGCAGCGCATCGTCGACAAAAAAGAACCGGTTAGCTTGATACTCTGGGGGCCGCCAGGCACGGGGAAAACGACGCTGGCTCGAATCATCGCGCGAGAAACCGAAGCTGAGTTCATTGAACTATCGGCTGTTACGTCTGGCAAAAAAGATGTCGAGCGTGTAATCGAGCATGCTCGCCAAAACTGGAATCTCGGTCTGCGTACAATCCTATTCGTCGATGAGATTCATCGTTTTAATAAAGCCCAGCAAGATGCGTTTTTGCCGCATGTTGAATCTGGGCTACTAACACTCATCGGTGCGACCACCGAAAACCCTAGCTTCGAAGTCATTACCCCACTGCTCAGCCGAACACGTGTATTGGTGCTACAGCCACTGTCCAAAGACGAAATCAAAGACGTGCTCCGGCGAGCCCTTCGCTCGCTCAAACGCACAAAAGCTGTTAGCGCCGAGGCCCTCGACTACTTAGCTGAATTGTCGGGTGGCGACGCGCGCGTGGCGCTCGGAAACCTGGAGCTGGCGCTTAGTTTTGACACGAAAGTCAATCTTGCAACCGTACAGGCAGCCGCACAAAAGAAGTTACCGGGCTACGACAAAAAAGGTGACATGCACTACGACGTTATTAGCGCATTTATAAAGAGTATGCGCGGTAGTGACGTACCTGCGACGCTTTATTACCTATCACGTATGATTGATGCCGGCGAAGATCCGAAGTTTATTGCACGCCGCATGATTATATTTGCAAGTGAGGATATTGGGCTTGCCGGCAATGGCGCGTTATCACTTGCGGTCGCGACATTTCAGGCGGTCGAGCGCGTCGGTCTACCGGAAGCAAACTACTCACTCTACCACTGCGCGATTGCCCTCGCGAAAAGTGAAAAGTCTCGCGAAGTCAGCGAACTCATGGCCCAGGCCAAAGCCCAAGCACACCAGTACCCTGATTCACCCGTGCCGCTGCACGTACGAAATGCACCGACGAAACTCATGAAAGACCTGGGCTACAGTAAAGGCTACGCCTGGAAAGCCGGCTTCAAGCCAAAGAAAGGATTCTTACCTGACGACGTGAAGTAGGGCTATCGCTCTTCATGCTTCAGAGCGGCGTAGACGCCATTGGTCCAGCCGAAGCCATCCTGCAGCGGGTACTCGCCGCCGCCGCCTAGACCTTCGGGATGTATCACGTCGTACTTCTCAATCAGTTTTCGTTCACGCTCGAACACACGTTCAGTCGTTTTCAGCCATCTGTCTTTTATCTCGTCAGCCAGTGCGTGATGCCCGTAATGACGCAATCCGACGATAGCCGTCCATTGCAGCGGCGCCCACCCATTCGGTGAATCCCACTGTTGGCCGCTATTCACGAGACTCGTCACTAAACCGCCGTCTTTGAGAAAGTCTTGCTTGATACGACGCGCGACCGAATCGGCCTGCTCTTTCGAGGCTATACGTGCGTACAGTGGATAGACAGTCGCGAGCGTAATACTCTTAGTTGCTTCGAAATGATGAAAATTGTAATCGCTATACACGCCTTCGCGTTCGTTCCAGCAGTATTTGTTAATTGCCGCAGCTCGGTGACTCGCTAGCCGTTCGAACTTACGTGCAAGCAGTGGCTGCTTGATCATGCGATAACTATCGGCGATCGTCTGTTCAAGCGTGTAGAGTAGACAGTTCAAATCGACAGGCACAATATCGGCCGTATGAATTGTCTTGATATCTTGCGGATCAAGGAACCAGCGAGAACTAAAATCCCATCCGCTCTCAGCGGCTGCGCGCAGGTGGAGATAAAGTCGGTCCGCTGCCCTGCCCTCGGCATGTTCAGCGGTTTCAACATCCTCACGAAGGCTTTCCGGGCGCGGTGTCGCTTTGTTGTCGTAATACCGGCCCATCAGCGATCCATCAGGCATCTCGACGAGACGTGCATAGGCTTTGTGCTCTTGCTTTTCAAGCTTATTGCGACCACGCAACCACCACCGATACTCCGCCAACATATACGGCAAGTATTCTAAGTATGTGCGTCGCTTGCCTTGGTGCTTTGCGAGCAATCGCACCATGAGCGCGAAATAGGGCGGCTGAGATCGGCTCAGGAAATACGTGCGGTTGGCTGTCGGAATAAAGCCATGCTTGCGTATCATGTACGCATAGTTCTTCATCATGCCGCTGATGCGTGTCCAGTGACCATTTGCCGCCAATCCGAGCATAATAAAGTAACTGTCCCAGTAAAACTGTTCACTGAAGCGACCGCCAGGCACAATATAGTGATACGGCAACGTCATAAGCGAGCCACGCGGTTTTCGGTTGCGACGCTCGAGTTCATGCCAGAGCGCCTCGATATGCTCGTCGATCGTCGTATCTGCCTCGGGCTGGTAAGCCTCGCGGTCTTTGTGCGGCGCAAATTCATAAAAGTGTCGAGATATAAACTCCCGTAAATCAAAGTCCGGATCCTGCTTGGCTAGCGCATACTCCTGCTTGATTGCTTGGGTACGTTTCTTTGGTATCAGGTCGACGAATGTCTTACCATCGCCAAGCACGTTGCGCTGCTGAACATCGCGAAATAGTTCGCCATAGGCCTGATCTGGTGATTTTTTCGCACGTACAAGAGTTCCAGCCGTGATTGCGATGCTGGTTTTAATCTGTTCCTGTGGTTTTGGTAGCCTCGCACGCGGTAGTCGTAACATAGACAACATTATAGCGAAAAAAGCTTGTGTTTAACAGACGCCGGGCGTACAATAATGATGTAAAAAGGTGGCAAAACAAAAAGGAGAGGTCATGAAAAAGAAAAAAATCGTCGTCGAGTTTATCGACTCATCGCACAAGGTTCTCGTCTAACGAGAACCTTTTTTAGTATTATCGTGCCTGTCGTTTGCGCTTATTCGGATCGAGTTCGCGTTTACGAAGTCGCAGACTTTTCGGAGTCACCTCGAGTAACTCGTCGTCTTCAAGAAAATCGATACACTGTTCAAGGCTAAGATTCGTAAACGGCGTAAGCTGCACGACGCCGTCACTCGAACTTGAGCGCATGTTCGTCAGATGCTTCGCCTTACAGACATTGATCTCGATGTCTTCACCGCGTCGATTCAAACCGACAATCATACCGGCATATACTTCGGTGCCGGCGCCTACGTACAGCTCGCCTCGCGCTTCAGCGGTCTGAAGAGCGTATGGCGTGGTCGTGCCACGTTCAAAGGCGATGATGACGCCGTTTCGTGTCTGCTGAAGTTTCGGACCGAGCGGCTGATACCCGTGAGGCAAACTGTTCATAATGACCGTACCCTTCGTAGCGGTAAGCAACAGGTTTCGCAGACCGATCATGGAACGGGTCGGGATAATGTAATCCATACGCGTCGCACCACTTGGCGTCTGTTCTTGGCCGCGCATTTCTGCTCGACGCGTGCCAAGCTCTTGGCTGACGGCACCGACATATTCAGATGCGACTTCAATGTAAAGCTCTTCGACTGGTTCTTTTTCTACACCGTCTTCGGTGATAGTGACAACCTGTGGACGTCCGACTTCGAATTCGTAGCCTTCACGCCGCATTGCCTCAATCAGGACAGACAAGTGCAGTTCACCGCGACCAGAAATGGTAAAGCCAATACCGTTTTCTTCAACACGCAAACTAACGTTGGTTTCGAGTTCTTTCTTTAAGCGGTCGCCGATTTGGCGGCTGGTGTTGTATTCGCCTTCTTTACCCTTCATCGGGCTGGTGTTCGGGCCGAGATACATGCTGAGTGTCGGAGCTTCGATATCGATAGTCGGCAGCGCTTCAGGCGTTTCTTTGTCGGTAATCGTTTCACCGATATGCGCATCAGCAATACCGGTCAGTGCGACGATATCACCCGCGATTGCGGTCTCGACTTCTTCGCGGCCAAGACCCCGATAGCCGAATATCTTTTCGATTTTGGCTGAAAGAATCGAACCGTCGCGCTTGATGAGGGCGACTGGTCCACGAGCAGCGCTACCGCGTGAGATGCGACCGATCGCGTATTTACCGAGGAACGAATCGTACTGCAGACTCGTGACGAGCATCTGGAATGCCCCGTCTTGAACGACGCTTGGCGCAGGAATGTGCTCTTGGATTGCGGCGAAAATTGGTGATAATGTCGCTGATTCTGTTGGATCGGCAGGCATCGAGTCCCATGCTTTGCCGTCACGTGCGATGGCATAGTACGTTGGGTAGTGCAGCTGATCATCGGTCTTGGCGAGCTCAAGAAAGAGGTCTGCGAGTTCGTCTTCGACCTGTTCCACGCGTTGTGCAGGCTTGTCGATCTTGTTAATGATCACGACTGGCTTTAGGCCCAGTTCAAGTGCTTTTGAAAGTACGAACTTAGTTTGTGGCATAGGCCCTTCTTGAGCGTCAACGATAAGCAATACGCCATCGGCCATGTTAAGTGTGCGCTCAACTTCACCAGAAAAGTCGGCGTGACCAGGGGTGTCAATGATATTGATTTTATAATCATCGTGGAAAATAGAGGTCTGCTTGGCGGTAATCGTGATGCCGCGCTCGTGCTCCTGGTCTCCTGAGTCCATGATGAGTTCCTGGCTCATTTCAGCCTGGTTGTCACGGAATGTGTTGGATTGCTTTAATAAGCCGTCGACAAGCGTGGTTTTGCCGTGGTCGACGTGTGCAATAATTGCGATGTTGCGTATGTGTGATGCGTCTTTCATAAAATAACGGCCTGTGTTACAGACCTTCCTTGTCCTTAGTATATCACATGTGGTGGAGCTAGAGGGACTCAAACCCTCGACCTCTGCCATGCCATGGCAGCGCTCTAATCAACTGAGCTATAGCCCCAATGCGTATATTGTATCACGACAAACAAATACACTTCTGTGACAGAAGTGTATTCTAGCTGCTACGCGCCCACCCAGGGCACGGTTTTTGTTGTGAGGTATGTTTGTGTTGCTCGTAGACGCCAATCGTACCCGATGGCGTACCAGCTTACCTTCAGTTATACTCCGAGCAGCGAAAAAGCGCAAGCACTATAAAAACGGTAGTGGTGAATCCAAAAATGGTATATCGAGACCAAGTAGCCGAGCGATGAGACCGTACGCGTTTAGTAGCCATAGTGTCACGACAACCACTAAGGTAGTGAGTGCGAAGAATATGGCCCGTACGTATATTGGTTGGCGCGAGAGCCACTGCGCCCACGCATCGTAGCGTGCACGGGCATGTTTGAGGACGTTGTGTGCCCACGTATATTCACGGGCGAGAATTGCGAGTCCAGCGAACACCGTTGCCCAGCCTGGTCCCGGATACGGTATCATGATGATGCCTGCGAGCAAGACAAGCCACCCGAGTATGGTTACGATAATTTTTGTCGCTCGTCGTTTAGCGTGGGCAGATTTTTGCCCGGTATGATGCGCAGGCAGCGTGTATCCGACTAAAATTAGTGCCAGTAAAACCGCAAAACCACACATGATCGACGGAATACCCGCGATGGTTGACGGATCGATGACATTTACCGTCGTCGTAGGCACGATAAATGCCAAGTAGCCCACAATTAATGAGTAGTGCGCACGCTTATGTAGTGTTGAGCTGGTTTTTTGCGCAAAATAGAGTGCCAGCCAAATCCCGAAAAAGAGTAATCCGTAGTAATAGATTGCATACAGGCGTGTCGTCGTCGGTGCGACATGGAAAATAGCGTAATTGCCAAGACACGCCGGGCCACCCTGTATGCCGTGGTCAATCATCAAGAATGTGACCACAAAGGCAGCCGCAAGCGCGTATATGCCGGCGAGTAGCCAGCGCAGACGACGGAGTTGTCCCGCCATAGCGACGGCAAAGTGTATGCCAAGCGGCGGTAGTAATGTAATCGCAACGAAGCCAAATCGAGCCCAATCGAGGCTCGACAAACCGAACGCAGTCTCGCAGACGTTGTATTCCGCGAGCTGAAACGCGGCTAGTGCAAGCAAGATACATACGGCCAGAATCGGGACGCTTCGCATCTTGTATTTCCATATGACGTGCGCTGCTAGCGTGACTTCGATGAAAAACGTCAATATCATAACAAGCGGCGAAAAACACGCAAGTGTGTAAGATGTCGAGGTTCGAAGCCGCATAGTTTTCCTAGTATAGCAAACTCAGGCGAGCTGCGACCTTGCCTCGTCGACTTTTTGAAAGCGTGGGACCATAGACCCGTGAACCTCTACGAGTTCGCAAAACATATCATAGCCACGCACAAACAGCTCATACGGCGAGTCGTAGTGAGGTCGGTACACTACGAGCGCTTCGTGCGTTTCGGTATGAAGTGCGACACCTACGACTTCGTAGAGTTGCCCGCTTTTCATGTGGCGATACAACCCGGTCTCAAGTACTGGCATTGTCGGCTCAGACACGACGCTGCTCCGATTCGCCTTGCTCCTCCACGTGCATAGTAGAGCGTAAGAACGTGCGGATTTTATCGGCGGCACGAATCGTTCGATACAACTCGTCGTAGGTCTGTCGATCGAGCTCGCCGCGCGTCTTACCCTCATAGCCATCGACTGCGAACACGTAATCGGTACCGATTGCATAGTCAGCGTCACCTTGCGGGTGCATGGTAATTTCGCCCGCCAGTTCGCCATAGAGTATCGTGAGATCACTTCCGTCGTAATAACCGAAATAGGCACGTGAACGTACCCGTCGGCTTGGCAAAGAGTCGGCCAGCCGGCATAACTTTTCGAGTGCGTCATCGCCTTCAATAAAATACTTAATAAACGGACCAGGTAGACCGTTGAGGTCTTCGAACCAGAACGAGAAATCATCGACAAATACTGGTCGCTTCAATGTTTCATACGCCTGCAGCACCTTGTGATGTATCACGTCTTCGGGGTGTCGCGACTGGATTTCATCGAGGTCTAATTTGACATGACCGAGCGGTAGCTCAATCCATCGTTTGAACTGCTCAACTTTGTGCATATTGCCTGTGACAAATACAGGCGCCGTGGTATGTTCACTCATAGTAATTTCAAAAACGCTTCCTCATTTATGATTGTAGTGCCGTAGCTACGAGCTTTTTTCAGTTTACTCTCACCTACCTTGCCTCCAGCGACAAGATAATCAGTATCTTTTGCGACGGCGGATTGGAATGTACCACCAAGCGCGCGTATCCTTTCGGCGGCCTCATCGCGAGACATACTCATGAGCGTGCCCGTCACAACAAAGTGTTTACCGGTCAGCTTACCTGTTTTGCGCTCATAGTATGGCTCCACGCCGACACGCTGGAATTTGTCGAGCATGGCAAGGTTATCTTCGTCTGCAAACCAGGCCGCAACTGATTCAGCCACCACCACACCGACGCCGCCGACAGACGTAAGTTCGTCGATTGTGGCGTGCGCGAGCGCATCAAGGCTGCCGAAATGATTGACTAAATCGATTGCAGTCTGCGTACCGACGTGCCGAATGCCGAGTCCATAGACGAACCGTTCGAGTGGCGGCTGCTTTTTGTCACCAATCGCATCGACAAGCTTCCGTGCGGAAATCTCAGCAAAGCGATCAAGCGCGAGAAGCTGTTCATACGTGAGTGAGTAGATGTCTGCCAAGTCACTCACGAGATTGGCATCGACCAATGCAGCGACATTCTTTTCACCGAGAGTGTCGATATCGAGTGCGGCTTTCGATGCAAAATGCTCCAATGTCCGCTTGAGAATCAATGGACCGGTCAGGCCTTTCACGCGATATACAGCTTCACCTGCTGGCCGAACAAACTCCAGTTCCGGATATTGGCGCTGAAGCTCATGTTCGTAGTCAATTTTCGCCGCACCTTTCGGTCGCAACTCAGGCAACACTTGCTGGACCTGTGGAATGATATCGCCAGCTTTGAAAATAATCACCGTATCACCGCGTCGCACATCAAGACGCGCAATTTCATCAGCGTTGTGAAGTGAAGCATGCTGCACGGTCGTACCCGCCACCTGCACCGGCTCGAAGACGGCGACAGGTGTCGCAGCTCCTGTTCGGCCGATTGATATGACAATATCTTCGACGACCGTCGTCGCTTCTTCGGCAGCAAACTTGTACGCTACCGCGGCTCGCGGCGTTTTGCCGACTACGCCAAGCGAAGCAAACGTCGCGCGGTCATTCAGCTTAATCACCGCGCCGTCAGTGTTGAATCGTAAGCCAGCCCGAATATCGTCGAGGTGCTGAATATACGCCATAATTTCGTCTATTCCACGCACGATTTGCGTCTGATTACTCGTCGTGATGCCGAGTTCACTCATCATGGCATAGCCATACGCAATCGTCGGAGTATCATCGAGCGAGTCACGAATGATATCATAGCCGACGAAGTGAAGCGGCCTCGAAGCCACAAGCTTGGGGTCGAGTTGCCGTATGGTTCCAGCGGCAAGGTTGCGGGGATTTTTAAATAGCGGCTCACCTGCTTTTTCGCGTGCGCTGTTGAGCCTATCAAAATCGTCTTTATACATGACGATCTCACCGCGAATTTCAGTGCGACCACGCAGAAAATGTGCAAACTTTTGATTTTCTCGTAACTGTAGTGGCACATTCTCAATCGTACGAACGTTCGTCGTCACGTCTTCACCGACCTTGCTGTCGCCGCGAGTGACGGCCTGAACTAGACGACCATCTTCATACACCAGCGCACAGGCCAAACCATCCATCTTGATATCACACAGAAATTCTTCGTCGATATTCGAGTCCATACGCTTCATGCGCTCGATCCATGCGACGACTTCTTCACGATTAAATACGTCCGACAGACTGATCATCGGTACCTTATGTGTTACTTTCGAAAACTTATCGAGCGGCTTACCTGCTACGCGCTGCGTCGGACTATCAGGCGTAATCAGCTCAGGGTACGCTGTCTCGAGTTGAGTCAGTTCATGCTTCAGGCTGTCCGCTGCCGCTTCACTCATGGTAGATTCGTCGAGCACATGATAATGGTATCGATACTCGTTTATAAGGCTTCGGAGCTTTTCGGCGCGTTGGGCCGCTTCTTGTTGATTAGGCTGGTGCGCTGTCATCGTCGACTACCTTTCGATACAAAAGATATATGTAGCTGGCCATCCATACTGCAGTCGATGTACTGAGAATCGATGCGAAAAACGGTATGACCGGCAGCCAACTAAGCCATGTCCAACTGACGTGATCGCTGAGCCATTTTTGCCCCAGTACCAGCGGAATCATGATCACGAGCCATACGATGGATGCAAGCAGCGCCATCCATAGCAATCGGTAGATGATGCGAAGTCGTCGACCGACGACTAAGTCACCACCGGCCCGAAGTGCTCTCGATGGATACATGCCAGGTAACGTGACGATGACGAGCGCGAAGAATGTCGATGTCATCCAGTACAGCGTCAGCGCCACCACAACCACTGCGATTGCACTGAATAGATAGGTGGCGAAACCTTCGGAAATGATCCCAACGCTTGCTAGCCCTGCGTACGCAATTGCCACAATCCAGATCGGCAGGGATTGCAGCAGTAGATATAGCGCGACCAGTACGGTCGACACGAGCGGTGCGGCGCCGTTATATAAACCGTCACGCAAATTTGGTTTTCGGCCGGCGAGCATTTCGCGCAGCAGCCACACCGCACTAAGCCACGTCAGAATCACGGTAATACCAAGATATAGCTGTTGTACGTCACTAAGTTGGGTCAGACCATTGGTAAACGCGGCGACCGACAGCACGCCGGCTTTCGTCAGTTCAGCCCAGTTGCCACTGGCGACACTTTTCGTGCCACCTTCGAGGGCCTGTGACATCTGCTGATATGTTTCCTGGCTGGTCATAGTACCGAGTACGACTGAAAAGACAGTATATATCAGTACAAGGAGCAGAAAAAGTGCTCGTCGAGACTTCAGCGTCCGAAACACATATATCGTGAAAGCCCAGTAGCCAGGCAGTCTGAGTGAGCGTACATAGTCACGGCGACGAGATAAGCGAAAACTTCTGTGCGGTCTACGACTACGAAAGTCAGCCACGCGACGCTTCAGCGCCCCATACCAACCACCGATACGTCGTCGCAGGCTCCATACGACAGTTTGTACGCCGGTTGCATTCGGTTTTTTGGGTGATCTGCTAGCCATCGCGTCAGCTACATCTTTGTCAGTGTTTCATTGAGGCGAGCGATACGATCATCGAGCGGAGGGTGTGTACTAAAAAGATTTGCGATTGTTCCCGGCTTGAGCGGGTTCGCAAAAAACAGATGCGCCGTTGCGGTGCTTTGTTTTTGCATCGGCCGAGAATACTCTTTTAATTTCGCGAGTGCAGACGCAAGCCCTTCGGGGTCGCGAGTCGTCAGAGCGCCAGTCGCATCAGCCAAATATTCGCGCTGTCGGCTAATCGCGGCTTGAATCAGTGCCGCGACAATCGGTGCCAAAATAATGACCACAATGCCGGCAACCATCATAATTGGATTCGCTTGGCGATCACGGTCGCCACCGAATAGCATCATACGAAATGCGATATCGCTAAGAATACCAATGGCACTAGCCAGCCCAAACGCAATCATACTAACGCGAATGTCGTAATTCTTGACGTGCCCCATTTCGTGCGCCATGACGCCTTCGATTTCACGATCGTTCATAATCTCGAGAATACCCGTCGTTGCCGCCACGAGTGCGTGTTTGGGATCGCGCCCAGTGGCAAATGCATTCGGCGCAGGGTCGTCGACTATATAGACCCGCGGCATCGGCATACCGTTCGTAATGGAAAGATTCTCAACGATTCGCCATAGTCGTGGATTGTCTGATTTTTCAATCTGCTGTGCGCCTGTCATAGCGACGGCAAGCTTGTCTGCGGCAAAGTATTGTATGAGCGCATACACCGCTGCACCACCGATAATCCAAGGCGTCAGATAGGTATTGCCATATAGCGCGCTTATCGCCCAGCCGATTGCCGCCACGACACCGACGAATACAGCCATGATTAAAATGGTGTTTCGTTTATTGGCGGAAATTGCGCTGTACATTACTCGGGTCTGCCCTGACTAAAACTTAACGTCGACTGGTTTTTCGACTGCGGCCATATCTTCAACTTCGAAGAATTCACGCTTCTTGAAGCTAAAGATGCCTGCAACGATATTGCTCGGGAACATATCAATCTTAGTATTGAGATCTCGCACGCCAGCGTTATAAAATCGGCGACTTGCCTGAATCTTGTCTTCGGTATCGACAAGTTCTTGCTGCAACTGCAGGAAGTTCTGGTTCGCCTTTAGGTCAGGATACGCTTCGGCGACAGCGAAGAGGCTCTTAAGCGCGCCTTCGAACATGTTTTCGGCTTTGGCAGTTTCGGCTGGACCTTGCTGTGTAGCCGCCATGACCGCAGTGCGGGCTTCGGTAACTTTTTGGAATACTTCTTTTTCGTGCGCCGCGTAGCCTTTTACTGTTTCTACGAGGTTTGGAATCAGGTCGGCACGACGCTTGAGCTGGACGGTGATATCGCTCCATGCTTCTTCGACGCGCACCTTGAGTGTCACGAGTCCGTTATAGATAACGACGACGATAATCGCGAGTAGGACGACGAGTCCGATGATTATTAACGTAGGTGTCATAAGTGTAGTTGCCTCCTTAGTTCTGCTGCTTTTATTGTAGCAGTTTCGAGTGATTTGCAACAGTAGTAAACAGAGGAGAAATAGCTTTCGTATGGTGCGCGGGGCGGGAATCGAACCCGCACGACTTTTGGTCAAGGGATTTTAAGTCCCTCGCGTCTACCTATTCCGCCACCCGCGCTTACGGTCTAGTATACTAGAAATATGAAGCAAATATTCTTTTTTCATGGTGGAAATAGTTGGTCATCCTACGACGCATACCTGGAGAACCTAAAAGCACAAGATCTCGACTATGAGCGGCTGAAGCCCCATGCACGCTGGCGCGAATGGATTGCCGAAATGCTCGACGACGCAGACGTACTACTACCGACCATGCCGAATGGCTTCAACGCTCAGTACGATGAGTGGTCGATTTATTTTGAAAAAATGCTACCGTTTTTCGGTGATGATGTCCGGCTGGTCGGTCATTCGCTCGGCGCCATGTTTCTTGTAAAATACCTCAGTAGTCGCCGCCTGCCGGCACCTGTGCGCCAGCTCATTTTAGTTGCACCGGGCTATAACGACAATGCCCGCGAAGACTTAGGTAGTTTTGAGATTACCAGCGCTAAAGGGCTCGATACGAACACTCAGGATATTCATTTTTTCTTCTCTAAAGACGATCCGGCCATACCGTTTAGCGAATGTGCAAAATACCAGACAGATGTTCCGAGCGCAGCATTCCACCTATTCGAAGATCGCGGTCACTTTTTGCAATCAGATTTTCCTGAAGTGCTTGAATTGCTTCAACAAAAATAGCCCTGAGATTTCAGAGCCATTTTATGGAGGCACGTACGGGTAACGCTCCCGTCTACCTGGTTTTGCAGACCAGTGCCTAACTTCTCGGCCAACGCGCCATTCAAATATTGATTATAGCAAAAACTCCGAGTAAAATCTCGGAGTTTTAACGTGGTGCACTGGAGAAGACTTGAACTTCCACGCCCTAAAACGGGCACTAGCCCCTCAAGCTAGCGCGTCTACCAATTCCGCCACCAGTGCACGAGGGCTGTTAAGCAGTGTTGATTATACCTAGGTTAAGGAGTTTTGTAAACGGTTTGCTTGTTGACGGTCCAGGTGCGCGATGAGCCGTAGCGGTCACTTGGCGATACATAGTGTGCGTCTGCCGGCATGGCACTGGCGCTCGGTTTATGTACATACACGAACACTTGCTGATACAAGCCGATGGCTGGTGCATCGTTAAGCCATTGACGGGCAAACAATGCATACTTGGCGTCACGAAGCTTCTTGTCTGTACGATCACGAGCACTGATAAGCGCGGCATCGGCGGTATCGTTGTCGTAGCTCGTAAAGTTGTATCCGGTATTACCGACCTGCGACGAGTGCCAATAGGCGTATACATCCGGGTCGCCACCGATTTGCAGTTCATAAATCAGCATCTGGAAGTTACGGCGCTGCAGCACATCGCCAACAAAGTTTGAGTTTGGCATACGATCATCAATCACTGTGATTGTCACTTGCATGCCGAGCGGGCGAAGTTGCGACGCAATTTCATTTGCGACACGCTCATACTGATCATTTTTCGTCGTCGTAATGCTAAACGCTAGCGGCTGGCCACCTTTCTGCCATTGCCCATCTTTTTTGGTCCACTTCGATTTTTTAAGTAATAGCTCGGCCTTTTTCAGATCAATGCGTGGCGCTGTCGGCAATTTCGCCGTGCGGACTTGCGACGGAATGAACGGCAAATCGAGCGCAGGCACATTGTCGCCGGCTGCCATACGAATCGAATCACGATCAAGGCTCAGCTCGATTGCTTGGCGAAGGTTCTTGTCGGCGAATAGCCCCTGTGCCGTGTTCATGAGCGCATACACACCGTTGTTTATTGGGTATGAATTTTTGACATACTTGCTGTCGCGAACCGTCGCAACATCGCTGCCGAACACATCGCTTGCGGCTGTAAGTTCGTCTGTACGAAGCGCTGCCACCAAATCATCGCGCAGTCCATATGCGTGCAATTCAAATCGGCTCACCATCGGCGCGCCACCATAGTAATCATGATTCGACATGAGATACAACACCGCTTCACCACCTGGCTTCACTGCTTTTTGAAACAGCTTATAGCTGTATGGGCCACTACCAACTGGCGAGCGCGAAAAGCTGCTCTCTCGTAAGTTGCTCGGCGATATGCCCTCGAGTAAGTGCATCGGAAGTACCGGGAACGTCAGTGCATGAGGGAACGATGCATAGGGTGGAAGTGTAAATTTGACAGTATATTCATCGACTTTATCGACAGTTACGTCGCGCCAGTTGTTTTGTAGCGATGTATTCACGCGCGAGGCTGGGTTTTTTATAAGGCTCAGCGTATATACGACGTCGTCGGCAGTTACCGGTGCACCATCTTGCCACGTCGCATCCTGGCGCATGGTCACTGTGTACCCAGTTGCCGCAGCGTTCACCTCGATGCCCGAAGCAAGATCGGGGTGCAGGGAACCTTGATCGTCATAGCGATACAGTGATGAAAAAATCAGTTTTGACGCCGATACTTCAGCGCTTGACGACGCATAAAGCGGGTTGAGTGATCGCATCTCGCCGAGTACACCTTCGGCATAAATGCCACCGGGCGCGTCAGCTTGAACCGTATCGAAATTGTTTATCAGCATGAACTGAGAGAGAATTGCGCCGAGTACGATCGCCACAGCGATAAACCATGCGACGATATGCTCTTTGGCACTTTTCAAGTTATCAATACGACCAACAATGAACCGTCGTGCGTGACGGGTCGTCTTTGTTTCGGCTTGCTTCATTTGCCGACCGAGAGATTTTTTATCTACAGATACTTTTGAAAACGTACGCCAACCGGGCGTTTTCGGGACGTCGTCTTTTTTTGGAGCATCTGCCATAAAGTGTTCCTATGCTGTCGGCAATAAGAGGCCGGCAATAATCGATACTACAAAAATAACCGCCAGGACAATCGTGGCCTCGAAAAGATTTTTGTCTAATCCACGGCGAGAGGTGTAGAGCTCACTCGATCCACCAAAGCCGGCACCAAGACTCGCGCCGCGTTGCTGCAGCAAAATCGCAATCGCCATTAGTAATGCCGAAACCACCGTAATCCACTGTAAAATGTCACCCGTATTCACTCTTTATTCCCTTTCGTTATCGTACGTTCGTCGAAATCGATGACGTTACTTACTATATAGTTTACCAAACTCATGACGACTCCGGTCAATATCGAGTGAATAAATGTCATACTAACGCCAGGGGCAAGCTTGAGCGACACATAGACCATAAAGCCATTGACGACAAGCATGAATAGGCCAAGCGTCAGTAGTAGCGCCGGCAACGACAATATCAGAATGATCGGCCGGAGCATCGCGTTGACGACAGAGAATATCAGTCCGGCAACCAGAAATACCATGAGTCCTTGCGGAGTTTCCGTGTAGCCCGTGCCAAATAGCTTGACGGCGAGCCACAAGCCCAAACTGTTGAGGAGCCAACGGATTATAAAGCCGAGTAATTGCTGTCGCATCGTGTGTTGTAGTATACCACTTATCCTATAGCTGCGTCGACAGCGAAGCGCTGAGGTTTTTATGCCCTGTTTTGGTGATGAGTATGTCATCTTCGAGGCGTATGCCTATCGATTCTTCTGGAATATAAATACCAGGCTCGACGGTTAGCACCATGCCCTCTTGGAGGTGGCGCGGCGCGCCTAAGCTGTCGTGCACATCAATACCGAGGCCGTGACTGACGGCGTGCGGCATATAGGTTGAAACGGTTTCATCTTGTGACGTCTTCGCAAGACCGAGACTCGATAATGTGTCGAACATAATCGTATTAACTGATTGCTGATACGTTTCAACCGGCATACCAGGTTCAAGCAGCTGAATAATCGCTTGCTGAGCATCTTTCAAGGCGTCAAATATGGCCCGCTGACGTTTCGTTGGTTCGCCTTTGCAGATTGTGCGTGAGATATCGGCAGCATACCCATTGACCCGCGCTCCGACGTCGAGCAATACGAGCTGTCGCTGCTTGATCGGGCTGGCGTTTTTAACATAATGCAGCGTGCAGGCGTTGGCACCGGCCGCAACAATAGGTTCATAGGCATGCCCCATCGTTCCACTACGTCGAAACGCTTGCGTAAAATCAGCTTCGATTTCATATTCATACCGATACGAATCGATCGACTGCTGGACTGCCTCAAATGCTTTCGCCGTCTGCTTGATTGCCGCCTGAATCTCGACAATCTCGACGGGCTGCTTAATGGCGCGCAGCTTGGCTAGGTCTTTGTTTGCGATCTGAACTTTTGCAAAGTTTCGTTCGAGCTGCTTCGTGTTTTCATGCAGCGCAGGATTAAGCGCAAAATTGAAATGTTCACTATGGCTCGGCTGCGTGACCGTATAGACGATCGAGTGAGTCCGCTGTAGCCGGCGATACAAGCCGAGCAAATCGTCTTGCGCGATGACTTCGTCAACACCGCTGCGAAGCTTGGCATCTTCTGGGGACAATGAGCCATCAAACACACGATGAATCGCGTCGACGTCTGGCATCACGAGCCAGCTTTTATGCGAAATGCCATCGTAGACCAACTTCCAGTCGGGCTCTTCGATACCCGTGAGGTACCAAAAATTAGCTTCTTGTTCAAATCCATGCGCCGTATCGTTGCTACGCTGCAAGCGCGTATACCCCGTAACGACAACCAGTGCACCGCCAAGTTTTTCGGCAAGTTTCGCGCGGTTCGTCTGGAAAAAATTTGAATCGATCACCTAGGTACTATAACGCCTGCTTAATAACCTGGGCAAGTTTCGGACCGACGACGACCGCCACCTCAGCCTCGGTTGCGCGCGATACCCCTTGTACACTGCCGAAGGACTTTAGGAGCTTGCGCCTCGTGATGGCGCCAATACCAGGAATCTCATCGAGCTTACTTTTCGTCTGCGATTTGCGCGCCAACGATGTATGGTATCCGACTGCAAACCGATGCGCTTCATCGCGGATGCGCTGAAACAGCTTGGTAACGTCAGCGAAGGGACTCGGTGTATGTTCACCACGGAGGTTCTTGGTGTGCGAGCCGAGATTTCGCTGCCCGACATGCAGGTTAATCATCGTATATGCGCCATCATCATAGACCGCGACGCCGTCGGGCGCGCTCAGCCGAAACCGCTCAATATGATCAGCGCTGATAGCTGAACCTTCTCGTGACACGACGATTTCCTCATTTTTCTTTGCGATTGCGATGATTGGCAGCGTGACGTTCCGATATGAGAGCGCTTCAATCGCCGCCGATAACTGCGGCTTGCCGCCGTCAATCAGTACCAAGTCAGGTTTTCCCCACGCCGCAATATTCTTTGGGCTAAATCGTCGACAGAGCGTTTCGTACATGTTTTTCGTGTCATCATTTTTCTGCGTCGTCATCTTAAATTTACGGTATTCGGCACGGTCACTCACGCCGTTACTAAATACCACCATGCTGGCGACAACTTCCCGACCCCCATGGTGCGAGATATCATAGCCTTCAATACGCCGTGGAGGTTCACTCAGTCCGAGTATGGTTGCCAAATCTTGCAACGCTTTGTCTTTTGATATGTCGAGCGATTCACTGTCGCCGAACATGACACGCTGCTGTAGCTCGCGCATCGCATGAAGCCTGTTGCGAATTTGTGCGGCGGTTTCGAAATCATGAGCTTTTGCGGCGCGCTGCATCTCCTGCTCAAGATCACGCACGATCTTCACGCGGTTGCCTTTTATATAGCTCATGAGTTTACGCAGGTTGGCCTTGTAGGCTTCGGGACCGTCTTTCAGCCGCGGGTTCAATCCGATCTGTGACTCAAGTCTGCTGTCACGCGCTTGCGGCGGTTTTAAAAAATACGGGAAAACGCGGCGTAAATACCGGAGGGCTTTTTTTAGGGCAAATGCATTATAGAACGGTCCGATATACTCTGCCCCATCATCGGCCGGCGTACGCGTATACGACACATACGGCCACAAACTTTTCATATCGATACGGACGAATACCTGCGATTTATCATCTCGCAGCAGCACATTATAGCGCGGCATGTATCGTTTAATCATTTCACTTTCAAGAAACAGCGCGTCGATTTCGCTATCGACTTCGATCCAATCAGTGTCATAAATTTCTTGTGTCAGTGCGTAGGTTTTCACGTCACGATTACGTGAGTTTTGAAAGTACTGACGAACGCGGTTTCGAAGAATCGCGGCTTTGCCGACATATAATACCTCGCCATTTTCGGCCTTATGAAAGTAAACGCCAGGCGCGCGTGGCAGTTCTTTTAGTTTTGCTTCGAGCTTTGCATTCACGCTTTTTAGTATACGACACCGCTCACCCTAGAAGATACCTGTACGCGTTAGGCAGTTTTTCGCCGCAGCGACAAGGCACCGAGAATCACCGCGCCTACAATACAGCCGGCAATAACCCATAGATCACGCGTCATATCTTCAGTGACTGTCGTGCTCGTTGCGACCGACTGGAGTGCGTGCACGACATATGTCAGCGGCAGATAGTAGGCAATCGCTTCAAGCAACGACGGTAGTTGATCGAGTGGCAACAAAATACCGCATATGAGAAACTGCGGAAAAATAAGTGCCGGCATAAACTGCACCGCCTGGAACTCCGTTCTCGCAAACGCGCTCACGAACAAGCCGAGCGACGTTCCCAGTACGGCGCCAAGTATAGCGACGACATAGAGGTACCATTCTGGCCCTTCAATAGTTAGATTAAGGCCATACACGACTACCGCTCCCGCGAGCGCAGCCTGTGCCATAGCGAGTAGCCCAAACGCCAGAAGATAACCGCCAATAAAATCGAGCTTACCGAGCGGCGAAACCATCAGACGCTCAAGTGTTCCAGATGAACGTTCGCGAAGTGTTGTAATGCTGGTAATCAAGAACATGATGACAAACGGAAATATACCAAGAAGTGCTGGCGCAATCGTATCAAACAGGCGGTCATTATCCTGATACATCCACCGAAGCAAACTGAGTAGGACGACAGGAACGAGGAATATTAAGGCGACGCTACGATGATCGTGGCGCAGCTGCAGTAGAATTCGACGTGTCGTCGCGAATAGTACTTTGACGTGATACAGCATTCGCCTCATGCGCTCGCACCTTTCGATTCGATAATAGAGACGAATGCATCACCCACCGATGACTGTCCTGTTTTAGTTAGTAATGCCGCGCGGGTGTCGTTCCACAGCACGTCACCGTCACGCAAAAGAATCAGCTCATCGCAGCGATCGGCTTCATCCATGACATGACTTGAGACCAGCAATGTCGTACCCGCCTCGGCAAGATCATGAAACATTGACCAGATGTGGTTTCGCAATATAGGGTCTAGGCCGACGGTCGGTTCATCGAGTACCAATAATTTCGGCTCACCGAGCAATGCGACCGCCAGGCTAACCCGCGCACGCTGTCCGCCGCTTAAGTCGCTCACCAGCTGATTTCGCTGCGAATCAAGGTCAACCTGATGAATCACTGTGTCGATTGCGCTTGATCCCACATTCATAAGCGCCGCGAAGTACTGGAGGTTTTCAATCACAGAAATGTCACCATATACGGCCGGGCTTTGCGTGACATACCCTACATCTGAACGTAGTGCTGGACTACCGGCTGGCAGCCCAAAAATGTTGAGTTCACCCTGTAATGTTTGAGCGCCAACCACTGCACGAATGAGTGTTGTCTTGCCACTTCCACTCGGACCGATTAGCCCGGTGACCGTGCCTCGCTTAACGCGGAGATCGAGCTTATTCAACACTTCCTTGCGTGACTTCTTCACGCTCAGATTATTCGCTGAAATCGCATCCATTCCCCCATAATAGCATGGCGTATGCCACAGATAGCGTATCCATACTTTTAAGCTTTTATTCAGCTTGTGCCTGATATGCTTTGGCTATGAAACAAAACGACTCTCTCTTTTTAGCGATCGGTGGTGTCGCAATTATCGCGTCTGCAGCAGTTATTGGCTTGGCACAGTTCTCGCACGCACACTCAGGCCTGCAACATTCAGGTCAGCAGACAGCGGCTCTATCCCCTACTACCATGACAGCTCATCCGTCTGGCAATGCAGCAAGAGCAAGCCAATCGTTCAAAGATGGCACGTATAGCGCATCAGTTCAGTATCAAGTACCAAGCGGGACGAATGCCATCACTGCCAACGTCGCCGTCAAGCACGGGGCCATTGCGTCAGTAAAGACTTCGAGCAACTACACCGACAGCGAATCTCAGTGGTACATCAATGACTTCGAGTCATCAATCAACGCCGATGCTGCCGGCCAGCCACTGGCAAGCTACTCGCCAAGTCGTATCGGTGGCGCGTCACTGACCACCTGGGCCTTCGATAACGTGCTCGATCAAATCAGGACAAATGCCAAAGCCTGAGCTATTTGAATTTGATGCGATAGGAACACATTGGTGGTGTGAGTCGCTATCGAAACCGATTTCTGATGATCTTCAGCGCGAAATTATACAGTATTGCGATCAATTCGATCAGGCATACTCTCGCTTTATCGACTCCTCATACATCGGCATACTAAACACTGCGAAAACGTTGTCTTCGCCACCAGCGGAGTTATTGCAGCTATTTGCATTTGCAAAAGAACTATACGATGTATCGAACGGCGCGTTCGATATCACCGTCGGCGGCACACTCCACGCTCAAGGCTACGGTTCGCGGGCGCTCGGATCACAGGTGTGCAGCGACTTCTGGGAACGTGCCGGGTTCACCCGTGAGCAGATAACCATCCCGCACGATGCGGTCGTCGATTTCGGAGGGTTCGGTAAAGGCTGGCTTATCGATGCACTCGTCGCGATATTCCGAGCGCATGGCCACTCACGCTTCATTATCAATGGCGGTGGTGACATGTTCGTCGAGCATACAAAGCCGGTTCACATTGCCCTAGAAGACCCGGCTGATCCTAGCGTATCACTCGGAACCATCGCACTGACAGGTGGGTTCGCATCGAGCTCACAGCAGAAACGGGAGTGGTATACCGCAGACGGACAACGAAAAGCACATATTATCGACCCTGTAACAAATGACATGGCCGAACCGGCTGTGTCGACGGTGTTTGTGCAGGCGCCGTCGGCCCTTATTGCCGATGCGATGGCAACGATCCTGTTTTTACGGCCGGAACTTCATAGCGCGCTAATTGCTCGTTATGATATTCGAGTGTTGGCGCGTTAAAAACTGAAGTCTTCGGTGTAAATTTGTTGCTCTCCCACACCGACTGTCGCAAGTTCGCGCTTGGTCATATCCATCATGGGGCTAGGGCCACACAAGAAAAAGGTGTAGTTTGCCACGTTGCCGAGGTGCGCTTCAAACAGTTCGGCGCTGAGTGAACCGATATGTCCCTGTGTCGGTTCTGAGTACACGGAAACGAGGCGGTCTCCTAATACCGCTCCTAGCTCGTGTTCGTACGCGGCCAACTCCGCCCCGCGAGTCGCATAAAACAGCCATTGTTCTCGCGTTGCATCCTCTTTTATAATGCGTTCGATAAACGGCGTGATACCAATACCACCCGCGATATACACAACTGGATTGAGATGATCTTCATCGATACGAGCCGTAAATCGGCCAACCGGTCCGGACACAAATAATTGTTGCCCCGACTCTACCTGCGCTAGCGACTCCGTAAACATGCCGACAACTTTGAACGTCACCGAAATCATGCGTGTGCGCTCATCGTATATCAGTACCGAAAATGGGTGCTCTTCGCTCAGAAGCGCCTGCTTGATATAGATATACTGCCCGCGGCTCGGTCGCGCAATGCCATCATCCTCAGGCATCAGGTCTAATTGATACACACCCGGTGTCAACTGCGTGACGTTTTCTACGGTATAACGATGCTTGGAAAATAGCAGCAGGTCGCGAGCGCGCAGCAGCGAAAACACCAAAAATCCTGCGACGATCATGAAAAAGTACGCTCGCGCTGCAACTTCGGCCGCATAGCTCACGCCGATATCGGGAATATGGAGTAGTGCGAATGGTAATGCAGCATACGATATGAAATGAAGGTATTTCCACGTACGATACGATAGCCGTGAGCGCATGATCGCCGAGGTTAGCCAGACGATAACGAGCGCGTACATCGCAATCCTGCCGTACGTCACGTGCTTTTCGTATTCAGTAACAAGCGAGGGCACGAGACTATATAGCCAACCTTCGCCGAAGCTCAGTGTAATTAACACGGGGTGTAAAAATATAAGAAGCGTTCCGTATTTACCGAGCCATTTATGGGCCGCAACCAGTCGCGCCTGCTCAATGAAAAACATCGAAGAGGCTGCCCGGGTGCCGATTGCATACATCCATAGCATGAATACTACGCCGACATATCCTGCAATTGCTGATCCCCAGAGTGTCCATTCTGTGAATGTATTTGCTTTTGGCAGTGTGACAACAAAAAACGCCGGCAATAAGGTCACGGCCATGACGGCATATAGATACAAGCGTTTTACTTTTTCGGTCATTTCGCTCAGTATGCGCCTCGATTGCTTAAAACAAGCTGTGAAATTATTGAATAATTGCAGATAATTGCTAAATGATAAATTTTATATGATAATATACTACTAGCCCTTTACGGGAGTTGTGTTTACAACTCGAGACAGGAGAAATACGTGATCACTCGTCTGATGATGTTCCTGAATTGCGGCAGTACTGCCGCGAAACGGACACGCATCGCCCTGTGGATCGGCCTCGGCCTGATCTGCTTGCTGGTCGTGCACCTAGTGCTTGGCGCAAGCTGGACCAGCCTGTTCGTGGTCGTGCTGCTCGGACTGATCGTCTGGGCGTGCATCGTCCGACGAACCGAGCTTCGCGCGACATTCACTCGTTGGCGTCAGTCGCGGGCGAACCGCAAGGCTGCCGACCTCGCGCCGACCCAGACACTGCCTCCGCTGACACATGAAGAACCTGTGGTCAATGACCAGCTCACCATCTACACCGACCCCGACAGCCTGAGCTGGCTGTTCATGGCGCGGCACATCTGGAAGCTCACGGCCTCGTGCCTGGCCTATCTGGTCGCGCTCATCGCGGTGAAAGTGTGGGCACCTATCGGCGAGAGCGACTGGGTTACAGTGCTCATCGTCATCAGCATCATCATCCTGGCACCGATCTACGTCTACAACTTCAAGCGAGAGAAGTTCCGCAAGCAAGAGACGCAGGTGTACGTGCAGGGTGATGACGTCGTCATCAAGTTCCCGGACTCACGGCTCTACGGCTTCAAGGGAGGCTGTCCGACGCTCTCGATCGAGCGTATCGACACCGTCAGCATCGACCCGCGGTCGTTCTGGCGGATGTTCTTCTTCCGGAACGTGCGCAACATGACGATCGACTCGGCATCGGACAAGGATGGGGCGTTCAACCACCTCATCGATCTCCGGAACGCCGAAGAGATCCGCGATGCGATTCGCGAGCGCAAGTGGGCAATCAACCACGGCTGATGCCTGGGTACTCCTGTCTCGCAAAACCAGCGGAGGGTCGCTATGACCCTCCGCTGGTTAGGAGTATCGTTCTTGAAAACAGGCTATACGAGCTGCGAAAGTTCTTGCTCGAGCACTGCCTGAGGGCGCATACCGATCAGCTGATTAACCATCTTGCCGTTTTTGAAAATCTGCATATTTGGAATTCCCTGCACGCCGTATGTGTTGGCAAGCATTGCATTATCCTGGGTCGCTTCGACGTCTACTTTGACAACATCAATGTCTTTATCCATCTTCGCTGCGACGTTCTCTAGAATAGGTGCCATCATACGGCATGGCATACACCAGCCAGCCCAAAAGTCTACTAGCACTACTTTATCACTCTGTAAGACCTTAGTTTTGAATTCATCATTTGTCGTCGTATTTATAACTGCCATATCTTCTCCTTTATGTTGTATTCATACAATTGCAACACGTACCCACGATTTTGAGCGGGCCATCAACCCGACAATCTCCGATCGCATCCCGGATAACCGTTCGCTGATGGTTGGGAATTGTGATGTCTCGCAGTTCACCACAGCCCGCACATTCGAAGTGGTCATGGGCAACTATATTGGCGTCAAATAACTTCGCGCCGGTTGCTGTGTTCGGCGCATGTTGCGCTCGCCCATCCTCAACAAACCGCTGGGTAATGCGATGAATCGTCGTCGCACTGACGTCCGGGTATACTTGACGAAGCCGCGACACCAGCTGAGCGTTGGTAGCGTGGCCAAGATCGTCCAGAGCCTCCTGAATGAGTTCGACATATTTCGTAGTCCTTCGTGTTGCGTTTGGCATACTATTTATTGTAAACTATTTACAATAATAATAAAAGAGGGCGCAAACAGATATGAAATTAATTCTCAGTATCCTGGTCATTGCCGCAATCATCGGTGGCGGCGTATACCTATCAAAGCAGAAGGCAGCCGACGGAACAGTCGCAACGACAAAACTTGCGAGCGATACTGTCGTGTACGATGTCCGTACACCCGATGAATACAAAGCTGGCCACGGCGAAAATGCAATCAACTTACCGCTCGATATGATTCGCAACGGAGATTATCCGCAGGTAGCCAAGACTACACCCATTGCTCTCTACTGCCGAAGTGGTAGCCGCTCAAGTGAAGCGGCTGCAATTCTCCAGCGCGCCGGCTATACGAATGTCAAAGATATCGGAGCCTACGCGAATCTCAAAACGCTCGGCATTCAGACGGTATACGAATAAATTAGCGGTGTGGCGGCATAGGAATAAGTACGCTCGTAGAATGTGCGTATGCCTTCCAGCCGGGTCGCGACTGCGAACGTTTTTCTGCAAGTGGAATACCTGATACTTTCGTAATGAGAATCGTAATCGCTAGCGGACCAACAAGCGCGAGAAGGCTTAGCGGCGACATGAGTGTCGTAATCCATATACCCCACCACTGAGTTATCTCCCCGAAATAATTTGGATGGCGACTATAGCGCCAGAGCCCCTCTGTCATAAGCGAGGCACCGCGGTTTTGCTGCAAGAAGTTTGCCAGCTGACGGTCTGCGATCGACTCGAACATAAAGCCGATAATCCACACGATAACACCGAGGCCAAGCCATAGCATATCTGTTGAACCGTATACCTCTGCTACGAGTACCGGAATACTGATAATCCATGCGAGTACCGCCTGGACAAAAAATATTCGTACATAAATCTGCAACGCGCGCATGCGAGTTGGCATGGCGTGTATGATGTCCGTGTAGCGAGGATCTTGCTCTGACGATCGACGAAATCGGCGGTAGATATGCCAGGACAGACGAAGTCCCCACACCACGACCAATAGCGCAACGATGGTGCCCGAGAGCGTATATTCTGGCGATAAGGCATAGCCGCAGAGTGCAATAACGATAAAGCTCAGCCCCCAGAACACATCGACGATATCGACCCGTTTTTGTCGCATCGCAATCGCATACGCCAGCGTCTGCAGGATAACAGCCACAAGGAAAGTAGCGAGAATGAAACTTGTGATACCTAGACCAACCATGTGACACCGATGTATGTCAGACTTGAAACCACGGCCGTGATGACAGCGCCCCAGACAAGATCAATCATGACGATTTTAGAACTGAAGTTCTTTACGGTCGCTAAGTTTGTCAGATCATACGTCGCATAGGCGACAAAGCCGAAGAGCAGACCATAGAGTGCGGCATGGACGAGAGAACTTGCTTGTAGCGCTGGGTGAATGACAAATACGACGACTCCGACAACGTAGATGACATAAAATGCTAACGCGGCGGCCATGTTCGGTTTTTCGCGCAGTAAACCACCGAGTTCACGATAATATAGTGTCTTCGCGACTACGCCGAGCCACAAGGCATCAAGTACACCCATGACGACGCCTGCGATAATGAGTGACCATACAATTTCCATACTATTTACCTTTCGTTCCTATTATTATCGGTGCTTGTCTAATATACGACTCGTCTTTTATGAGTTGCAAAATCGCTGCAGCAACGCGTGCACGGGGTGTGAAACTCTCGGCTGGGCCATTGAGCGAGAATTGGACAGTCCCACGATGCGAGCCGTTCGTGAGTTTGAGTACCCGCACGATCGTCCAGTCGAGCTGACTGTTTTTTAGTACGTCGGCATGAACGACACCGTCTTTCACGCGCTTCGGATCGATTAGTTTTATAGCGACATTCGCCAACCTATCTACTATATTCGGTGTATCTTCACCAAAACGAACGCCGGTACCGGTCAGGCTAATCAAGCGCTTAATTCCCTGCGCCTGCATGCTATGCAGCACATGGGTAATCGTTTCGGTCTGCAAGAACTCTGGGCTATTCTTCGTATGACCGATGAGCGAAACGACTACATTAGCACCGGTAAGTAGACGATCGACATCACCACGAACTAATGCGTTACATGTGACGACGGTAAGGTTTTTATGCGGTGCAAGAGACGCCCCGCCATACACGCCAGCCCGTACATGATAGCCTGAACGTAACGCTTCTTGCACAAATACTGCACCGCTTCGACCATTCGCCGCGATTACTGCAATTGTCTTATTACTCACCTGCTTACTCCTTATCTTTGTTGCGTGAAAGCTTCGATGGCCACCACATAAAGCGACCGACTTCGAGCGTCAATGCTGGTACGAGCAATGATCGTACGACCAAAGTATCGAGCAGCACGCCAAATGCGACGATGAACGCAATCTGTGCGAGGAAAAGAATCGGAATAACATAGAGCGCAGCAAAGGTCGCGGCCAACACGATACCTGCACTGGTAATCACACCGCCGGTAACAACAAGCGCCTTGAGGGTTCCTTCACGGACGCCGAGTTTCATCGTTTCTTCGCGCACCCGTGTCATCAGGAAGATGTTGTAGTCGATTCCGAGTGCGACCAAAAATACGAAGCCGAAGATGACGACCGATGGGTCTGCACCGGCGAAGTTCCATACGTGATTGAATAGCAACGCCGAAATACCGATTGTTGCGCCAAAGGACAGCACGGTCGTAAACAGCAGCAACAGCGGTGCGATAATTGCGCGCAGCAAAAGCATTAAGACGATCGTAATCGCAAGCAAGATGAGCGGTATGATGATCCGAATATCGCGCTCCGATGCAGTATTCGTGTCGAGTTGTATGGCGCTGACGCCACCGAATCGAACATCCGGATGATTCTGTTCTACCGACTTACGGAGGCGCTGAATAGTTTCTCTGGCTGGCACTGAGCTTGCCGGATCACGTAGCGTCGCCATGAGCATGACATCTCCATCGATAACCCGCGGCTGTATGTTCTTAAATGGATCTGCCTTTTGACTCAGTTCGTCGACAGATGGTATTTGTGCCGTCGCCTGACTATACGCAGTATCCATTGCCGATTGCGGCGCACCGGCTAATTGCGTTTGCAGCGTTTGCTTGAGTGTACGTAGTTGTGCCTCGCGCTTTTGTTTAATTGATGAACGAATAGTGGCTCGTATACTATCAGCCGCCTCGCCGACAGGTATTGGGCTTTTATTCTTATCGGTCGTCATCATGCTGACAGCGTCAACGCCAGCGTCTTTATCGAGTAGTGCAATCACGTCATCACGCTGTGCCTCAGGCACAAGCACGTATGTCGGCGAGCCTGAGCCGCTCGGGAAATGTCGGTCGAGCATAGCTTGGCCATCACGCGCCTGCGACGCGCCGAGAATCAAGTTCTCTTGCGATACACCCTGTGCCTTCAACTGTGGCACACCAATCAACGCGATAGCGAGCAGTACCAAAATTCCGACCCACAGCCGTCGCGGGTGTCGGCCAACCAGCGCACCAACTTTCGCCCAT
>DATJGX010000019.1:0-6103 GCA_035494435.1 Patescibacteria group bacterium | reverse complement strand
GGCGAATATGCCAAAAGATAATATTCAGCGCAGTATCGATCGTGTGGCTGACAAGAACGCCGCACAACTCGAAGAAATCACCTACGAAGGCTACGGTCCGGGTGGCGTGGGCATTATCATTGAAACAGCGACCGATAACCGAAATCGTACGCTACCTGAGGTCAAAACGGCCTTGGTAAAAAACGGTGGTTCTATTGCTGATCCTGGTAGTGTCGCCTTTCAGTTTACCCGCAAAGGGGTCATACGCGTGAACGCCACCGGCGAAGATGCGTTATTGACCGTGCTTGATGCGGGTGCGGAGGATGCTTCCGAAGAAGAAGGTGAACTACTTGTCTACACTGACATGAAAGATTTGCATGCGGTACGTCAAGCGATTATCGATGCCGGCCTAGAAGTGAGTGACGCTGAACTGCAATACGTACCGAACAATGAGGTTCCCGTCGACGACGAAGAAACCGCTCGAAAACTACTTCGCGTACTCGATGCACTCGATGACTGTGACGATGTGACGAACGTTCACACCAACGCCGATATTACAGCCGACGTTTGACAGGCAAAAAGCAATAGCGCTATACTTCATTCAAACCAAGGGGGATGATGAACGAGTTGGCACGTCATATCAGGGTGGGGCTGATAAGTCTATTGACTATGGCAATCGCTTCGCAACCCGTCGCCGCACTTGAGACAGTACCATCAAGCCCGCCACTCGTTGACGGGCCATTTTTGATCACGGCTTATTCGTTTCAGGGGCATAGCGTACGCTACGTACAGGTTGTAAATACACAAAACACCGTTCAGCCACTCGATGGCTGGAAACTGCAGACAAGCTGGGATGGCGGCTTCTGGCAATCGACTGAGCTATCAGGACACCTTGCACCAGGCACGAAAATAACTATTGCCGACGAAGCAGTCTTGCCGTCGGCGACGTTCTCATTTGCGCATACCGGCGAACCGACCGATCCAAGAATCGACGAACTTCGCCTGCATGCACCAGCTAGCAGTGGCTATATTGATTCGGTCGCGACTGTGCTCATTAAAGACACTGGGAGCGCACCGACGCCGCGCAACACTGCGACCAGCCCGGAAACGTTTTATTTTAGCCGCAATCAGTCGACGTCGACGGGTAATTATCTTTCGACGTTCACACCTCTGGCGATTGAGCCGCAAACCATCGAAAGCGATCCGTTATACGGGCCAACTGATGTCAGTCCACTGCAAATCGTTGAGGCGTACCCTCACGCACTTGATTGCTCGCCACTGACAGCTGGGCCACTTTGCGCGGACTATGTAAAACTATTTAATGCATCGACCGCACCAGTCGACATGTCATCATATCGGATTCGTTCCGGTACGATTACGCAATCGGCAACCGCGTCAAATACTGCCTATCCGACAGGTACTATCGCCAGCGGCGCCTATAGTGTCGTGCCGCTTACTCTGAGTGACAGTGGAACCTACGCGTGGATTGAAGATCGATATGGCATGGTCGTTTATGCCGATTCAACTATCGAGGTACCTGCAAGCTCCGACAGGCAGGGCGAGTCTTGGTCGTACAATGCATCGACGGGCCATTGGCAGTGGAACGCATACCCAACGCCAGGCAATGAACCCAACGATTTTGGCGATGTGGCCACGAATACATGCGAAGGTCTACGGCTTTCAGAAATTGGTGCGAACTATGATCCGCAGTTCGTAGAAGTGTATAACGCATCGACGGCTACGCTAAATATTGGCGGCTGTCAGTTGCAGACAAATCGCTCCGAACGCGATAGCTATGTATTTACGAACGGTATGACATTGCCGGCGCATACGTACCTTGCGGTGCCGATCACCGCCACGCCGCTTACGCTGACAAAAACCACAGCCGGCACCGTGTATATTCTGAGCTCAGATTCCACGACGGAAGTCGATGCACGTTCATACGAAAACCTCGACGCAAACACCTCGTATGCCGACGTCGGCGGAACATGGCAACAGACATTTGCCGTGACGCCAAGTGGTGAAAACCGTTTCCAGCCGTACCCTGCTTGCGAAGAAGGATTTAGCCGAAACGCTCTGACTGGACGGTGCAATAAAGTGGCGGCTATAGCGGCGCTAGCCCCCTGTTCGCCAGGACAGTATCGTAGTCCAGAAACAAACCGCTGTCGTTCACTCGCCACGACGACCAGCGCACTGAGTGCGTGTCAGCCGGGGCAGTATCGCAGCCCTGAGACGAACAGGTGTCGATCGCTTGCTACTGAATCAACGGCGCTCAAGCCGTGCAACCAAGGCTACGAGCGTAATCTCGACACGAATCGATGTCGCAAGGTACTGGGTGCCTCTACCGATATTCCTTCGGCCGCGTTTGCCGTGGAGCCAATCAAAGATACAGCAAAAGCATTTGCGGCGTGGTGGGCACTCGGGGGTGTATTATTGCTTGGACTCGGGTATGCTGGATGGGAGTGGCGATACGAGATTCGACAATTCATCAGTCGTATCGCAGCGAAACAAAACACATGAGAATTATTGGAATCGATCCCGGCACTGGCATTCTTGGCTTCGGCGTCATTGACGCTCGCGGTGCCAAGACGCAACTCGTTGAAGCGGGGGTAATTCGCACGCCTGCACACACGCCGCTTCCGGACCGATTGGAGGAAATCTATAACGGATTGACTGAGATAATCGCCAGTACGAAACCTGAAGTCATGGCGATTGAAAAACTCTTTTTTGCACAAAACGTCACGACCGCGATGAGTGTGGCGCACGCCCGAGGCGTTGCCATGCTGACCGCTAAACAAGCCTCGTTATATATCGAAGAATATACTCCTCTCCAGATCAAGCAAACCATGACAGGCTATGGCCGCGCAGACAAGAAACAGGTCCAGGAGATGGTGCGTATGCAGCTCGGCCTCACAGAAGTGCCAAAACCGGACGACTGTGCCGATGCGCTTGCCGCGGCGATCATGTGCGCGTTCGTACGCCGTGCATAAGTGGCTGGATCGCTCGCATTCTCTAAATTAGGCACGTAGCGTATAATAAGATGAAGTGAAACAAGTTCGAAAAGGAACCTACACGCGAAAGTCATCGCGCCTAGGCAAAATCAAACGCAGTTTGCACACCCGCTACGTATGGTGGAAGGGTTTATCTCGTAAGCAAAAAATAGCCACGATCGCACTGCCGATTCTTGCCGTTTTAATTCTGATTCCGATTCTGACGTACGTGTATTATGCACGTGATATTTCAGACCAAGAACGCCTGATGAACCGAAACAATACCGGCGTCGTATTTCTGGATAAAAATGATAAGACCTTTTATAGTATCGGTCGATCGAAGCAGCAAGACCTTGTGCCGCTTAAATCTATTTCAAAAGATGCTCAACATGCCTTGATCGCAAGCGAAGATAAGGATTTTTATCGTCACGGCGGCTTCAGTATTCTGAGTATCGCCAGAGCTCTTATAACGAACCTGTCGCACGGTGACCTTACTGCATATGGTGGCTCAACGCTGACGCAGCAACTCGCGAAGAATACGCTACTTTCGAGCAATAAGACCTTTCTTCGTAAATACCAAGAACTGGCTGTCTCGATTGCAATCGAGCAACAGTACAGTAAAGATGAGATACTCGCCATGTACTTGAACTCCGTCTATTTTGGAGAGAACGCATTCGGTATTCAAGACGCGGCAAACGTATACTTTGGCAAAAAGCCTGCCGATCTCGATCTTGCACAAAGTGCGATGCTTGTCGGACTGTTGCCTGCACCGAACGCCTATTCGCCGATTAGCGGTAACGAGGAATATGCGCGAGAGCGCCAAGTCGAAGTTCTCAGTCGCATGCTACAAAATGGTTACATTACCAAAGAACAACAGCAAAAAGCGCTGGCCGAAAAACTGACGTACAAGAAGCAGTCGAGCGAGCCGAATATCGCGCCTCATTTCGTCGAGATGGTGCTAGGCGAGCTCAGTGATAAGTACGGGTATGAGCAAGTTATGCGCTCGGGCTACCAGGTTAAAACGACGCTCGATACTGCCACGCAGAAGTCGCTCAACGCGAACCTGCAAGCTAACATGCCATATATCGAAGCAAACAATGGCTCAAATGCCAGTGGTATTGCTATCGACCCGAAGACAGGTCACATTCTGGCGCTTGTCGGTAGCGCCGACTACAACAATCAGAAGTGGGGCAAGGTAAATATGGTCACGACCGCACGCCAACCTGGCTCAACCTTCAAGGCAATCTACTATGCTGGAGCGCTCGCAGAGGGCACGATCACCCCTGCAACCGTGCTGCATGACCAGCCGATTAACCTCGATGGCTGGCAGCCGCAAAATGCCGACCGCACATTTAGAGGCGACGTCACGGCGCGTCAGGCTATCAACTTGTCGCTGAATATTCCAAGCATCGAAGTCATGCAGAAATACGGTATCGACAAGTCGATCAAACAGGCGAAGTCGCTTGGTATTACAGCGCTTGATCCTGATCGCGACTACGGCTTACCACTTGCGATTGGTTCTGGTGAGATACCGTTGCTGCAAATGACAAACGCCTACGCGGCACTCGCCGATAAAGGAAACGTGCATGATACGTCGACGATACTCAGCGTCAAGGATAAATTTAATAAACAGATTTATAAGGCACCAGTGCCGAAGTCTACTCGCGGAATCAGCGAAGCTGGTTCGTTCCTGATATCGAATATACTTTCAGATAACGCAGCCAAAGCACCTATTTTTGGCGATAGTTTGGTCGTCCCAGGCCATACCACTGCCGTAAAGACAGGCACAACCGACGAAAATCGCGATGCCTTGACGATAGGCTATACGCCAACGCTTGCAATTGGTGTGTGGGTTGGCAATAACGATAATCAAGTCATGTATAACGGCGGCTCAGGCATGGCCGGCCCGATTTGGCGCGGCACAATGAGCGACATGTTGGCGAACCAGCCCGACCAACCATTTGAAAAGCCTGCCAGTGTGGTATCGCGCAGCACCTGTTTCAGTAACCACGGTCTTGCCACAAACGATATTACCAACGGAACATACGATGAGTATTATTTATCAAGCGCGCTGCCTTCGGTACGCTGTACACCCGAAGAGCCGATGATCAGCGTCTGTGAAATCGATACGGGTGAAATCAAGAAGATCAAAGAAAGCGATTTCGACAGCAAGACGTACTCGAAAAACACCAAAGATTGTAAGAAGCCTGAGGATAAAGCTGATAAGACGATCGAAGTGTGTGACCTCTCAACAGGCGAAGTCGTGACGATAAAAGAGAGTGAATATGACGATACGAAATACTCTAAAGACACGACAAATTGTACCGCCACAAACGATGGCACGACGACTGATCCTGGAACGAACGATCAACCTGTAACACCTCCGCCGCAGTAGTTTGTTACAATAGTCGTATATGATTGCACACATTCGAGGGGAAGTAGCAGAGAAATTTGCCGGTAGCATTATCATTGACGTCGCAGGCGTCGGCTATGAGCTGGCCGTACCATTAGGCGATTATGAAGCGGTGGTGCTCGATGAGACGACAAAATTTTACACCTATCACCATGTGCGCGAGCAATCCGAGGAGCTGTATGGCTTTTCGACGCTGGCGGCGAAGCGAATTTTCGAGCTGTTGATTAGCGTGCAAGGCGTCGGACCGAAGGCAGCGCTTGCTATCTTGAGCCTAGGTACTGCTGAGATGGTACGAAATGCCATCGCCAACTCAGACGCAGCGTTTGTCGCCCGTGCCAGCGGCGTCGGCAAAAAGACGGCCGATCGAGTCGTGGTCGACCTCAGCGACAAAGTCGGTCTGCCAACTCACTATGGTCGAAAAGATGAACCTGTTCAGACGCAGCTCGACACGAATGATGAAGCACTCGAAGCGCTGATGGCGCTTGGCTATACGCTCGCTGACGCAACTAAGTCGCTCGAAGGTGTCGATCCGAGTCTGCCG
This sequence comes from Patescibacteria group bacterium, assembly GCA_035494435.1. GTDB lineage: Bacteria > Patescibacteriota > Saccharimonadia > Saccharimonadales > Saccharimonadaceae > SZUA-359. Next base: position 180 of record DATJGX010000019.1, on the reverse strand, counting down.
ACGAGCCGTCGGGTAACCGAAGCTCTCAAGCGCTAAGCATGCGAGAGGTACTCAGAGCGCACCTCGAGACAAACTGATATACTGATACATATGGCTATTGAACGAATCGTTGATACAAGTGTAAATGAGGATGACTCTGACGAGCAGATTATTGAAGTTACCCTGCGTCCGCAGAACTTC
>DATJGX010000018.1:0-4857 GCA_035494435.1 Patescibacteria group bacterium | reverse complement strand
TACGAACGTCGTGGCGGTTTCGGCCGAGCTGCTGACTTCTGGATGTACGGGCACGCCCTGTGCCTTGGCGAACCGGTAAAGCGGGTCATGTGCGCTGATACGGACGCGACGAATATAGTACTGCGAGAACCACGGGTGCATGCCTGAACCGACACCCAGAAGCTGGCCGGAATTGCCGTGCGGCTTTACGCAGGTGATAGCCGACGATTGGTTGACGCCGAAGCGCTTGGCGTAGCAGAGGTTGGCGTTTATTGCTTCTTGACGCAGTGCTTCAAGCGCGTCATCATTTCGGACCAGCTCGTTGTCGTAGTAGCCAGTGATTGAGACGCCGAGCAGCTGTTCTTCTTCACAGTTGGCGCGCCACTCATCGCTCAGATACGGAAAATCTGTCAGCGTAGCTTGATAAGTGCCGATAATCGTCGCGAGGCGCATTTTGCGCAGCATGCTGGGCAGGTCATCGTCGGGACGTACGACGATAGATGTCAGGTTGCAGAACTGTTTTGAGCGCAGGTAGATTTCGCCACAAGGATTCACGCCGATTTGCGTTTGATCCTGTAGCTTGCGGGCACGTCGCTCCGGCACCTGATTCAGAATCTCACCGCGGTTAAAGATACCGCGTTCGCCGCTACCCGATGTCACGAGTGCCGTCCATTCCTCGAGAAATTCACCGATGCTTGGTTTGGTTTCGTAGACGGCTGAGTTATTTGCCATGGCTCGTTGGCTGTTCGAAAGCCAGAACTTACCTTTTTTCGAATCGCGAATTGCCGTATCGTCGAGTGCCGAGAGTGATATCAGCGCCGAGCGGCGTACGCCACCAGCGACGACGATTTCACCGATCTGACAGATGATATCGTGCAGATCAAGCGTCGATAATTTTTCACCCTGCCTAGCCAGAATCTTCAAACGGACTGATTCCATAAGGTTCATGAGCGGGCCAGGGCCCGAAGCGCGACCACCCATGGTCTTGAGCTTGGCACCAGCGGGACGAATCTTTGAATAGTCGATGTCGACGTCATTGCCATTTGACCAAATGGTTGCCGCCGCTGCGAATGCATCGCACCAGCCTTCGCGACTGTCTTTGACGACGATGGTCGGCAGGTGTTTACCGGTCTGCTTCTTGATGGTAGGGAACTTACTGACGTTTTGTTCCTCGGCTGCAAATCCACAACCTGCGCCGCACATTGAGATGTACATGATTTCGGCAAGATCTTGCCAGCTGGTGGGTGCGACGTACGCGCAGTTGTATGCCGTGACGTTGGTCTTTTCGACCGCATCGCCGGCCGACCAGAGCAGGCGCATCGATGGTGAAATTTCACGGTTCAGGATTGCCATTCTGATTTCGTCGTATTCGTCTTCGGTCAGTTTATCGGTCATTTTTTTGCGCATGTAGCGCATAAATCGGTCAATTGCTTCTTCCCATGTTTCGCGCCGACCCTTTTTTTGGTCCCATCGTGCGTAAAATTGATAAAAGATAAATTGTTGATAGGGTGTGGCGTCCATGCGGATCAGCTCCTTGTTAGGTTTATGTGTAGATGGTAGGGCTGAGTATAACCGTGAGCATAACAAAACAGTGTGACTTCAGTCACACTGCACATGGTGTAATGCACAACGCAGGAACACTACATATGGTGTTTATCGTGTAAAACGATGGTTCCGCGACTGGCGCTAACCAGACCTTTAGCGTTAAGCTTCTTGAGTGCCCGACTGATAGTCTCGCGTGCCATGCCGGTCTGTGCGGCTAGCTCAGAGTCGGTGATTGCGATTTCGCCGTTTGCCCCGCCGAATCGGGCACGCAGAATTGCCAGTTCTTGCAAAATCCGGCCTTCAGCACTACCTTCCATGGCGCGTGCCAGCCGTAGCATGAGGCCGTTGCTTCCGCGGCTGAGGCGCGCAAGCGCATCGTAGGTAACGTCAGGGTTTTCTCGCAAAAATGCCGCCACTTCCTGCGACGGAGCGACATGGACGTTCGTTACCTCAGCTGCTTCAAAGAATAAATCAGATGGAATATTGTTCAATATAGTCGCCAGTGATATAAACGCACCGGCCTTGTAAGTATTGAGAATTAGTTTGTCGCCCGTGTGCGAAATGTCGTACTGCGATATCGTACCCTCGAGAATATAATACGATGCCGGCGTATCGCCAGCTTGTACCAGCACCTCACCCTTGGCGTACATACGTGAAGGGTAGTGGCTAAAAAACGCCCGGAGCTTGTTCTGGATATCGGTATCGGCCATTGCATTTATCGTAGCATAGCAAAGAGCAGTAGCCGTAGCTACTGCTCGATGGTTTGCCTAAGTGCCGCGAGATTATCGGTTCTGAACGAAGGTCAGGGCGGTACCAGATTTGCCGGCGCGGCCGGTTCGGCCGATACGGTGCACGTAGTCGTCGTAGACCTTTGGTGGATCGAAGTTGATGACGTGGGTGACATTTGGAATATCAAGTCCACGTGCTGCAACGTCGGTCGCGATCAGGACATTGACGTCGCCGTTCTTGAAGCTCTTGAGCGCACGCAGGCGGTGTGCCTGAGATTTGTTACCGTGAATTGCTTCAGCCGGTACACCACTTTTGGTAAGTTTATCAGCCAGGCGTTGAACACCGAACTTCGTTTCACCAAAGACGATAACTTTTTCGAACTCGTCTTTGCTGAGCATGCCCATGAGGGTTTCGACTTTGTGGTCTTTGTCGTTGACGTAGACGACATCTTGTTCGATGTGGTCGTTGGTTTCGTTTTTGACAACTGAAACCGTCGTTGGGTTTGCCATGAACTGTTCGACAATCGTCTGTACAGCAGGTGTCATGGTTGCGCTAAAACAAAGTGTTTGGCGTTCTTTTGGCATTTCTGCTTCGATGGCACGGATATCTTTCTCAAATCCCATGTCGCACATGCGGTCAGCTTCGTCGAGGACGAAGGTATCGATCGTGCCAAGGCGTAATACGCGGCGGGCAATAAGATCTTTAATACGTCCAGGTGTACCGATGATAATGTGCGGTCCACGCTTGACCTGTTGGATCTGGCGGTTGATGTTCGCGCCACCGACGACGAGCGTCGAGTAAAGCTTTTGGCCAGCTGCAAAGCGTCGGAATTCGTCTTCGATCTGCTGGGCGAGCTCACGGGTCGGTGCGAGGACGAGTACGCTGGCAACCTGACGTTCTTTGTAGAGCTTGTCGATAATCGGCAGCAAGAAGGCAGCCGTTTTACCGGTACCGGTGTTTGCAAGACCGATGACATCGCGACCTTCAAGGGCCGATGGAATTGATTTGTCCTGAATTTCAGACGGTACGGTCAAACCAAGATGGTCAAGTGTTGCCGTGGTCAGCTTGTTCAAGCCAAAGTCATGAAACGTGTGAGTTGGCACGTAGGGAGTGTCAGCTTCTGCCGCGATGGCTTTGTTGACGAAACGACTTGCGTGAATCGCTTTTGTTTTGCTGTTGCCCGATGAGCGGCCGCCGGCGTTGCCGAAACGACGTTTGTGGGGCGCATAGCTAGTACGGCGCTTAGCGCCGGGTCGAAATGATTGTTGCACTGAATAAATACCTTTCTTGTGCGTTGCTATAGGGTGATGAACGACAAGATTACAGTTATAACGCGAGTATTCATCCAGTAGAGAAAAATCTACTTACACCAATTGTAGCATGATTTTATAGAATAAGCAACACCACAATGACGACAATGCCGTGCTGGTCGCGGCTCACGCTCGCTTTGACGACGAATTTTCGATACCGATAGCAGCGATGACCCCGCCTATCAAAAGCAAGCTTGCGGTCACTATGACGGCATTATGAAAACCGGTAATACCGAGTTGCGAACCGGCCACGAGTCCGATAAGCGCGATGCCAATAAGCCCCGCGACGCGCGCCACCATATTGTTGACAGCTGATGCGATGCCAGCTTGCGCGGACGATACCGCTCCAAGTACGGCCGAGGTGAGGGGCGATACGGTAATTGAGAGGCCAATACCGAAGAGCATAATACCAGGCAAAAGTTGACTGATATAGTCGACGTTCGATTCGACACTTAGCATGCTGATAAAGCCGAGCGCGCCGAGTATCGGTCCGCCCGCCATAAACCAGCGAGGACCATACTGGCCAGATAGTTTGCCAAACCGTGGTGATAGGAAAAACATGATGAGGGTAATCGGCATTAGTGCCAAGCCCGCTTGGACTGCGCTATAACCGCCGGTCTGTTGAAGGAACACCGCAAGCAAAAACGTAGCAATGCTGAGCCCGGCATAAATGCTGATAGTCGCCAGGTTGCCGACTGAAAAGTTTCGATTTGAGAATAAGTCAGGCGGGAGCATAGGGTCTGCGTGCCGGCGTTCATATACCCAAAAGCCGACGAGAAGCAACACTCCTATGATGATACTGACAATAATGCGCGGGTCGGCAAAACCGTAGGTGCTTTGCTCGATCAGACCATAGACAAGCGCCCCAAGGCCGATCGTACATAGTAGTGCGCCGACCCAGTCGATTACGGCGGCACGTTTGGTTATCTTCTCGCTCGGTAGCCGACGCAGCAGCCACAACGTGAGTGCAATCGGAAGTAAATTAATGGCAAAGACTAAACGCCACGATGATGTATCGACAAAAAAGCCGCCAAGCAACGGCCCGAACAAAAATGCCATACCGGTCCAGGCAGTCCAGGTACCGATGGCGTGGCCTTGGGCAGAGCCCGAAAAGTGAGACACAATTAATGCCAGCGAGCTAGGCACTAACAAGGCGCCGGCTAGGCCCAAAAAGGCCCGTGCGGCGATGAGTAGTTCACCGTTCGGTGCGACCGCACAAAAGATCGACCCGAGCGCGAATGCCATGAGACCGATACGTAGGATTCGCTGTCGGCCATACAGATCAGACAACGAG
>DATJGX010000017.1:0-18122 GCA_035494435.1 Patescibacteria group bacterium | reverse complement strand
CTCGATTATGGCGCAACTAGTAGCCCGAAAGGACTACCGGTTGCGATACCAGATCCGAGTCAGCATCGTTTTTTATCAAAAAACAGTCCATCAAGAAATTCTCCTTTGGCTTAAGGAGCAGCTAGGCTATGGTTATATCCGTGCACGCCGTGACGGCATGAGCGAATATACGATAGTTGGCTTAAGAGAAGTGGAAATTGTGTTGAAACTTCTGTATCCCTTTCTTCGTCTCAAAAAAGCTTTGGCGCACGACGTGTTGAATATTATTAATGTTCACCCGACGCAGCGCAAAATGACAGTGAATCAACTAATAAAGCTCAGCGAGCTTGTTGATAAAACCGCAACGTTCAATTATTCGAAGAAACGAACGAATACGAGCATGAAAGTCATAGAGTTTTTGATTAAGCAAGATATGTATGTCCCCGTAGAGACTGATCCTCGACTAACCATCGAGGTGAGATAAAGCAACAAAACTATACTAAGCTTTATCATACGTCAGCCCCTCACTCCACACATTGGAGAAGGGAGAAGATATAGTCCGTGCCATCAGTAATGGTGGAATGACACGCGTGAGACAGTTCGGTTTATATCCGGTATGGACGATAGGAAATTTGAGAAGATCTACCCCTAGTACGAGAGGACCGGGGCGGACGAACCTCTGGTGTATCGATTGTGGCCACCTGCTGCATTGTCGAGTAGCTACGTTCGGATGCGATAAGCGCTGAAAGCATATTAAGCGCGAAGCCAACTTCAAGATTAGATTTCCCTATGAGGACACAGAAAGATGATCTGTTTGATAGGTGCAAGGTGGAAGTATAGCAATATATGGAGCTGAAGCATACTAATAGTCCCATCGCCTTTTTATGTCCTTGTCACCGAATGTTTATGCTTGCATAAACAGGGGTGACGAGGTAGACTTAACTAGTAATTGGTGCACGTCACCAACGTCAATTTTTACAAATCCGTAGCTAGATGGACATCGAAGAAGGGGTTTGGCCCACCGTGGAGTTAAACGGGACCAAGCGCTTCAAACCCCACCTTCGGTGCCCATGGCGTGAGGGAAACACCTGTAACCATTCCGAACACAGAAGTTAAGCCTCACAGCGGCGATTATACTGCATTAGTGGGAAACTAGCACGGTGCCGAATTATAGAAAAACCCTCCGAATAGGAGGGTTTTTCTCTTTTATGCGTATGGTACAATGTGCCATATATGAAGCCTAAAAAAGCCTATACACGAAAGAACGTCCTGAGCATTTTCGTTATTGTGATAATAGCTTGCGTAGCCGGCTATAGCCTCATTCGTCATTACAATATATTTGGCGTAGGCTGCACTGATATTATCGGCGACGGGTATGCGATGGGAACCGATCCCAAACCTGTTGTTATAGGCGGGGTATGTAATGGGAAGTTCACTCAGCCAGCTCAATAGAATAACGATATACATGCATAACAAAACGACCCGTCTCGCAGGCGGGTCGTTTTTGATGTGTGGTGGATTCTCGGATCTCGCAGAAGGCGGGAATCACTTTTTGGTCAGAACCTCTTTGTTTTATGAGATTCAACAGGTGCCTTTACTAATATATAGCACAGACGATATAAGCGCAACAGTTTTATTACAATAAAAATCGCTTATGTAAACGTTGACAAAACTCAAGCACTATGCTAATATATAAACATAGCACAACATATGTGCGAGGTAATAGAGAGGGTTTTCCAGCTGTTATAAGCGTGGAAAACTTTTTAAATCGGAGGATAACTCAATGGCCGGAACAAAAGCAGGCGGCAAGAAAGCTGCAGCAAAGAACCTACAGAAAGATCCAAACTTTTACGCTCGTATCGGCGCAAAGGGCGGCAAGGCAAGCAACACCGGTGGTTTTGCAGCTAACCCAGCTCTCGCACGTATTGCAGGCGCAAAGGGCGGACGTATTTCACGCCGCGGTAAAGCAACCAAGACTGCGTAAGCACTCTCCTACTAAAAAAACACCCTCTCGTAGGGTGTTTTTTTAGTGCTCGATGTAGCGCCGAAGGCCACAGGTCCGGGCTTCGTTTACCCGCCACCGTGTCCGACACTCTAGGCACGAATAGTGCTCGGCCGATACCTGCACGCCGGTCGCATCGCATGACGGGCAGGTGCTACGGGCGTGAAGCCAATCTCGGTAGCTGTCCATATGGATATCGATTTCATCGTCGGCGATAGTCAGCTCATAGGTGGGCGCAAGTTCTTTCGCGCGCTGCCAGGCGTCCGCTTCCATCTTTAGAAGCTCAACGTCTTTTGCGTAGGACTCGTGCGACAATACCCCATGTGCTACTTCGTGTAGCAGGCGGCTCGGTGAACCATCGGCATCGTACAATACCGTGTGAGTCTGAGGGTTCCACGCAAACACCTCGCTGTTCGTGAATTGGTATTCGGGAAACGTACGTTGCAGTCGTTTAACGAGCGAGTTCATCGAGTGCATAGTAGTAGCAGCCATATACGACGGCCTCCTCGGGGTGTTTTGCCTGGGTGACGGATAAGGTTTTCATCGGAATCGGAATCTTGTCGCGTAAGATTTCATCAAGAAAGTGTGCGTATTTTTCGAAGTGCGTGCCCATGCTGCCGCCGATAATCAAGGTCTCTGGCTCAAGCAGAGGAATAAGCGCCACTAAGCCCATACTGACGCGCTCGGCATAGTCCTGCCACTTCTCAGGATCATCGACGTCTCGACCGTATTGGTCGTATCGTTCGTGGAAATTTCGACCGCTCGCGAAGTCTTCCCATCGCTGGAGCTCACCGTCATAATGTAAGCGCATCGATCCGCCTTCGAATCGAGACAAGCTTGGGAACAAGCGACCATTGAAACATACGCCAGTTCCGATTCCTGTACTCAGCGTGACGTAGAGGCTAAGCGAAGGCGCGTGTTTTCGTTCGAGGGCTCGGGTTTCGGCAAGGCCAGCCAGGTCAGCGTCATTGCCGACATAGATATTTGTTGATGGAAACCGTGCTTGTAGGTGTGATCGCACATCGAACTGCTCCCAGCCGATATTGCTCGTGCGCACGACGACACCGTCTTTGATCGGGCCCGGAAGCGCGACAACGATAGCTTCGACACTACCAGGATGTGTGTGGTGAGCGATTACCTGCGTCACTCGCTTGATGTACTCGTGCTGGTCACGCGGGGTAGGGAACTTATTAAGAAACTTCTTTTTGCCGTCGTCGTCAAACGCCTCTATAAGCGTCTTCGTCCCTCCTGTGTCGACAGCAACAATCATGGTAGTAGTGTAGCATGAAATAGGGCATTTGCGCCTCTGGTAGGTTTACAGTATAATTAGGTAAAATATAACTGCGAGAGGATAGCTATGACACGCAAGCGTGAAAGAGGATCAGTTGTCGGCTTTATCGTGGTGGGCGTACTATTAACCGTATTGGTCGTTGGGGGTCTCTATACCCTGAAGCAACGAAACTTTTTTGGCATCGGCCAAAAAACAGACGAACTGGCACAAGAAAGCGGCGACGCTGCGTCGCAGAAACCCGATGATGCCACCTCGAGCGAGAAGGCGGATTCACCTTCGAAGGATACCGCAAAGCCTGACAAGACATCGGATGCGCAAGGTGAGGCAAAACCTGACACCTCAAAGAGTGATTCGAGCGCTGCAGAACCTGAAACTGCACCTGCCGACACGAAGGGTCAGCAGGCCGAAGCGCCAGCAAGCAGTACGTCTCACGCCAACGAGCTTCCTGCCACCGGTCCATCTGACGTCATTTTATCGCTCGTCGGCCCTGCAGTCCTTGTGGGTGCCTTCGTAGCCTACCGCCGCTCGTATCAACTCTAGTTTTGACATCTGTTCGCCTCTCAGGTACAATAAGTACTAATCGATCGGTACTGGTTTTTCGACGTGGAGTCGAAAACGACCACGTGCCACGACAATAGCAATTAATAGAGAGGTCTCACTAAGACTTATGGCAAAAGCCGCAGCAGTCACAATGGACGAGTTGCTCGCTAGCTCAACGCACGCGAATGCACAACTTGTCAGTGGCGAAACAATTAACGGTACAATTCTGTCCGTCAAAAAACACGAAGTATTACTTGATTTAGGTCCGCACGGCGTTGGTTTGGTACCACGTCGCGAAGTTGGATTCGGTCGAAAGCTCGAAATGGGTGACGAAGTCACTGCAAGCATTATCGATCCTGAACTCGACAACGGCTACAGCCTGTTATCACTGCGTAAAGCAGCGAAAGACAAGGGTTGGGAAGAAGCAACAGCCAAGATGGCTGCCGAAGAGATTATCGAAGTAGAAGCATATGACGCCAACCGCGGTGGTCTGCTTATCGAATACGAAGGTGTTCGTGGATTCCTACCGGTATCACAGCTTTCAGCTGAGCACTACCCACGTGTCGGTTCTGCTGACAAAGACGAGATTTTGTCTCGCCTGAACGCACTGGTTAGCCAACCGCTCAAGGTTCGTATCCTTGATTGTGATCGTAAGGCAAACAAGCTGATCTTTTCTGAAAAAGAAGCAATCAAAGACGGTCTCGCTGAGCGATTTGAGAAACTCGCTGTTGGTGACACCGTAAAGGGTGTTGTCACTGGTGTCGTAGACTTTGGTGCATTCGTCAACGTTGACGGTATCGAAGGTCTTATTCACATCTCTGAAATCAGTTGGGAGCGTGTCGCTAACCCTTCAGACTACGTAAAAGTTGGTCAAACGGTTGAAGCAAAGATTATCGCAATCGACAAGGACCGCCTGAGTCTGAGCATGAAGCAGCTTACTCCTGACCCATGGGTTTCAGAAGTTGAGAAGTTCGCAAAAGGCGACAAGGTAGAAGGTACAGTCACTCGTATCACGCCGTTCGGTGCGTTCGTGCAGCTCAGTCCTGCGGTAGAAGCACTCGTTCATATTTCTGAGCTTGGTGGCGGCGAAGGTGTTGACCCTGAAAAGGTCTTTACTCTCAACGAACGCAAAGAGTTCATCGTGCTTGATATCGACAAAGACAACCGAAAGATTTCCCTCAGCCTCGCTGACAAGAAGAAACAATAATGTGTAAGTAACACACGCTCGCTCTTTTTTGCAGCGAGCAGAAAGGAGCAAGCGTCGTGGCAGATTCAACCCAAAAAGTTCTTACACTATCGGGCTCTATAACCGTTGGCGAACTCGCCGAGAAATTAAATTTGCCCGTGACGCAGCTCGTCGGCGAGCTATTCAAGAATGGTATCGTCGCAACGATCAATCAGCGGATTGATGTCGAAACTGCAGAAATTATCGTTGAAGAGCTTGGTCTTGAGGTAACGATTGAGCGCAAAGAGCAAAATGGCACGCAGCCAGCAGCTGCGCCAAAGCGTGAATTATCCGATAAAGCCACTGAACGCCCACCAATCGTCGCGGTCATGGGACACGTCGACCACGGAAAAACGAGTTTGCTCGATGCGATTCTCGACACCACCGTCGTTGAAGGCGAGGCTGGTGGAATCACGCAGCACATTAGTGCATATCAGACGGTTCGAAACGATCGTCCGATCACACTGCTCGATACCCCTGGGCATGAAGCCTTTGCTGCGCTTCGCCAGCACGGTGCAGCATTAACCGACGTCGTGATTATCGTCGTTGCTGCAGATGACGGCGTAAAGCCGCAAACCGTTGAAGCGATTCGTTTTGCGCGTGAAGCGAACGCCAAAATCGTCGTCGCGATTAACAAGATTGACAAAGAAGCCGCCAACCCCGACATGGTCAAGGCGCAGCTTGCCAGTGAGCATAACCTAAACCCTGAAGAATGGGGCGGTGACGTGATTATGGTACCTATCAGCGCCAAGCGCGGTGATAACCTCGACAAGTTGCTCGATATGGTGCTACTGACCGCCGATCTTGAAGAGCTGAAAGCTGACACCGACGTTCCCGCCGAAGGACTCGTCATTGAGTCTCACATGGAGACCGGGCGTGGCTCTGTGGTCGGTTTGCTGATTGAGCAGGGCGTACTTGCTCGTGGCGATTTCATCGTGGCGGGTACATCATACGGCAAGATTCGCACGTTGCTTAACTACAAGGATGAACCTATCAAAGATGCTGGTCCTTCGACACCGGTCACGGTGACTGGCTTTAAAGAACTGCCACAATTTGGTGATCGCTTCGAAATCGTTTCCAACGAGAAAGCAGCTCGCCAGCTCGTCGAGCGCCACCGCCAAGAGCAGGCCGAGGCAGCAGCTAGTACGAACGTCACCGGCGCTGACCTATTGAAGATGATGAGCCAAAAGCATGATTCTGCTGAGTTCAACGTTATCGTCAAAGCAGACGTTCAAGGCTCGTTGACCTCAGTTATCGACAGTCTGAAACTGATTGAAACGGGCGGCGACGTCACGCTTCGTATCGTCAGCAGCGGTGTCGGTAACATTTCCGAGAACGATGTGCGACTTGCTATCGGTAGCGATCATACGGTCATCTACGGCTTTAACGTCAATCTACCGCCTGCAGTCAAACGACTTGCCCAGCGTGACAGGGTAGAAGTACGTAATTTCAACGTTATTTACGAACTGCTCGACAATGCAAAGAACAGTATGAGCGATCTTCTCGCTCCAGAGGTTGTCGAAACCGAGGTTGGTGCGCTTACCGTCAAGGGTGTGTTCCGTACACTCAAAGACCAAGTCATTTGTGGCGGTGAAGTTACCAGTGGTAAAGTTACTGCTGACTTGCTAGTTCGCGTCAAGCGCGGCGACGAGCAACTTGCAGAAGTAAAAGTAGAGCACGTTCAGCGTCAGCAAGTCGATGCCAAAGAAGTATTCGAAGGCGAGATGTGTGGTCTTTCACTGAAGACCGACAAGAAGCTGCCGCTTGAAGAAGGCGACAAACTCGAGTTCTTTACCCGCGAACTCGTGAAGCGCGAGCTAAAGTAGCCAGCTTACTGCAACAAAAAAATCCCCTTCATGCGAAGGGGATTTTTTGTGAGAGCAACTGCTCTTAAGGGGTGGGAGCGGTCAATCTCTCTTAGTTTCGACGGCTAGTCACGTAGTAGTACGTAGCTGCGGTCAGTGAGCCGAGGGCAAGGACGCTGCCGAATACATCTGCGCTACCAGTCTTTGGAAGCTCTGTAGCAGGTGTTGTCGGAGTTTCTTTACATGCATCGCTATCAACAGCTTCGTAGGCGCTTGCCTCAGATTCGTTGACGGTGATGATCTTGCCAGTCTTTGCGTCACATACCTTTACGGTGTGCGCTGCAGGCTTACATTTCTCGCTATCAGCAGGCAGGTACTTATCTGCTTCAGACTCTTTGACCATGATGATCTCACCAGTCTTTTCGTCACAGACTTTCACTGTTTTTTCTTCCTGACATTCTTTCGTCGTAGTGACGGTTGCGGTGTCAGATTTGCTGCCGTTTTGCGTGTTCGCAGAAACTTTGTTGATCAGGGTGTTCAGACCACACTTCTCAAGGTCGTCGTTCTTCGCAACAGTTGCGGTGAACTTAACATACAGCGCTGCACCAGGAGCGAATGAACCGAAGTCGATGCCGCTTGTCGTCAGACTGTTTGACTGCGTAGCAGTCCACTGGTTGTTCGTCTTCGAGCTTGAGTACATTGTTGTACCACTCTTGAAGCTGACGCCAGCTGGAAGCATGTCCTTAAGGGTGACATGGTCCTGGGCAATCGTACCAGTGTTTTTGTACTTGATCTTGTAATCAATTGAACTTCCAGGGGCGACGTTTACAGTTTCGCCGTACTGGTTCTGACCTGCAGGGCTGACCTGCTTCGTAACTTCAAAGTTTGGCTGATCTACCTTGAAACGGTAGGTAACGAAACCTGAGTATTCAGTACAACCAGGTACTTTACCATCGAAGGCATTGTAGCCAAGTGGTGCACCATTGCTCGATGCGAGCTTGTTCAGATCAACAGATTTACCGTTGAGTGAACCGTTGTTGGTAATCACTGCAGAGTTTGGTACGTAGCGTAGTGCGACGGCTGCAGATGACGTGTTCTTTCCATATGCTTCATCCCAAACAGTAGCTGGGTTCGCGTTTGAGGCGCCGACAAAACCGGTCACACGTGCGTTTGCACCTGCGTTGACGGTTGCTGGCATTTGAACGCGCATGTAGCTGTTAAGCGCGATACCTTTATAGTTGTGCGCTGCATCGTTCAGGTTGGTTGATGCGTTGTTGTGGTAGAAGACGTAGACTTCGTACTCTTTACCAGGTACGAGGTTGACGTTTTCACCGAAGGCACCGTTGTCGGTGTAATCACGGATCTGAACGAAGTTTCGTTCATCACCATGGACCGGGTTGTCGGTGATCGAGTTAAAAGTGACATAGCTTGCTGGGTTTTTCATCGTGAATGTTGCACGACTTGGTCCCCAGGCAAATAGCATAGCCGGCAGAGCGACAGCCAACAAAAGGGCTGCAACGAGGCCGCTACGCTTAGGTGTACGACGAATCGCACGAATAAGCTGTTTCATAGCTTTTCCTCCCTGTAGTGTCTCCACCTCACTACAAATTAATATGATTGAATTGAATTATACAATGATAATTATAAAATGTAAACTTTTTTATAACCATCGAAACGTTTATTAAATTGTTAAGGTTCGCATCGGGCGAATTGCACAAATCGGATCATTACAAGATAGAGCATTGAATCCCCCGGGGATCCATCTGCAATCACGAGCCGAAGCTCAGTAAGAGATGAATCCCGGGGTCTCCGGAGCAAACTACAAAGCCGGGGGCGAGCCCCGAGAGAAACGTCGCGGTTGCGGCGTCGCTCTCGGGGCATCGCGCCTCAGCGGTACTGACCGGTGGTCCGCTTGCGGCGGTCCTTGCGGTTCAGCAGTGGAGCCAGCAGCAGGAGCGGCGCTCCGAAGAGGCCGCCCATCTTGTTGGCAGTGTTCGAACCCGTCGGCTCCGACTCGGCGTCACCAGCTGGTGCGCCGTTGCCGGTCGAGCTTGCGCTCGAGGTAGCCGTCGAGGTCGTCCGCGCCTGACTCGTCTGGGTCGACGAGTTGCTGTCAGGATCCACGTCACCGGTTGCCGTCACGCTGGGCGACGGGTCCACGGTGGCCGGCGGGTCATCCGTCGTCTCCGTTGCGGTAGCACCCGGGGCCGTGATGGACGGCTCGGGAGCACCAGGAGTGACGGTCGGGTCGGCTGTGTGCGTCTCGGTCGGCTGCGTCGTCTCGGGCGAACCCGAGGGCGACGGAACCGGCGTGTGCGTCGCAGTCGGCGAGGGGATCACACCAGGATCCTTCTCGCAGTTCCCGTTCGAGTCCGGTGTCGGAACGTGACCGTTCTCCCACGGCGGACAGGTCTCCGTCGTGGTCGTTGTCGGCGTCGGCGTCGTGGTAGTCGTCGTCGGCGTCGGCGTGGTCGTGGTCGTTGTCGGCGTCGGCGTCGTGGTAGTCGTCGTCGGCGGCTGGGTCGTCGTGACCGTGACCGGAGGTGAAGTGACCGTGACCGGCGGCTGCGTCGTGGTGACCGTGCGTGTCACGGTCTTGGGAACCACCACGATGCCAGTGGCGAGGTTGGAACACTCGGCGAGCGTTCCGTGGCCCTTCTTGGCCTCCTCGATCTGCTTCTGGGTGCCCTCACGGGCGACCAGAAGGACGCGCACCTGCGAACGGCTGTCCGCGAAGGGGGTGATCGAGCCACTTCCGGTTGCTCCGGAGGTGGTGTTGACCAGCGCGCCGTCGACTCGGACGATCGGAAGGCTCTTGGCCTCCTTCATGTCCTTGACGACCTTCTTGTCCACCAGCAGTTGACGAGCCTCCTGGTCCGAGATGTTGGAGTTCGCGATCACGATCACTCGTGTCTCGACCTCCTTCTTGGCCAGGTTGACCACGTCGCTCCAGGAGGCGCCGAGGGCGCCCTTGTGAGCGTTGTAGTAGGTGATGAACTCGTCCTTCTTGTCCGAGCCGTTGACGCACGTGACCAGCTCCGAGAGGCTCTGGAGCGGCAGCTGGCAGTCCAGGGTCGGACGCGTTGCCGCGTCGTCACTGGTCTGCTCACCGGCCGCCGGTGTGTCGGTGGTCTCGTCGGTGTTGGTGACGAGGGGAACCTGCTGCGACTGACCAGCACCGTTGGTGACGGTGACGGACGGCTTCGGCGGCTGGGAAGGCGCCGGTGCAGCGGTGTCATGACTCCACGAGACGGATCCCGCGAAGATCATGATCAGAAGCCCCGCGATGACCGCCATGACGGCGGCCACCATGCCGAGGGCGAACTCCCAGATGATCGTGGCGACCAAGCAGGCCAGCCAGATGATCCAGAAGAACACCACCCAGCCGGCGGGGACGTCGACGGTGTAGCACAGGATGATCCACAACGCTGCCACTGCTGACAGCGTTGCCCACTGGTAGAAGCGGTAATAGGCGAAGGCCACCGTCGCTGCGATGAACACCAGGACGAGTCCCAGCGTTCCGAGCAGCGCGGTGAGCACGAGCAGCCCAACCACTCCCACTCCTAGGAGGATCGGAATCAACATGTCCGTTCCTTTCGGTGAGGTGAGCGGCTGCTCACGCGGGGTTCTGGTTGTCGTGTCGCTCGCGACGAGGCGCGCGACGGGAGTCGAGCCAGGGCTTGGCGCCCATGACGCGCTTGGCCACCTTGCCGGCGGCCAGGATTGCATCGGAGTTCGCGAGCAGCGCGCTGAGCGCCTCGTGCTCCTTGTCGGTGAAGTAGACGAGACTGTGGTCGTCGTCCTCCTCGCCGATCATGTTGTTGAACTCGAGACCACCCTCCAGGGCCGCCTTGAGGTCGTCAGCGCTGAGGGACTCGATGACCTTGCGGTGATCGGGCTTCAGCGCCGACTCTTCGATGGCGGCGAGGATGTCGGCGTTCGTCGGCTCGGCCTTGGACTGCTCGGGGCGGTCCTTGGCCTTGTCGTCACGTCGGGTCTTCTGCTTGTCCTCCTCCGGGGGAGCGGTGCGCTCGGCCTCCTCCAGCGGCTGCTGGGGGGTGTCGGGTGCGGCCGCGTCCTCGGGCTCGGACGAGTCCTTCTCGGGCGCCTGGTCGGCCTTGTCGGCCGGCTGGGCGTCGTCGAAGATGAAGATCTCCTTCGACTCCTGGATCGTGCGCTGGGCCTTGCGGTTCAGCTGCTCGAACTCGGCGTCGACGGAGTGCCCATCGTTGTACTGCATGACGAGCTCGTCGAGAGCTGCGCCATGACGGCGAAGCTGTTCGCGCAGGAGCGCGACGTCTCGACCGTCGGCGTGACCCTGCAGGCGTCGGTAGGCGCTGCTCAGGTCCTGGTTGAGTGCCACGAGCTGGGCTCGTGACGTCCGGTTCTCGGACATGGGAACTTCCTTCCGTTCGGAGTGATCGGGCATCCCAGCCCGCGTACCGTGTCCTGATAATCTCTCGAGTTGACTACCAGAAAGCTGACCGCGACGATAGCGTGGGCGGCTTACTGGCAATCAACGAAAGAGCATCAAGACAAGAAAGGGAATATGTAGTTTGCTCTACAGAGGTGCATATATATGAGAGTAGTAGCTCATCATACATATACATGCTGCCGATTGGCAGCGTACGAGCGGCATAGTGTTCCAAATGAATGCACTTAGGTATGCCAGACATACGCTACCAACAGGCAGGTTCTATACTGTAATGATCCGATTTGTTAAGCGACAAACGCTTATTGCTACTCCACTCGAAACGTTCACTGACAATGTATCATAAAATGCTAAAAAAGTCAATACTAGCAAGACCATATTCATGCATAAAACGGCTCATGCATATTGACATTTTGTAAACTCTATGATAGTATGTACACAGATAAACATAAAGAATATAAAAAACATTATTTAGGAACTATAGAATTATGAGCGAACGAACCACCACATCACCAAGCGCACATATCGACGTCGACGCCGCTTTTGATAGCGAAAAGCGTCAGGCTCAAGCTGAATACAATGACTACCTCGCTGGCCGCATCTATGAAGACGACAATGGTCGAATTCATGAGCCAGAAATGAATAAATTTATTAAGAACCCGAACGAAGAATCACAAGACGGATACTACAACCGCCTAATCGAAGAATCGTCATCTGTTGAAGATGAGCGATTTGCCGGCAAGAGCCTTAAAGACCTTGCGACTATGGTGCGCGATGCACGTCTTTCAGGTGATAAAACGCTCGAAAACGATGCGCGCAGCGTATTTGATGATAAGTTTATTGCAACGGCTGAAAAATACGGTTGGGAAGGTAAGCGCGAAAATAGCGACGGATCGGTCGACGACCGCAACGATATCGCAGATCGTAAGCTGGCATACTACGAATCGATCATGGACGCCCAAGGTAGTGATACAACCGATAGTGAAGCTGCCGATACTGCTACCGCAAGTACAGAAGCCACTGCCGCTACCGCGACAGACGCCGAAGAACCCCTTGAAATCGATACTTCGTGGAAAGACGAGAAAGACCCTGGCGAAGACGCTGCACTTGAGAATGAAGCTGAACAAGAAAACGCTACTGAAAAAACTGATACCGATGAACCCCTAGAACTTGATACTTCATGGAAGGATCAAAAAGACCCAGGCGAAGATGCAGCACTTGAACGTGATGACGAGCAGGCTGAGGCGAAAACGTCAGACACTAAAGAACCCCTTGATCTCGACACTTCATGGAAAGACGAGAAAGACCCAGGCGAAGACGCAGCACTTGAGCGTAACGATGAAGACGACGCGACTGAAGAAGAGTATGTCGTAACTGTTGATACGCGCAACAAGCTCAATAAGGCTAATGCCGAGCTACGAAACTTCGTAAAGAATCCTACACAGTACCTGCGCCAGCGCCTTGCTGAACTGCGCGGAACCCCTGAAACACGCGATCGACGTACGCGCCGTGCACGACGGATTCTGGGTGTGAGTGCCATCGCCGGTATGTTCATTGCTCCAGCATTCGTGATGTCTGCCGACAGTGGTCAAACAGCTGCAAGCCTCGGTGCCCGCGGTACAATCGTACAGCCAGGTGACCGTGCAGAAGCAATCGAACATGCCCGACAGATGCGTGCCGGTCAACATGACTCAGCTCCTCAGGTAAAACCGACTGATATACCAAAAGTGTACTCACCTGAAGCCCGTGTGGCTCAAAGCGGTGAAGGTTGGTACCAAACGTTTGACGAGATGGGTATCGACAGCGATAAACAAGCCGAAGTGCTTGCCGAAGCTGGCCCACAGCTCAAGAAAATGAACTTGGCATACTTTGATCGTACACACAACGAATGGCGTATCAGCCATAAAGGCACACTTCCTCAGGAAGCACTTGATCTGATTGCCGATACAGCTAAGAATCTATAAACCAGAACACCGACAAACCTAGATACTACACCCCCGGGTGTAGTATCATGGATATAAACTAGGAAGGGAGCTAGGATGTTTCAACTTGATGAAAAGTTTCTGGAAGACGTTGGTCTCGGAGGACTACCTGAAGATCAAAAGAAAGCCTTTTTGGAGTATTTCCGCGAGCAGCTTGAGCTACGCGTCGGAACAAAGCTCTCTGAGGGTCTGAGCGATGCACAGCTCGATGAATTCGAAAGTTTCATCGATCGTGACGAAGCAAAGGTCAATAAATGGATTGCAGATAATATACCGAACTATCAGGAGGATCAGATTTGGCAGCAACTTACCCAGGGTGCGCCTGAGAACGTTCCTGAGCTGGTGGTTAAGTCGGAATATGCCAGCCTGAAGTGGCTCGGCATTAATCGCCCAGACTACCGCGATGTTGTCGCGTCGGTCATGCAAGAGCTAAAAGACGAAACGCTGAAAAATCGCGATGCCATACTCGGCAGTGAACAAGTTTCGGATTCAGACCAGCCGAACGCTTAAAGCTTCGACTGGTATCCTGCAAGAAATGCCTGAACGGGCATTTCTTTTTTTCCGACCGGTTTGAGTGTGTTGATACACAAGCTGCCACTTTCGGTCTGGATAAGCAGCAGTGACTTGTCGGCTGCAATTTCGTACTCACCAGGGGCACCGAAGTCACTGGGGACGACATGCGCACGAGTAATGATGGCGTCAATAGAACCAATGGTTGCTCGCGACTGAGGCCAGCCAGCAAAGGCGCGAATTTTGCGCTCGATGACATCTGCTGGTTCATGCCAATCAATCTGCCCGTCGGCTTTCGTCAGCTTTCGTGCGTAGGTTGCTCGATCGGGGTGCGGCTGGTTACGTGGCGTGATGTCGCCCGCAAGGTAACCAGGTACGATAGCTTGAATAAGCTCATCGCTTAGATTGACGAGCTTATCGGTCAATGTCGGTGTCGTATCGTCATGGTCAATCTGTAGCGTTCGGTGCGTTAGAAGTTTTCCGGTATCAAGTCCACTATCGACTAGCATCAGACTAACACCTGTTTTTGTGTCGCCACTGGCGATTGACCACGAGATAGGGTCGGCACCTCGCCAGCGGGGAAGCAGCGAAAAGTGGCTGTTGATAATACCATGCTCGAACTGGTCGATGACAAACTGGGTGACAATTATGCCGAAGTCGATAAGCAGCGCATACGAGCTCGCAAACGATTGTGATTTCATAAGCTCGTCGAGTTCACGCTTATTCGACACGGTATATACCGTTAGATTATGCTGCTGCGCTAGCTCGAGGACGGGGACTGCACCTTTATGATGTGCGGCACGCGGCTTCGTAATGACCGCTTCAATCGGCGTATGAGCAAGTAGTTTTTCGAGCGATGCAGCTGCGACCGGTCCGCTACCGAAAAAGACTGCTTGCGGACTAGTTTTGCCAGAGCTCATGGTTGTCCTCGATATGCTCGTGGTAGTCGAGAGGCTGGAGTTCACCCTTGTCGTCCAGACGATAAAACGCGTCCGTGTCGTCTCTGATGTGGTCGACGAATAAGATACCATTGGTATGATCGACTTCGTGCTGGATGACACGGGCTAAGAACCCGTCGGCACGAAAGCGTACTTCGTTTCCCTTGAGGTCTGTGGCTTTGACGCGTATTTTATCCCAACGTTTTACGCGACCGTATACATTTTTTACACTCAGGCAGCCTTCGTAGTCTTCGATCTGATCACCTTCGTATTTGACGATTTCAGGATTGATCAACGGTATGAATTCGCGTGTCTCTTTATCTTCGAAGTCTTTGCGAACAATAACCACCCGCTTCATGTTGTCGATCTGTACCGCTGCGAGTGCAGCGCTGATCTCATGGGGGCGCGAATCTTCCCAATCAAGGCTTGCGCTTGTCATGTCATCGACAAGCTGTTCGATCGACTCGTCGATAACGGCGACTTTCGAGGATTTTTGTCGAAGATGCGCGTGCGGCAACGTGATGATGTCTTCTTTTTTCATTAGCTGTATTATATCAGATTACAACAGACTAAGCGGATCAAGCTCGTATTGCCATTGTCGTGTGGGCATATACTGCAGGGCATCGATGAGCGCTTGTCGGCTCGAAGACTTGACGACGATTTGCCAGCGATACGTATCGCGCACTCGTTCATAAAATGATGGCGTCGGGCCAAGCAGCTCAATTGGCAGCCCTGAGCGGGCAAGTTCACCGGCGAGTGCTTTGGCATTCTTGATTGCCGTCGCCTCGGTCTTGTATGTACACGTCAGCTTAAGCAGGTAGGTGAATGGCGGAAAATTGCCTGCTTTTCGTAGCGCAAGTGCTCGCTCATAGAATGCTGCGTAGTCTTGAGAAATACCATCTTGCACAGCTGGGTTGGTCGGTTGGTAACTCTGTACAACAACATGCGTTTCGTGTGAGGATCGGCCAACCCGGCCGATAACCTGATATAGAAGTTGGAAGGTTCGTTCGGCGGCGGTGTAGTCGGGTAGGCTGAGTCCGGCATCGGCCTGCACCACACCGACTGTACGTAGGTGTGGCAAGTCGAGGCCTTTTGCGATGACCTGCGTACCGATAATGATATCGATTGAACCATCATAGAGTTCTTGGTAGCGACGCTCGACGGTTTGTGTGGCGTCAGTGTCTGCATCGAATCGCGCAATGGTTGCTTTCGGGAATAGCTTTCGAAGCTCAGACTCAATCAGCTTTGTGCCTATACCTTTATGAATAATGTCGACGCCACCACACGATGGACATTGAGTCGGGACACGCGACGAGGCTGCACAGATATGACAGATGAGTTTGTGTTGGTCGCTATGTAATGTCAGTGGGATAAAGCAACGCGGACATCCAGCTTGCCAACCGCAGTTTTCACACAATGTCGATGCAGCGCTACCGCGACGATTATGAAACACGAGTGCTTGCTGACCCGCGGCGAGTGTCTTTTCGAAGCGAGCAATCAAGGCATCGGAAAAAAACCGGTGTGCACTAAAGTTCGCTTTTTTTGTCATGTCGATGACCTGAACGGTCGGTTTGACACTATCTGATCTTGCTTTTGATTCAAGCCGGATAATGGGGCGCTCACTTGCCGCCGCTACGTAGTAGTCGGAGACGTTTGGTGTCGCACTACCGAGCACGAGCTTGCTTTTATGAAAGCGGCTCAGCGTGCTTGCGAGCCGGAGTGCTGAGTAGCGCGGCGATTGCTCTTGCTTGTAGCTAGGTTCGTGACATTCATCGATGACAATTAAGCCCACAGACGCAAGCGGCATAAATAACGCAGATCGTGGGCCAATGACGATGCGTGGCTTATCTGATACTAGAGCTTCGGACCACACTTTATGACGCTGTGCTTCAGTTTGTCGAGAGTGGGTGAGCAGTATTTCGTCAAAATGGTGCTCAAACTCAGCGACGAGCTGAGACGTCAGCGCAATTTCGGGAACGAGAATAATGGCGGATCGCCCTTCGGCGAGAGCGCGTTTTGCTGACTCAATATAAATGAGTGTCTTGCCAGAACCTGTGACGCCATGGAGTAGGGCTGTGCCAGGTGTCATATCGTTGATAGTTTCGATTGCACGATGCTGATCAGCGGTGAACACTTTTTTTGTTCGCTCGCGATGAATACTACTGGTAGTAATGGTTGAACTGCGACGATTTTTATGGATACCGCTTGGCAGGGCGGTCTGCAATACCGTCGCAAGCGGTGTACGGTAATACGATGCCGTCCACAGAAGGGTCTCAATGAGTGGCTGCGGCAAAGCGCCAATTTCTTTCGTCACGAGCTCTTTGACGTCATAGGCTGGCTTAGCGACACGCTCAATAACGACGCCAGTGACATTCTTTTTGCCAACCGGTATTTCGACAATCGAACCAACCGCTACTTCTTGCGCTGAGCTATACGTCAAGGTTGACTGGTCGGCGCGGACAATTATGGTTGGAGCCACTTCGTAGTACTGCATATATGCCTAGTATAGCGCGATGGTTTGCTACAATAAGCATATGTATTTTGAATCACGTGGGCAGGCTGGGTTAATGCTGGCTGAGCAACTCGCTCCATATCGTTACGAAAACTGCGCCGTTATTGCCCTGAGTGTTGGTGGTGTACTGGTAGCCGAACAGATCGCCGCTCATCTGCACTGTGTTCTTATGTTGCTGATTACCAAGGATATCGACATTCCGGGTGAAGGTATGGCGTTCGGTTCGGTCGCACAAAATGGCCTGTTTACCTATAACTCCAGTTTTACCGAAGGAGAGATACAAGGCTATACCAGTGAGTTTCATGGCTACCTTGATGAACAGAAGCGAGAGGCCTTTCAGAGTATCAACCGTTTGATCGGTCATAACGGTACGGTCGACCTGAAGCTACTGCGAGATCATATTGTCATCTTGGTCGACGATGGGCTCGATGGCAGCTCGCGAATCGACGTCGTACTAGACTTTCTTAAGCCTGTGCGGACGCAGCGGTTGGTGGTTGCATCTCCGGTCGCAACGATTCCTGCGGTCGACAAAGTTCACGTACTTGCCGACGAACTCCATATTCTCGATGTCAAAGAGAACTACATCAATACCGAACATTATTATGAGCAAAATGACCTGCCGACAACCGAGGAAACGATTACTCGTATCAACGAAATCATCATGAATTGGCGCTAGAACGTTGCGCGACGATTGAACAATGGTGTAGAATAAATAGCAACGTTTGAGTAAGACTTAAGAACGAAAGGGAGTATGTTAGACGTTTTTATCACTTCTCGGGTGCGACGCAAAATCGTAGTTGTCTATGCGAAATATCCAGACTTTCGCACGCACGTCCGAGGACTTGCAAAGCTTATCAAGGAAGACCCAGGCAATATTCAGCGTGAGCTCAAGCGCCTTGAAAAAGT
>DATJGX010000016.1:0-11606 GCA_035494435.1 Patescibacteria group bacterium | reverse complement strand
CCAACAAAAGAGGAAACTTCATTTCAGAAACGACGAGAGAATTTGCGGGCACTTGGTATGAGTAGGCTTGCGACGTTTAAGTCGGAGACCTATGAGCTACTGAAGCTGGTTGACGCGTCAGAGTACATCGGTGGTGTCGTGTACGGGCATAGCGACGTCGGTTCAGTCATGATGGCGGCGACTGATCGCCGGGTGTTGTATATCGATACCAAGCCGTTGTTTACGAAGACTGAAGATATCTCATATGATGCGATCGACGGCATCACGCTTGAGTGGGCAGCACTCGCTGGAACAGTCATTCTGCACACGTCGATTCGCAATTTTCGCATACGCACGGTTAACCGTAACGCTGCGACAACATTTACCAACTATGTCGAGCGTCGGCTTCGTCGCTACGAATCACGCCGCCCAATCTATACGCGGCAACAGAAGAGGAGGAAAGGGTATGATTAAGTACATTTATATATTTTTTGTCGGATTATTTTTGGCGGTGTTCATCGGCATGGGTGTGGCCGTCTTTTATCCGGGGCCTGAGGCACCTGAGGCACCAAACTTTTATGGCAAAGAATTGACGACTGAGGAACGGCAGATACAAAAACAATTCGATACAAAACAGCGCGCCTACGAAAAAGCATTTCTCGAATATAACCGGATGGCATCGATTCTGATTCTGACCTGCGCCGTCATCGTGCTGGTCATTGCCTTACTCAGCGCAGACCGAGCCGGTGTGATTGCAGAAGGTCTGCTACTCGGCGGTATCTTCACGCTGCTTTACGGTATCGGCCGCGGCATGATAACCGATAGCAATAAATACCGTTTCTTAGTGGCCGGAGTCGGCCTGCTGGTAACGTTGATACTCGGGTATATCAAGTTCTTACATCGCAAAAAAGCACCGAAACCACCACAGTTCGAGCAAGGTTCGACAGCTACCGGTGTTGCGGCCGCGCTAGTGGGAGGAGCGCTGATGCTAGGAGTGTTTTACGGCATATATGCCTGGCAGCATGCACGGGTAATCAATCTCGAGCAGTCGGTGACTCAACTTCGCAGTGATCTTACGCACGAACAGCAACAAACGGCTCCGAAGCCGACTGCCACAAGTGATAGAGATACACAAACCTACCAAAGCCGCAAAAAAGCGACACTTATCATCTTTACGCCAACCAAAAACGCGCAGATCATGAGTCCGCTGGTGGTCATGGGATTCGTGCCGGGAAACTGGTCGTTCGAAGGAAGCTTTCCTATTAAGCTGCTTGATGAAACGCAGACCGTGATCGCGCAAACGACCGCAAAAGTCGTCGGGGATTGGATGAGCGAAAAGCCTGTCGCGTTTTACGCAAGTCTGACATTTTCGAATCACCAAGGTGACGGAACGCTAGTATTAGAAAACGACAATCCGTCTGGACTAAGTTCAAACAGTGACTCTGTATCTTTGCCCATAAAACTGTGATTTTGCAAGCAAGGGGTAGCATAAACGGCACAAATGCTGTATAATTAGGTGTGGCAAGTCATGT
The DNA here is from genome assembly GCA_035494435.1 of Patescibacteria group bacterium. Taxonomy (GTDB): domain Bacteria; phylum Patescibacteriota; class Saccharimonadia; order Saccharimonadales; family Saccharimonadaceae; genus SZUA-359. The sequence goes on along the minus strand of DATJGX010000016.1, from coordinate 10,095 downwards.
TCACTTTTGTTCGATGTTCTAGTGTTATCCACAGGCAGTACGAGAAAGCAGAGTGTATCTCGCTTTAATAAATCATAACCGAAAGGTAACACTAAATGGCAACGAAATTATTCGTAGGAAATCTGTCGTATAACACGACCGAAGACACGCTTCGCGAAGCGTTTTCTGCACACGGTAACGTTGAAAGCGTCGCAGTTATTCTCGACCGCGAAACACAACGCCCACGCGGCTTTGCGTTCGTCGAAATGGCTGACGCTGACGCAGCGAAAGCAGCAGTTGAAGCTCTTAACGGCAAAGATCTTGACGGTCGTCAGATCGCTGTGAGTGAAGCACGTGAGCGCGAAGACCGCGGTCCACGCCCACCACGCCGTGACTTCGGCAAACGCTACTAATCCTAGCTACATTAAAAAAAGCAGGGCAATGCCCTGCTTTTTTTAATGCCCGAGCCAAGTTGTCGTATAGGCTCGGAGATCGAATTTGCGCTGCAAACCGACTGCGTTCATATAGCGAATCATACCAAATACAGAGCGCTCTGCCCATGGTCGATCATGCAAGCCGGCAATAGACCATAGCAATCCTACGTACCCGTTCGGGTCGCCGCCATCAATCGAATATTTGTCATTGAGGTATATACCAATTTCGAGCGCTTCGGCTGGTGAAGCTGACCACTCTAGAAGTTTTTTTGCCCAATACATACGCATGTAGCCATGCATTTTCCCGGTACGTGCCAGTTGGGTTTGGGCGGCGTTCCACACCGGGTCATGAGTATGTGCCTGTTCCCACTGGTCTTTTGTGTACAGAAAATCTCGCGGGTCATCGCTGTGCGCTTCGAGCGTTTTGAGTGCCCAGCTCGGTGCGCCGTGAAGTGAGCGATAGTGCGAGTTATAGAAACAAAAATTATCGGAGAGCTCTTTTCGCACGATAAGTTCTTCGAACAGAGCGTTCATGCCCGCTTCTGGGCTGGGAACATCTGGTGTTTCCGGCATCTTCGGCTGACGGAGCAGAAGCGGTGGAGCGTCGACGGCGCTCATGCAATCAAGCACGACGCGCAGGCTTGAGAGCTGGCCGAAATGCAGATACGGGCTGAGGCCACTTTGACGATCGACACTCACGTCATTTCTGAGCTGCGCATACGAAGCGAGGTCGGTACTCAAAAACGCCGCAAGCCGCTTCTTGGCTGCGTTCTCGCCGGGTTGGTACTCGATGTGTATGCCCGATGCAGGTAGTTTCGCGATGAGCGCGTCCGCCTCAGCAAACGACAATCCAGCTATAGCGCGTGCGCCGTGTGGGTGCACGATGGGTTGTTGCGGTTCTTCAAGATATGCCGCCAGGTGCTTGTGCAGTTTACGACGAATCGTATGGGCGGCAAATTCTTGTTTGTCGGAGGTTACCCAGACCGGTACGATATTGTGTGTGTCGACCACGGCGATCATACCTGTGAACGATGATGTGATGATATCGATGTTTTGCCTCGGCGTATTCAGGGGGCTGAAGTCGCAGACCAGTGCGCCGGCGTCGAGCTCTGCCGCAACCGCGCCTACGACATCGGACCATTCACCGCTGCGCATCACAAATGGAATCTGCAAAGACTTGAGCGATTCAGCCACTTCTTCAAGTCCGCGCAACATAAATGCATACTGTTCGCGCGAGCGGCTCGGTAACTGCTTGAAAACGAACAGCACGTACAGCGGCACACCGTGTTCGATGGCGAGATCCTGGGCGTAGCGTAATGCATGGTTGTCTTGTACGCGCTGGTCTCGTGACATGACGTATATGACGCTCGAGCCACGAAAGGACTGGCTGTGTCGGAGCTGAATACGCGATGAGGTCATAGTAGTATCATACTTGATTTACTTTGTAATATAAAAATCCTTAAAACAGAGGCGACTACGCTATACTATATAGCAATGAACGGGAGTATATCACTCGAAGATACGCGACGGTCTGTCGATGAGTATATTGCTGCGCTCGTAGCAAAACGAATTGCGCAGGCGGCAGAGGTTGGCCCGTCGTATGTGGCGCTGTGGGAGCGAATCGAGCATGTCATACAGGCTGGCGGTAAGCGCATACGGCCGTATCTGACAGTCGTCGGTTATGGTCAGCTTGATGAGCGCATACTTGCTGTGGCGGCAGCCCAAGAGCTGATTCATGTGGCTATGCTCGTGCATGACGACATTATCGATCAGGATTTTACCCGCCATGGCACTCACAACATTGGCGGTATGTACCGCGACTCATATGGAGCGCATGTTGATCAGGCTCAAGCGACGCATTATGCCAATAGTGCCGCATTGCTGGCTGGTGATGCACTGATATCTGAAGCCTACCGCGCGATTTGTGACTCCGAGTTCGGTGCGGGGATCAAACAATCGGTGCTAGAACAGCTGCATCAATCGGTTTTTGAAGTAATCGGCGGCGAGTTGATGGATGTCGAAGCTGGTTTTGTAAGCGGCGAACAATTCGATCCACTGCAGATTTATCGCTATAAGACATCGAGTTATAGTTTCGTCGGGCCGCTGCTGTCGGGTGCATTTTGTGCCGAGCTTTCTGAGCGCGAGCGTCGAACGCTTGAAGATTTTGCGACCAATGTTGGCATCGCCTTTCAAATTCAAGATGATCTGTTGGGTGTGTTTGGCGACGAGGCGACAACTGGTAAGTCTGCACTGACCGATCTACGCGAAGGCAAGCGGACGCTTCTTGTACAGTTTCATCAAGCGGCTATGAATGAATCTCAACGCGAGCACTTTACCGCTTTCGGCAGTCAGGACAGTGACGCTGCGGCACTCGATCAGATCAAGACCGATATGGTCGATTCGGGTGCGCAGGCTCAGACAGGCGCCCAGGTTGATCGGTACTTTCAAGCCGCCTGCAACTCGCTAGAGCAGTTCACGCCAGGCGAATCCCGTAATGCGCTCGAGGCGCTACTCGGGCAACTTCAGGGAAGGGCTCGCTAGTGGATCTATATACAAAGACCAGCTATCGACTAGCCGGCGAAATGACGCGACGGTATTCGACCTCGTTTTCCCTCAGTAGCACACTGTTTCCTGCGCAGCTGCGACAGCATATTTATGCGGTGTATGGATTGGTGCGTATAGCCGACGAGATCGTTGATACGTATAAAGGTGTCGACGCTAAAGAGCAGCTTGCGGCCCTCGAAGCAGAAGTGATGCATGCATGCTCGATGCACTATTCGGTCAATCCGCTCGTGCACGCCTTTGCCGACACAGCGAATCGGTACGGTATCGACCGAACGCTCATCCGTCCGTTTTTCGAAAGCATGACATCGGACATCGACAAGACCATCTACACCCAGGCCGAATACGAGCAGTATATTTACGGCTCGGCAGATGTCGTAGGACTAATGTGTCTGCGTGTCTTCGTGGCGGGCGATGAGGAAAGATATCAGGCATTGGCTCCAGGCGCGAAGGCACTCGGTAGCGCATACCAAAAGGTAAACTTTTTGCGCGATCTCGCGGCCGATTATCAGCAGCTTGGCCGGGTATATTTTCCTGATGTTGACCCAGAACAGTTCAGCGAGACGGATAAGCAGCGTATCGTGGCCGATATCGAACATGATTTTCACCGTGCCAAAACAAGCATTGCGCAGCTTCCGTGGCAGGCGCGCCGCGCAGTCAAGGCGAGCGTGTATTACTACGAAGCGTTGCTGCGATCACTCAAGCATACGCCAGCGGCGCGTATTGCAGAGCAGCGGGTTCGTGTCGCTGACTGGCGTAAAATCGCATTGCTCGTTCGCGCAGGAGTAGGACTGTGAAGCGGGCCATTATTATTGGTGCCGGGTATGGTGGCATGGCGCTAGCTAACCTGCTGGGCAAAGCGGGATACAGCGTCGATGTGTTCGAAAAAAACGCGGCGGCCGGCGGACGTATATCCGCGGTCGAGCAAGACGGCTACGTGTTCGACCTCGGACCATCGTGGTACCTGATGCCGGAAGTCTTTGAGCAATACTACAACCTATTTGGCGAGTCAGCCGATCGGCACCTTGAGCTGCTGCGGTTTTCGCCTGGTTATAAGGTCTATTTTGATAATCACGAGCCGGTATTAGTGCAGGGTGATGTCAACAAAGACAAGCAAACGTTCGAGTCAATCGAAGCTGGTGCAGGCGAAAAACTGGAGCGCTACGTCGCGCATAGTAGCTTAGTGTATGACGTATCCGTACGGCGCTTTTTGTACAATAATTATCTGAGTATTCGTGACCTGTTTCATCCGAGTGTGCTACGGCACGTCCCGCGCATGCTCCGACTCGTCACGCAGCACTTGGATCATTATGTCAGCGCTCAGTTTCAAGATCTGCGCTTACGGCAGTTGCTGGAATATCACATGGTGTTTCTTGGCAGCTCGCCGTTTCAGGCGCCAGCGATTTATAGCTTAATGAGCCATCTCGATTTTCGAAGCGGTGTGTATTACCCGAAGCGGGGCATGCTGTCGCTCGCTGAAGACATGCAAAAACTGGGCGAGCGCTATGACATTACGTACCATTTTGATACGCCAGTTGACGCGATCTGTACCAAGCAAGGAAAGGCGATCGGCATTCGGCTCGCCGATGGTACGGAACACTTCGCCGATGAAATTATATCGAACGCCGATCTTCAGTTTACAGAAACACGCTTGGTCCCAGAGCAGTATCGAAGCTTTTCGGAGCGGTACTGGCAGAAGCGTCAGCCTGGACCTGGTGCATTGCTCGTGTCGCTTGGTGTCGAGGGTGAACTACCTACTTTGCAACATCACAATCTGTATTTCGTACATGATTGGCGTGAAAACTTCGAAGCGATTTACGAGACGAAGACAATTCCGAAGCACGCTTCACTGTACGTGTGCAATCCGACGAAAACTGATCCGTCTCTTGCGCCGGCGGGGCATGAAAACCTATTCTTTTTGGTGCCGATTCCGTCTGGTGTCGAACTGTCCTCGCGTGAGCAGGAACGTATCGCCGAGGCGGCCGTGCGCGCATTTGCTGACGTAGCGCAGATTCCGGATTTGCCAGAACGCATACGCACACGATTGATTTTTGGCCCACACGATTTTGAGCAGAAGTTTAACGCGTGGCAATACAATGCGTTCGGCGGAGAGTCACATATACTTGCACAAAGTGTGTTGTTCCGCACACCTAATAAAAGTCGAAAACTTGACAACTTGTATTATGTCGGCGCTGGTACGGTACCGGGAATCGGCCTGCCAATGTGTCTCATTAGCGCACAATTAGCGTTTAAGCGCATCACACGAAATCGGGCCTCAGGTCCACTCACGGAGTCAGAAGTATGACATCGTGGAGTTATTTGATTGCGTTGATTGGTGGACTGCTCGCGATGGGCGTCATTGATTGGCGTCAGCACCTGGCATTGTTTTACGATCGAAACCGAACCGTCCTAACGCTTATGGTTGGCGTGGGTTTATTTATACTATGGGACGCACTTGGCATCAGACTCGGAATCTTTTTTAGCGGCCATTCAGCCTATATGAGCGGCATATATCTTGCTGCTGAGTTTCCTATTGAAGAACTATTCTTTTTGCTGTTTCTTTGCTATTTTAGCTTGATTTTATATCGACTCCTGGAGGACGCATGGCCACGTACTTGATTCTCAATGGCATCGTGACGCTGATCGTGCTCATTGTGCTGCGGCTCACTGGCGCGCTGAAATGGACGCGCGATTCGACAGCGACGCTGCTCGTTATATTGCTTGCCACCGCCATATTCGATTCACTCATCGTCGGACTTGGTATCGTGGCATATGATCCCAGTCTGATACTTGGCGTATATGTCGGCCACGCACCAGTCGAAGATTTCTTCTATGCTGTCGTTGCCGTTATACTTGTTCCTAATATATGGAAGTATTTCGGCACAAAGGATAACGCATGAAAAAATTGACGCTACTGTTCGCCACATCACGACCGATTTCATGGGTCAATACGGCGTATCCATTTGCTGCTGGCTACATCGTGATGGGCGGCGGGTTCGACACTCGCTTGCTGATTGGAACACTGTTCTTTTTAGTTCCCTATAATCTCTTGATGTACGGTATCAACGACGTGTTTGATTATGAATCTGATATTCGTAATCCTCGAAAAGGTAGCATCGAAGGAGCCGTGACGCCCAAAGCATACCACCCACTGATTATTCGTGCTTCGGTTGGGCTGAGTGTGCCGTTTGTGGTGTATCTCATGCTCGCGGGAAGTGTGCCAAGCGCACTAACGCTGCTTGTCGTATTGTTCTTTGTTGTTGCGTATAGCGCCAAGGGACTGCGTTTCAAGGAAATTCCTCTACTCGATTCGATTACGTCGAGCATCCATTTCGTCGGTCCGCTAGTATATGCCTATAGCCTCGTTGGTACGAACCGCGCCGGCTGGATCGCAGCAGCCGCATTTTTCGCATGGGGAATTGCCAGTCAGGCATTTGGTGCTGTGCAAGACATCGTGCCAGATCGACAAGCGCGTATTCGCTCGATTGCGACCGTGCTCGGTGCGCATCAAACGGTTCGTTTTTCGCTGTGCCTGTACCTACTCGCAAGTATCTTGACAATGATGCTCGGCATCGACGCGTTCGTAGTGGCACTCGCCGGCTTACTATACGTCGCGAGCATCTGGCCGTATCGATCGCTTCGAGATGCAGACTCTGCACAGGCCCGGGCAGGTTGGAAGCGCTTTATGTGGCTCAATTACATCACGGGTGCAGTGGTAACCATCAGCCTCGCAGTTCATCTCGCGCTTTGATACAATGCAGCTATGATAGAGTTTCGCGCTCCGATTGAACTAGTTCACGATACGATGCTTGTCGTGCTGCCGGCACCTGCGAGCCAGTTGTTGCCGTCGCGCGGCATGGTGATGGTGCAGGGCACGATTGATGGCGCGACGTTTACCGCACCGGTCGAGCCGGACGGCCGAGGCAGTCATTGGTTTAAGGTGGCAGATGTCGTCGATACGACGGCACATTCATGGACAGCTGGCAGTATCGTTGATGTTGCGTGCGAGGCGCTCAAACAGTGGCCCGAACCTGAGCTGCCCGACGATATTCGTCAGGCGCTAGCTGCCGACCCACGCACTCAAATATTGTGGAATGACATCACACCGATGGCCCGCTGGGATTGGCTACGCTGGATTCGAGCAACGCTCAATCCCGCAACACGCAGCAAGCGTATTGACGTTATGCGCTCGAAACTCAATAACGGCGATCGACGACCATGTTGTTTTAACCGTACGATGTGTACGGACTATAGTGTCGCAAAAGCCGGTGTCTTACTTGCGCCCCAGCCAGTCGCGTAGACAATCTGGATACATACTCATTGACGAAGTACGTTTTATGTGAGGATTCTCATATACACAATGCCACCCTCTTTATTACGCTAGCTGTATTCGACATGCATAGTGTCGCACATGTGGAGGGAGAAAAATTATGAGACGTATCGACGTTGGCACAGCACACCTACAACAGTACAGAAGCCTGCTGTTGGTTGCGGTAATCGTCGTCTGCCTCGGCATGTTGCTTCTGCTCTATGGTAGATATACGCATAGAGACTCGATACCTCGACCGTCATTTACGCCAGCCGAATCAACCCACTCAGATACTGTTTCCGTCAAAGCGCCCTCCACGGCGCTTTTAGATTCTTCTCAGGTTGCAACATCTGATTCTAAGACCCAGCAGCAAACCGTATCGGTACATACATCGCAACAGGTGACAGGTAAGACGCATGAGCAGGAAGCCGAAGTGACGGTAAATGGACAGAAAGTGAACGTTCCCGAGAGTGGCCATGTGCACAAGGTCGTGCGCAGCGGATCACAAAAGACCACGCTCGATATTTCGTCACAGTCGCAGTCTTCGTCATCGGTCGACTCGTCGATTGATATCGCAATTGATTCAAGTACGGAGAGGGAGGTTGAACACTAGCCGTTATAGACGTGCCGTGGTCCTTCGACCTCGACGTTCACACCAAAACAGCGAGGTCGGGTGAACACCCGAATAAACGTAATCATAACATGGAGGTAAACATGAAAAAATTACGAACAATCATGACAAGCGGCGCAGCGTCACTTGGGCTTGTTGCTGGCCTAGCAGGCTTTGCAGGAGCAACATCGGGCAGTATTAATACTACTGGTCCTGACTCGGTGAACCGCGTCACGCACTCGACACGTTCACATGTGCGCGTGCACAACAACAACAATATCAGCGCATCGAATATGAACTCACAACGTGCATATTCAGGTGAAGCTGAAGTAGAGCACAATACCACTGGTGGCTCTGCAAAGTCGGGTAACGCTGCCAACGCTAACGCGTTAAGCGCAAGCGTGACGGTCGACAACAGTAAAGCAGGTGCCGCAGCAGCGATGATGCCATCTGGCGGAAGCAGCAGCGGATCGATCTACAAGACCGGCCCTGACTCAACAAATGTCGTCAAGAGCACCGTTCGTAGCAATGTCACGGTAAACAACGACAACAACTTATCAGTTGACAACACGAACTGCCAAACTGCCACGACTGGCGACGCTGAAGTATCTGGCAACACCACAGGTGGTTCTGCAACCAGCGGTAACGCGACTAATACGAACTCTACGACACTGAACTTTAAAGTAACGAACTAGTATTTCGTTCTTTATGAATAGCGCTCGTGAAGTAGAAGTCGGAGGGGAATACTAGCCCACATTCCCCTTCGGCCCAGGTAAGCATAAGAAAGGCAATGAGATGTTAACGATCAAACGAAACAAGCAGTATCTTAATCGCGGTGTGATCTATGGTGCCCTCGTTCTGGTCCTTGGCATCTACCCGTTCCGCGCGTTCGCCGACGACATACCGACGACGACAGACCAATCAACCCAAACGACACAGACGACGACACCGACTACGACCGATTCGAGCACGACGTCGACTGCGACGCCCACGACAGACACGACGACAGCTACAGCACCGACAACGACAACGTCGGCACCTACCACGACAGACAGCACGCAGCAGACGGCGCCAACCACGACAGTCGAGCAACCAAAAAATTATTATTATGATTCAACGACGCAGCGCTGGAACACAGACAAGTGGACATACGATCCTATCAGTGGAACCTACAAAGCTGCGGTTGTTGCACCGACAGCACCTACGGTACCTGATTCTACGGGCACGACGGTACTCGATGCGCAGACGAAAACCGAGGTATCGAACGCACTTGATTCGCTCGCAAAAACAGGTAACGCAAGTGTCAGCGCTAATACGCTAGGCGGATCGGCGACATCAGGAGATGCGTTGGCTTCAGCGACGATTATCAATAACGTCAACTCAACGCTTTCGAATGCCAATAACAAGGAAGCAGCCACATTTGTGTCTGATGTAATGGGTGATGTAAATGGTGATATTATCTTGCAGCCGATGCTCCTGAAGGCGATGCTTGAAGCGGGGGCGGCCACACCGACCAATCAAACCGTCAACAGTTCGACTTCAACGGGAATCACCAACGACCTGCAGCTTTCGGCGCAGAGTGGCAATGCGACTGTCGAGCGTAATACTGAAGCGGGTTCGGCGACGTCGGGTTCGGCGCACACCGTTGCAGACGTTATCAATATCGTTAATTCGATGATAGGTGCCAATCAGTCGTTTATGGGAACGATTAATATATACGGTAACTTAAACGGCGATATATTGGTCGCCCCAGACTTTTTGCCTACATTACTTGCAAGCAATGACTCGAACGCGCAATCACCTAATCCGTCTGTACAGGTCGTCAATGCCAAAGATACGCAGTCGATCGTGAACAATGTAGCGCTCGCAGCTCAGACTGGCCAGGCGGTGGTGACTGAAAATACGCAGGCTGGTGCATCAACCTCCGGAAATGCGATGACCAATGTCGTCTTGTTCAATCTATCTGGTCACGAAATAGTCGCAAACAATAGCTTGTTGGTGTTTATCAACGTACTCGGTAAATGGGTTGGCGTCATTGTCGACGCGCCGTCGGGTGCGACCGCAGCGGCAATCGGAAACGGCGTCACGAAAAATACGACCACAGCGCCAAGCCTCGCAATCAATGCTGTCAATACCACCGCAATCACGAACAATCTAAATCTAAACTCAGCCAGCGGCGATGCACGTGTCGCGTCGAATAC
>DATJGX010000015.1:0-14966 GCA_035494435.1 Patescibacteria group bacterium | reverse complement strand
ATTTCGCAGTTACCGCGTGATCTCACGGCGAGCGAGGCGTTTGTTGAGTTCGTAAAGCAGTACGACTGGCCGAGTCAGCTGAATGCCGACGGCATGAAGCCTGCGACCGAATACGAAAGCGACGAGGCATTCTGGCAGGCGGTGTGGCATCGCGATGCACCGGATTATCTCAATAATTTCGTGCATTGGTACCTCACTGAGCCAAAAGACGAGTATTCCCTACAGGATACGTACGCACTGAAGCCGGCATTGCACCGCGCATACGTGGTTGCTCCTGAGTTTATGCATGCACTTCACGAGGCCATGCGCGAGGTCTATGAAGTCGATAAACCGATCGGTCATGTCGACGACGTACTGATCGATAATCCTGATACGGTCCATGCCGCACATATGGCATACAAGCTGTTCGGGCGCCTCGTAACCAAGCACGATACGGCTATTTTGTCGGACATGCATCTCAGCCATATTCGGCTCTCTCACGAGGTCAAACCGATTGACGATTTACACAATTATTTCTTCATGTAAGCGCACGCTAGGGGCAATCTTGTCATAAATGCATTTTTTTGCTACACTATCTTTTAGTATGATAACTAAAGAGAATAAGCAAGAGGCTATTGCTCTTACGCAAATGGGAAAGAACGACGTCGGTAGCCCGCAGGCGCAAGTATCGATTCTGACTACCCGTATCAAAGAGCTGACAGCCCACCTCAAGCTACACAAGCATGACAACATGGCTCGCCGTGGCCTGATTCAAATGGTCGGCAAACGTAAACGCCTGCTGAAGTACCTCGAGAACAAAGATTTCGACGCGTACAAGAAAGTCGTTTCGACACTCAAGCTTCGTAAATAAGCTTGTCACCCGCGATAACGCCATAAACGAGCCCCTCACCGGGCTCGTTTATGCTATAATGAGACCTGTAACAAAGCGCGGAAGGTGATAGATAGAAGGACTTACGCTACGCAAGTGTTCCTACCTGTTACTCTCCGCGTCTCAGACGAAAGGAGACGTCTATGTCAATTATCAATCCTAGTGGTAAGGAAATTTTTTCTGTTACGACAGAATTTTGCGGTAAGCCACTAACCCTCGAGGTAAACCGGGTCGGATTCCGCACAACCGGAAGCGTACTGGTACGATACGGCGACACCGTCGTACTTGGTAGCGCCCAGGTAAGCAGCCGACCAGTCGTACTCGACTATTTTCCACTCTCGGTGGATTATGAAGAAAAATTTTATGCAGCTGGTAAGATTTCGGGCAGCCGATTTATCAAGCGTGAAGGTCGTCCAAGCGACGAAGCGATTCTAATCGGTCGTTTGATCGATCGTCCAATCCGTCCACTCTTTCCGAAAGGCTACCGCCAAGAAGTGCAGGTCGTCGCCAGCGTCCTGAGTATGGACCCGAACTTTCGCCCTGACGTGATTGCCATGGTGGCAGCCTCGAGCGCACTGATGCTCACCGGTACACCATTTGACGGTCCGGTTGCAGGCCTACGTGTCGGCCGCGTTAACGGTGAGTTCAAAGCCTTCTTGACGGCTGAAGAGCGCGCCGAAAGCGATCTCGACCTCGTTGTCGCTGGTATCGAAAGCGGTATTACGATGGTTGAAGCCGGTGCAAACGAAGTCGAAGAACAGGTTATCATCGACGCCATGAAGTGGGCACATGAGATGATGCAGCCTGCTATCGCGTTGCAAAAAGAACTCGAAGAAAAAGTCGCGCCTGCCGTGCAGGAATACGAACTGATTTTGCCAAATGAAGACATTCAGACCGATGTTGACGCATGGGTTGAAGGCAAGCTCGGTGCGAGCCTGCGTAAAGACTACCCAGAACGCAACGAACTTATAAACGAACTTCGCTGGGCATTTCATGAGCAGATGCGCGAAAAGGTCGGTGAAGATGACTACACGACATCGCTGCGCGACGAATACGACGAAGCATTCACGATGGCAGTACACAAAGACGTCCGTAAGGGTATTGTCGAAGACAATCAGCGCCCTGACGGTCGCACACTCGATCAAATTCGCCCACTGAGTTCAGAAGTTGGGGTTTTGCCTCGTACGCACGGTTCAAGCATCTTTACCCGTGGCGTCACGCAGGCCATGAACATCGTTACGCTCGCGCCACTGAGTTACGCTCAGATCGTCGACACCATGGAGGTCAATGACGGTGAGCGACGTTACATGCACCACTACAACGCACCTGGCTATACGGTTGGCGAAGTAAAGCGCCTTGGTAGCCCTGGACGTCGTGAAATCGGTCACGGTTACCTCGCAGAACGCGCGCTTATTCCCGTACTGCCTGATGCCGAAGAGTTTCCATACGCGATTCGTTCGGTGACAGAAATCATGAGCCAGAATGGCTCTACCTCAATGGCTGCGACTTGTAGTTCATGCCTCGCGCTTATGGATGCCGGCGTACCGCTCAAGCGTGCCGTATCGGGTATTGCGATGGGACTCATGATGGACGGCGACCGCCCATACGTACTCTCTGACATAGCCGATGCCGAAGACTTCGCAGGTGATATGGACTTCAAGGTTACCGGTACCGAAAAGGGTATCACGGCACTCCAGATGGACATGAAGGTCCACGGACTTCCTGTTGAGATTCTTGCGCAAGCGATTGAACAGTCAAAAGCAGGTCGCGCACATATCTTAGAGCACATGCTTACGGTGCTACCTGCATCACGCGACGCTATGAGCCCATACGCGCCACGTATCGAGAAGATCAAGATTAACCCTGAAAAAATCGGAGCTGTTATCGGCAAGGGCGGTGAGATGATCAACAAGATTACCTCACAGACCGGTGCTGAAGTCGATATCCGTGACGACGGCCTGATCACGGTCGCAAGTCCTGACGGTGAATCAATCGAAAAAGCACTTGAGTGGATTCGTGGATTGACTGAAGAGCCAGAAGTAGGCAAGACCTACGAAGGTACGGTTGTCAGCATCAAAGACTTCGGTGCATTCGTGAACATCATGCCAGGTACTGACGGCATGGTGCATATCAGCAAATTGGCAGAAGGCCGCGTCGAAAAAGTAACCGACGTACTGAGCGAAGGACAGAAAGTCCGCGTCAAGTTGATGGAAATCGATGACCGAGGCCGCCTGAGCCTCAGCATCAAAGACGCCGAGTAAATAAACGGTCTCTAATCGCAGTACTACGCCGCCCATAACCTTGGGTGGCGTAGTCGTCGGCCTGTTTAGCCGATAGTTAGTGCATATACGCTGACACCAAGTGAAAAGATACCGATGGTAACGCTCACCCAGAATTTAATCCAGTCCTTATGCGCGTTTTGACGCACACGGGCGCGCTCTTCGGCCATGGTTTCATGGAGCTGACTTATCTGTGAATCAAGAGATACAAGACTTGGATTATTAGAAGTCGCTTCTATCGATGCACCGATTAGCGAATGCTCCTCGCGGATGAAGTGCTGTATGATGTCTACATCAGATTGTCGGTGGTAGAGTGCCGCCAGACGAACCATTTCTACCTGTAGAATCTCAAGTGTCGCTTCTTCTTTTGCCTGCGCGCGAAGGATCGCGTCGCTTGTTGTGCTATGTTTTGCTTCGTGCGAGATTTTCTCAAGCGTTATACGAATGCGCTTATCGATATCAGCCAGTTCGCGCATCAGCTCTCGCGTACGTTCTTCGCCTTTATCGTGATTGTGTTTTGCGCGCTCGATGGTTCGCTCCAGTGCCGGACGTAGACCAAAGAGGGGATGCTTTTTGTGTTGTGCCATGATTGCTCTAGTATACGACAGCCGTATCAGCTTGGCCATCGGGCAATCACGTATACTAGAACCATGAATCAGCAGGCTCAACTTGATGCACTAGCGAACGAAATACGTGACACGCACGTGTGTCCGGAATTGGAAGCGACGGCAACACAGCTCGTTATGGGGGCGGGTGATCCTAACGCGGATATCGTCTGTATCGGCGAAGCACCGGGTAAAAACGAAGATGAGCAAGGTAAGCCATTTGTCGGTGCAGCCGGCAAGTTTCTTGATGAAATGCTGGCTGCCGCCGGCATGGTTCGTGAGCAAATCTATATCACCAATATCGTTAAGTACCGACCACCGAACAATCGCGATCCACTGCCTGAAGAAAAGGCGGCGTTCTGGCCATATCTAATGCGTCAGCTCGAGATTATTCAGCCCAAAGTGGTGCTGACACTCGGCCGTCATAGCGGTGCAGCGTTCATACCGGAGCTTCATATCTCGCGCGACCACGGACATGCGCGTACGGTACGCTACCATGACAGTGAATTTCTTGTCATTCCGCTCTATCACCCCGCAGCAGCGCTCTATAACGGCGGCATGCGTCAAACACTGATCGATGATTTTATGCGTGTTCCAGCCAGTATCGAGCAGCATTCAAAAGGGTAGACCGATAGTGCAATCCACAGAAATGATTGACAGAACACCACTATTTTGCTACAATCTATCATAACTTCAGAGAGGGAAACCGTACGTTAGTAGCTAGATTCGACAACCTCTCACCTCTGAAAACTTATACTTTGAAATTATTTAATACTATACAAACGAACAGGAGAAATAGTATATATGGGTCAACGAAGACTATCGAACCCGCAAAATGATGACGCAGCAAAGCGTCCAAGCGGCCAACAACAACGTAAAAAAACCGGTGTAGCCGCACTCGATAACACCTCAATCCGCAAGGGAGAAGTGTTTCGTGCGCAGCGACGTACTAGCGAGGACGTCAATCAACGTGCATCGCAGCACATGATCAACATACCGGTCAACAAATCGGTCTACAACGGCTACGACGGCAAGCAGTTCAGCTTGAAAGATCAGCCGAAAAACCGCACAAGCAACAAGCCAACCCTTCGCATCATCCCAATCGGTGGTGTGGGCGAAATGGGTATCGGCAAGAACATGACAGCATTCGAGTACGACGATGAAATTATCGTTCTCGACATGGGCTTCTTGTTCCCAGGCGCTGATTACCCGGGCATCAACTACATTACGCCGGATATTACATGGCTCGAAGAAAACAAGCATAAGATTCGTGCTCACGTGTTCACACACGGACACCTTGACCACATCGGTGCATTCCGCCACTTGGCCACAAAGATTCCCGCGCCGGTATATGCCACTCGCTTTACCACAGGTATGCTACAGCGCACCATGGAAGAAACTGACGGCAGCTATGAACCTGAATATCACATTGTCGACCCTGAAGCGCACGAGCGCGTACAATTGGGCGATAACTTCAGTATTGAATTCCTTCGCGTCAACCACTCGATTCCTGATGCTGCCGCAGTCGTCATTCGCACACCGCTTGGTGTCGTCGTCGCCAGTGGTGACTGGCGTATCGAGCAAGATCCGGTCGACGGCAAGAAGTTTGACTTCGAGCGCATGACCGAGATTGCAAGCAAAGAAGGCGTTCTGGCATTTCTGAACGAATCGACCAACTGTGAATCTGAGGGTTCACACACTCATGGTGAGCATGATGTCCAGCACAGTCTTGGTGAAGTCATGGAGAAATTCGCGCAAAGCCGCATCATCATCAGCTCATTCAGTAGCCAGCTACACCGTATGCAATTGATTCTCGAAGAAGCCAAGAAACACGATCGTAAGGTCGCGTTTGCGGGCTACAGCATGATCCAGAACCTTGAAGTTGCACTCCGTGCCAACGCAATCAAGATTCCAAAAGATGTCGTCGTCAAAATGGAAGACATTGTAAAATTTCCGGACAACAAAGTCACTATCGTCTGTACCGGTTCACAGGGTGAGTTCAACGCCGTCCTGAACCGTATGGCAAGTGGTTCGCACAAGCACATCAAGATCAAGGGTAGCGACGTCGTTGTATTAAGCTCGAACCCGATTCCGGGTAACGAAAAATACGTCGTTCGTACTGTCGATGGTCTGATGCGCGAGGGTAGTGAAGTTATTCAAAACGGCAAGACTCACTTGACCGGCGTTGGTCCACTACACCTTTCAGGGCACGGCTACTACGAAGATCACGTCCGTGTCATCGGTGCGCTTAACCCAACGTACTACATTCCGTACCACGGTGAATTCCACATGCTCGTGCACAACGCACGCCTTGCTGAAAAAGAAATCGGTATCCCACGAGAAAACATCTTTGTCTGTGACCCGGGCGACGTTATTGAAATCACGCCAGATGGTGCCAAAAAAGCCGGTCGTATTCCTGTCGGCGGCATCATGTACGATGACAGCGGTGCTGTCGTCAGTGAAGTCGTGCTTAAAGACCGTATTCACATGAGTCAAGAAGGTATGTTTATCGTCGTGCTGACCGTCCAAAAGGGCAGCGGCCGACTGCTGACAAGCCCAGATATCATCTCACGCGGCTTTATCTACATGCGTGACAGTGAAGAGCTAATGAACACGATTCGTCAGTACCTCAAGCAAAAAGCTGCCCGCGGCTTAACAGGCAAAAAAGTCGACATGGATGTCTTTAAGAAAGAACTGCGCGACGAAATTACGCATATTCTCTACGATCAAACACGACGTACACCTATCGTGATTCCAGTCGTCAACGAAATTGGTGGTGGCGGTAAGCCGTCGAACGGTGGCCAAAACCAGGCTCAAGCTGACTCGAAAAAGCCACTCATGCCACGACCTGCACAAAAAAAGTTTCCAAAGCCACAGCAGCCTGACAGTGAAGTTCAGGTACCGAAACTTCCACGCGAAACCCGAAACTACTAATCGCTCAGTTTTTCCTTGTAAGTCAGTAGCATAACTGCTATGATTTGAGTACCAATACGGTAGAGATAAACAGGGAAAAAACACATGAAGCGCACATACGCACTGCTGATCGCAGCAATGGTAGTCGGAGTCTATGCACCAGTTGCATCGGCGTATACCGTCAATAATTACACGTGGACTCAGCCAGGTAAGCGCGCCGATTATCTTGCCGATATCGCCGCCTCGGCTGATGCGACCAAAGTCTTGGCCGTCGGCTATCAGCAGATGTTCGCTTCGACCGATTCTGGCACGACCTGGCAGCAGCGTACGATTCCGAGTACCGATGATTGGTCTGATGTCGTGGCCGTCCCAGATGGTAGCAAATTCTACGGTGTGCAATCGGGCAGCCTGTATTACACTACAAACCTCGGTGTCAGCTGGACCCCAGTCAACTCGGTCAATTTCCCAAACTCGTACAAGCTTCATATCACCGCCGATGGTTCGAAATTGCTCACCTATGACTACAATGACCTCTATGTATCGACTGACGGTGGCGTGAACTGGACGACACTGCCCGATATCGCCGGCAGCTGGTACTACCAAGACGTTGAAATGTCGGACGACGGGCAATTCATGGTTGCCGTCGGTGATTCGACCTTATTTACCTCGAGTGATGCTGGTGCAACCTGGACTCAGCAGGCTGGTGCGACCGTAAACCCTCGCTGGCGCGGCGATACAAAATTCGACATGTCCGCGGACGGCTCGAAGATGATCGGTGTGAGCAACGATGCTAATCAGACTATCTATACCTCGACCGATTATGGTGTCACTTGGGCGGCACAGAACAGCCTCGCCAGCGCCTCGACATACAATGGTCCAGAACTGATCAAGATTGCCGATGATGGCTCACGCTGGGTCGTCGGTCGCGACAAAGGTGACTATTATAGTTCAACCGATGGATCGACATGGGTGACAGAATCGATTACACAGCGACAAGGCTGGGACCGAGTCGTCGCCACACCGGATCTGTCACACATGATTTCAATGGGTAATTATCTCAACCTCTACACGTCGTCCGATCAAGGACGTAGCTGGACGATGCGCCAATTTAACCAAGCACGTTCATGGAGTCAACTCTCGAGCTCGAATTCCGGTCAGTATCTTGTCGTGGGTGACTACGATCGTTCACTATGGACATCGAGTGACTATGGCGCGACCTGGCAGGAACGCAAGCCAAACGGTGACTACGACTGGTACGGCACCGCAATATCTGGCGATGGCAAATACATGGCGGGTGCCGAGTACAACGGTTACTTGTGGACCTCAAATGACTATGGCGTCACCTGGACTGCACGCACGACCCTTGGCCCGATGGCATGGAACAGCATTGCGGTATCTGACGATGGGCAAACCCTGGCTGCAACGGCACGCTACGGGGGTGGGCTGTATGTCTCCTACGATGCCGGTGCGAACTGGACACAGCGTACGATTCCGGGTGAATCAAACATGGAACCGGTTGCCATGTCGGCAAACGGCCAGGTTATGGTGGCAGCGGATTACGGCGCAAGCAAAATCTATGTTTCGAACGATTCCGGCGCCACATGGACTGAGAAACTCAGCGGCACGCAGGCATTTCTGTCGGTTGCCGTGTCGGCCGACGGTACACGTATGGCGACAATCGACGATTCGACTGGGGGTTCAATCTACCTCTCCAGCGATGGTGGCGACACCTGGGTATCAAAGCTAGTCGGTGGCGGACGCGATTGGAGCTGGATTTCGATGTCAGACGATGGCAAGACGCTTCTAGCAGGTAGCTTCGACAACTACGCATTCCTATCGACCGACTCCGGACAAAACTGGACGGAATTGACCGACTACATCAGCAACGAAGGCTGGTGGTCATCGGTTGCCGTATCGGGTGATGCATCGCGGCTCTATATGGCAGCATATAACGACCCACTGTATCTTGCCGTTGCATCAGCAAGCGGCTCTGGCACGGGTACGGGTAGTGGCACGACTGGTGGTGGCTCGAGCGGAGGGTCAGGAACGACTGGTGGTGGCGGTTCCGGAACAGGATCGTCAAGCGGATCGACAGGTGATTCAACAGGTGGCTCACTGGCCGATACAGGGGAGAACACATCTCTCATCACGGCAGCTGCGCTCGTCGGCATACTCGCCAGCGCAGGCTTGCTTCGCCGCTTACGCTAATACTTGCATTTCGTTGCAATTTATGCTACAATATAACCATAAACAGATATCGACATCTGTTTGGACTAGCAGTATAATAATTTGTAGTTATGGCAAAAAAGAAAAAACGTTCAACCCGCAGTAGCAAAAAGAAGCAGCAGACGCCCGAACACGTCCTTCCCAGCGGCTTCTGGACCCAGGTTGGGGCAGTAGTCCTCATCGCATTGGCGCTTCTCTTGGTTGTCGCGTGGTTTGGTGCCGGTGGCCCGATCATCGAATGGTTTAACACGACACTGCTCAATACGATTGGCTACGCCACCTACGCGCTGCCGTTCTTATTTGGCTATATCGCAATCGAAATCTTCCGTGCCGAGGGCAATCGTATTCCATGGGTCATGAAGTTCGCCTCAATCATACTCGTCGTTGAGCTCGCAGGGCTATTCGGCCTCATGCATAGTGCCGACGGTGCCACGCATGGTGGATTTGTGGGTGACATGGCAAATAGCGGCATGTTGGCGCTTGTTGATAGCGGCGTGGCGGTCTTTATCTATATATTATTTGCGGCCCTTACACTCCTTTTCGTCCTTCGTATCACACCACAAGCAATCATTGATAGCTTCCGCACGGCGGTCAGTCGTGACGAAAGCGACGAGGTCGCCAATGTAAAGGTCATGCGTGAAGCGGCAAAGGTTGATAAGCCTGAGGCTATCAGCGACTTCAAGCTCAACGCTGGTGTTCCGCTCGCCGAAAAAGGCAAGGAGGACACATCCAAACGACTTTCGAGCTTGAAGAGCAGTGTTAAGTCAGACAAGGCAGCCGAAGAGAAATCTGCACTTGTTATGGCCAGTGATCCAAATTGGCAAGCACCAAGTCTTGATTTACTCGAGAAACGGCAGAATCCAGCCGACCCAGGTGACATTGAGCATAATGCGGCGACGATTCGTGACACGCTGCATGAATTTAATATCGATGTCAAAATGGAAGGCGCCAACATCGGTCCGAAGGTTACGCAGTATACACTGAGCCCGCCAAGCGGCGTAAAACTGAGCCGTATCTCGGCACTCGAAACTAACCTAGCCCTTAACTTAGCCGCGAGCTCACTTCGCATTGAAGCTCCGATTCCTGGTAAACGCGCTGTCGGTATCGAGGTCCCGAACCGCAAAGCTGCCGATGTCCGCCTGTATGGCGTACTGGCTAGTGATGAATGGAAAAAGATTGGCGAACCGCTTGGGTTTGCCGTCGGTAAAGATATTTCCGGTGAAGCGGTCGTCGGTAAGCTTAACAAGATGCCGCACCTCTTGATCGCCGGTCAGACCGGGTCGGGTAAGTCGGTCATGATCAACTCACTGCTTACCAGCTTGCTGTATCGCAATAGTCCGAGTGATATGAAGCTGATTCTGGTCGACCCGAAGCAGGTTGAGATGGCGCCGTACGAAGATATCCCACATCTGTTGACTCCGGTCATCGTCGAGCCCGAAAAGACTATCTCGGCGCTTAAGTGGGCTACCAATGAGATGGAGCGCCGCTACAAACTGCTGGCAGAGCAGAAGGTCCGTGATATCGCGACGTACAACAAGCGTATGCAGGGCCGAGGCAAACATATTTCTGTCGAAGATGAAAATGGGAATGCCCAAGAAGTCAGCGAAGGCAAGATGCCGTATATCGTTATCGTTATCGATGAGTTAGCAGACCTGATGATGGTTGCCGCTCGCGATGTCGAGGCGCTGATTGTCCGTTTGGCGCAAAAAGCACGTGCTGTCGGTATTCACTTGGTTCTCGCCACGCAGCGTCCGAGCGTCGACGTTATTACCGGACTGATTAAGGCTAACGTGCCAGCGCGTATCGCGTTTACGGTGGCGAGCCAAGTCGATAGTCGAACTATTCTCGACCAAGCCGGCGCCGAAAAGCTGCTCGGTCAGGGAGACATGCTTATGAAGACTGCCGATATGGGCAAGCCGATCCGTGTACAAGGCGCCTGGGTCATGGACGAAGAAGTCAGCAAGATTACCGATCATCTTCGTATGCAAGCACCGCCACAGTATAACGACGAGATTGTCAGCCAGCCTGTGCAGCTCAATGGCAAGGGCGGCGTGGTCATGGACTTCGACTCCGACGGCGGTGACGATATGTTTAAAGACGCAGTCCGCGTCGTAACCGAATCTCGCAAGGCAAGCACGAGCTTACTGCAGCGTAAACTCCGCATCGGCTATGCTCGCGCAGCTCGTATCATCGAAGAGATGGAAGAGCAGGGTATCATCGGTCCAGCCGACGGCTCACGACCGCGCGACGTGCTGATTCGAAGCATGGACGAGCTGAATTCTTCAGACGATATGAGCGACGACGAAGAGGCCTAGGGACCTCTTTGCTTGACAGCGCCCTCAGACAGGAGTACAACAAAGGAGTAACCATAAGCATATAAACCAAAACTCCTATGTCAACAACTACCCTCGAACACTCGCTTGATCATCCCGTACGTGGATGGGTAGAAACCATGACGCCCGCCGAGGCAGAGACTGCTACCGGCGAGCTTGTCCGCAACGAATTCGAAAAACTCTGGAACATTTATACCGGCCGTCGTGCCGGTCTTTCTTTTGCAATCGGCAACCGGCGTATCGACGATGAGGTAATCGCGACCCGCTACTTTCACGAGCGCGATATCGAAGAAGTATACTGGCGCACCCGTATCTACGGCGTCGCAGGCGAACAGAAGACGGCATACGACGAAGCTATCTTTATTCATATTCTCAGTGAAACGCAGGAACAGGAGATTCACGTCGATGCCGACGGCATGCTAACGGTGAAACACCGTCCTGATGCCAGCTCACCATGGCAGGACGCCGATGAAGCCACGACCGAAGCCGTAAGCTTTGAGTTTTTTAATCGGACAATGGTTGCGGCACAGCGCCACAGCGAACGTTCTCCTGGTGATCAACTCAAAGCCGATGCACAGGCTTTAGCGATGCTCTATGCTCGCTACCCGATGCTACAGACGCCTACCACCGGCTGGGACTAGATTTTCTCGAGAAAATAGGGTATACTTACTCACATATCAACCTAAGGTTATGCGCAATAACATAACCATCCGTCATGGATTCCAAAGGAGGTACCATACGTGAAGGAATACGAACTAACTGTTCTTATCCACCCAGACCTCGAGGCTGACCTCGAGAAACCACTTGCTACTGTGCGGTCACTTGTGACTGACAACGGCGGTAAAATTACCAAAGAAGACAATTGGGGCAAAAAGCGACTCGCGTATGCGATTAACCGCGAAAACTTTGCGAACTATGTCTACATGGAGTGTGAGCTTCCAAGCGATGCACCACTCAAAATCTCAAACACGCTCAACATCACCGACGACGTTATGCGCTACTTGCTCGTACGAGTCGATGAAAAGGCGCGTAAAGCCGCAGAAGAAGCTGCAGCTAAAGCTAAAGCTGATAACGAGTAATCAAGGAGGAGGGTCGCTATGGCCAAGGGGTTCAACAAAGTAATCTTGATGGGAAACCTAACACGTGACGTTGAAACGCGCACGACAGCGAGCGGCCAATCGGTTGCTAACTTCAGTCTTGCGGTTAGCCGAAGCTGGCGCGGCCAAGATGGTCAGCAGCAAGAGCAAACCAGTTTCATCAACTGTGTTGCCTGGGGTAAAGTTGGTGAGATTATCCAGCAATACGTCAAGAAGGGAAGCCCGCTGCTTGTCAGTGGTCGACTCGAGCAACGCAGCTACGACGATAAAGATGGCAACAAACGACAGGCTGTCGAAGTTGTCGTCGAAGATTTCAACTTTGTGAGTGGCGGTCGCAGCGACGACAGTAGCGACTACGCACCACGACAAAGTTCATCAGCAAGCACTTCAAAGTCTCAAGACGTGGCAGTCGATGATATCGACGATAAGCCAATCGATTTGAGCGAGATACCATTTTAGTTCACCGAAGAAAGGAATATACGAGTGAAACGCTACAAAGACGACGTACCAGCATACTTTGACTACAAAGATGCTGACACACTAAAGAAATTCATCAACATGTATGGTCAGATCGAACCAGTTGGTAAGACGGGCCTCAGTGCCAAACAGCAACGTCAGCTTTCGACGGCCATCAAACGTGCCCGTCACCTCGCGCTGCTACCATTTGTCTCACAAGGTTAGGGATACGACCGTATGTATCAACCTACCGACTTAAAAAAGGGTACCGTCTGTCAGATCGACGGCCAGCCGTATCGTGTGCTGGAGTATGGACAAAAGGTTATGGGCCGAGGCGGTAGCATCGTAAACGTCAAGCTGAAGAATATTATCAGCGGGGCGGTTATCCCAAAAACCTTCAAAGGCCAAGACAAGATTGAGCGTGCCGATGTGAACACAAAAAGTGTTCAATACCTCTATACTGATGGCGACGTGTTCTTCTTTATGGACCCAGAAACCTTCGAGCAATTCGAGGTCGCGGGTGACATTGTCGACAGCGCAGCTTCATACCTCAAAGAAGGTGACATGCTAAGCCTACAGTTCTTCGGCGAGCGAATCATCAACGTCGAGCTTCCAAAGAATCTTTTCTTGGAAGTGACGTATGCTGAAGACGTCGTTAAAGGCGATACGACATCGAGCGTGCTCAAAAACGCAACGCTCGAAACTGGCTTGGTTATCAAGGTACCAGCTTTCATAAAGACAGGTGATATCGTCAGTGTCGATACGGCAACCGGCGAATATCGCGAACGCCAAAAGTAGTACGCGCAGTGCTATAATGACCGTATGAGAACCAAGCGGTCGGATGGGGACGGCGCTCCAATACACAAACGAGCAAAAGCGCGAGTAAGGCACCACTATTATCGTGTGATGCCTGAGAGAAAACGTCACCGTATCATGATATGGTCGGCGTTTTTTGTTGTCAGTGGCATTATTGCAGCCCAGCTTTTATATCCACTCGATCGTGCGGTGCCGTTTGCACGATTGGGTTCGCAAACGGTAGGCTGGCGTACGGAAGTCGACCTTTCCCAGGTCATTACTCAATCCTTCCAGGCTTCGAAACTTCGTATCAAGGCGGGTGACGACACCGCGACCTATTCGCTATCGAGCAGCGGCGCAGAAGTGAACGCTGAAACGATGGCACTGTCGCTGAGTGATTATCCGTTTTGGCAGCGCTTCATACCATTATCGATTCTCTGGCAGCTACCACACGTCGATCAGGTCGTGGTGACGTACAACAACCAGGCGCTCGATAGCTTTATCGCACAGCAACAAAAACACTTCAGAATTGCACCCGTCAACGCGGGTGTAGCAATCAAGGCAGGTAAGTTGGTAGCAACCCACGATACGCCCGGTCGAACGGTAGAAGCTGATGCGTTTAAGTCGGCGCTCGTGCATACCTCGATTGGGTACGGTGCTGTTACGACGGTTCAACTCGATACCAAAGCCGTGCCGGCCGAAAAGCAGTCTCGTGATGTCGAGGCAGTTGCTGCCCAAGCAGAGGCAGCGCTCGCACGAACGATTACGATTACGGCGAAGGATAAGTCATTTACACCAAAACCCGAGCTTGTTGCTACATGGCTGACGCTCAATGAAGATGAACATGGCGCGACCACACTAGGACTTAACAAGGCAGCCGTCAGCAAATATATTGCCGAACTCGACAAGTCTGTCGGCACGCCAGCCGGGCAAACCAATGTCACACTTGAAAACGGCATAGAAGTTGCACGTGATGTCGGCAAGGTTGGGGCTGAGATTGACGCCACGCCACTGATTGGCGCGATTCGATCATATCTGCTTGATGGCGAAGGCTCAGGAGCGATGCAGGCATCGCTCATCGACGTAGCGCCGAGCATCATTTATAACCGTCGCTATACGGCAACGGAAAGTGGTTTGCAGGCATATGTTCATGATGCTGCTCGAGATCAAAACGCGAACATTGTCGTCGAGCAACTTTCGAACAAATACTGGAGCGCATCGGCCAATGCCGGACTCAGTACTGTCAGTGCGAGTACGTATAAGCTCTATGTTGCGCTGTATTTATTCGACCAAATGAACCAAGGCAAGATTCACTGGGATGATCCGATGCTCGACACGACCGTATCGGGCTGTTTCGACCGTATGACAATCGCCAGTACGAACCCGTGTGCCGA
>DATJGX010000014.1:0-4060 GCA_035494435.1 Patescibacteria group bacterium | reverse complement strand
CCTCTTCAAGGCGCGCCATTTCACTACGAATCGTCGCCGAAGAAACACCGAACAGTTTTGCCAGGGTCACACTGCCAACTGGTACCGCAATTTCGGCGTACTGCTCGATAATAGCGGCGAGAATTGCTAATTGCCGTTCTGTCATGGTCACGATTATACCCTATTTTGGCACTCAGAGTCAACGAGTGCTAGGCTTGCAGCCACTCAGTGTATGCTTGCTCAATCTGGTTTACTACTTCTTCGAGCGGGTAGAGTGAGGTATCAACAACCAGATTGTAATTTTCCTTTTGCGTCGGATCGATTCCATACAGACTCTTGTAGCGCTTATTCTCGCTCTTTAGCCTATCATCGAGATGCTTCGCGTATTCATCGACTGATTCAGGAATATCTTCGTTCGCTTCGGCTCGTTCATGCGCCTTGGCGATAATACGCTCGGCTGCCACTCGTGTCGGCAGTTCGAGGTATACCTTGAACGCTTGCGGCATCCAGTGCCATGCGGTGCGTGAATCAATAACCTTGCGAGTGTCATGCTCGCCAATGTCGCGCAGGCGTTGATCAACCATATGATCAATCGTGCTGTCTTTTTCGGCAGCGACGTTCGCATCAAGTACTGATTGCTGCTGTTCAGCTGCGATTTGTCGGAATAAGTCGCCAGAAGAAAAGTGGTCGTAACCGAGACGCTCTGCGAGCAATTTGGCGGTCGACGACTTGCCACTTCCGAGGCTACCGGCAATCGTGATGATTTCTTTTTTCATAGTACTACTATACAGAAGTGGCCGCACCGAGTCACTAGTGAGAAGTTAGTCGCGCTTCAGCATGACGGTAAAGGCCTCAGATGGAATGTCAACTTTACCAAAACGTTTCATACGTTGCTTACCTTTTTGCTGCTTTGCCAGCAGTTTCTTACGACGCGACACATCACCGCCGTATAGCTTTGCCGTGACATCTTTTCGATAGGCGCCGATGTTCGCACGTGCGATAAATTTACCGCCAATCGCTGCCTGTAAGCTGACTTCGAAACTCTGGCGTGGTACGACTTCCTTGAGCTTACCGACCACCTCGTGACCGATGTGCTGGCTCTCTGAGCGGTGACACATGATACTAAGGGCGTCGACCATTTCGCCAGCGACGTAAAAGTCTACACGAACCAAGTCTTCGGCGCGATAGCCCGAGAGCTCATAGTTAAAACTGCCGTAACCACTCGTGACACTCTTGAGCTGATCGTAAAAATCTGTCAGCAAATTCGCGAGTGGGGCTTCAAAGCTAATCAGCGCGCGTTCGTCTATATAGCTGAGGTTCTTTTGCTGACCGCGCTTTGCCACGATGAGCTGTATGACCGCACCAATATAGTCGCTCGGCACGACGATTTCGCCATTAATCCATGGCTCACGTATTTCTTCGACTTTTGTCACATCGGGCATTTCAGAAGCGCTTTTTATATCACGCTCATCGCCGTCGTGCATCGTCAGCTGATAATCAGTGCTCGGGTTCGTGACGACAAGATCAAGGTTGTATTCACGCTCTAGCCGTTCGCGAATAATATCCATATGAAGCAAACCCAGAAAACCGATTCGCACACCAAAACCAAGTACCGGCGAGTTTTCCGGCTCAAATTGCAGTGCCGAATCACTGAGACTGAGTTTTTCGACCGCATCTTTTAGGTCGTTGTAGTCCTCGTTGCTCACAGGAAAAAAGCCGGCATACACAAATGGCTTGATGTTTTTATAGCCCGGAAGCGGCGCATCGGCCATTGCTCGTTTAACGGTAATCGTATCGCCCACCTTCGCATCGCGGGTCGTTTTCAGGTTCGTGACGATATAGCCGATTTCACCAGTGCCAATTTCAGGATCGGCCTTCATGCTTGGGCTGAGGTGACCGACTTCGAGCGCAATTCCATGGGCATTCGTTGCCAGCATAATAATCTCGTCACCTTTTTTAATCGCGCCGTCGATGACGCGAGTGTACAAAATAACGCCGCGATAATCGTCGTAGTAACTATCAAAAATTAGCGCACGGGTCTTGTCTGTATCAGGACTTTTTGGTGCAGGTACGCGCGCAACAATCGCATCGAGGACCTGGTCAACATTTTCACCGGTCTTGGCTGATATCTTGATAATGTCGGACTCATCACAGCCCAGTAAGTTAATCACTTGCTTCGAGACATGCTCGACGTCTGCAGCAGGCAAGTCGACCTTATTGAGCACCGGAATGATCACGAGATCTTGTTCGAGTGCCAAATACACATTGGCGAGCGTCTGCGCCTGTATGCCCTGGCTTGCATCGACGACAAGCACCGCACCTTCACAGGCCTGCAGACTACGTGACACTTCATAGCTAAAGTCTACGTGCCCTGGCGTGTCGATCAAATTCAGGTCGTAGGTTGCCGAGTTTTGCTGGTACTGCATACGGACCGGCGCAAGTTTGATCGTAATGCCCTTTTCGCGTTCAAGCTCCATGCTGTCGAGTAACTGACTTTTCATGGCACGCTTTTCGACGGTACCCGTCAGCTCCATCATGCGATCAGCCAGCGTACTTTTGCCGTGGTCGATATGTGCGATGATACAAAAGTTACGGATATTCTCTAGGTTCATCGGCGGACGCCTCCGAACACCACCTTTTCAATTCGTGCGATGACCGGATACGTTTCCTCAAGCCGCATCAAACGACAAACGCCGAGGTACACAGCAAAGCTGACAATCGTAATGACCACGAATTTCGGCACCGTTGTCTTTAAGCTAAGGTCAGTACTTTGAAACTGAAGCAGCTGCACCATACCGTAGGCGACCAGCGCCGTAAAGCCGGTCGCGCTCAACATACGTCCGACCGCATGGATCATCGGCGCATCAACAAATCCGCCTTCGAGCCGTTTATGAATAACGACGAACAAAATCACGACTTCAACCACCGCAACGATTGACTGTGCAAAGGCGAGTCCGACTGGACCCATCTTAAGCGACATCGTAAACCAGATTGCCAGAGCGATATTCAGACCGATAGAAAACAGTGAAATATAGAGTGGTGTCTTCGTGTCTTGCTGGGCATAAAAACTGCGAGCGGCGATATGATACACCGTTCGAAATAGCATCGCGATAACAAGTGTACCGAGCAACGTCGCCATGAGCTGGTCTCCACCATTCTTGATAAAACTTACTAAGTAACCACGACCGAAGTAGGTAATAGTGGCAATTGGCAGTGCGAGCCATATGATCACACGCACCACTTGCTGCAATTCTTTTCGATAGCGATCAATTCGTCCACTGCCGAGGTTCTCGCTCATACTCGGAAACGCAGCCGTGCTAATAGCCACGCCGACTAAGTTGATTGGCATGAGGTGAAGCGCTGTCACCTGCTGATATGCACGAACGACACCTTCGCCAAGTCGTGACGCAAGGTTCGTTTCAACGATACTGTTCAGATAGTCCATCCCTTGGTCTAGTGAGCGTGCAGGCAGCAAACTAAGTACCGTCCGAAAGCCCTTGTTCTTCCAGCTAATCTTAAACTCATAATCAAACCCGAGACCGACGAGACCAATCGCGCTGACCAGTAGCTGCATGATCGAACCGAGCACAACTCCGAGTGCCACTCCCATGATGCCGCCTTCGAAAATGTGCCAGCCAAATATGGTGATGCCGTTCGTAAATGACAGCGCACCGATGATAATTCCGATGTTATAAATCATTGGTGCAAGCGCATAAAAGAGGTAACGACCAAGTGCTTGCTGAATACTCGCAATCACGGTGGCGATTGCAAACAGGAACGGGTTGACGGCGATGACACGCATCATACTGGTGGCAAGCGCACGACCAGCCTCATCCATACCTGGTGCGACCACATAGTCAACTAGCCATGGCGCAAAAATAATAATAACGATGCTTGCGATCATCGTCAGAGGCGCCAGGAAATTAATCATGCTTGCACTGAGCGCCCAAGCCGATCGCTTATTGCCAGAGCCAAGCCGCTGCACAAACACCGGTATAAACGTAACGCTCAGCGCACCTGAAACCAAAATGTAGAACATGAAATCCGGTATCTGAAAGGCTGCCGTATAGGCATCGATGCC
>DATJGX010000013.1:0-3704 GCA_035494435.1 Patescibacteria group bacterium | reverse complement strand
GCATACGATTCCAGGCAAGGGCGTCGACTTCATGGAATACGATTATCACTGGCATGGTATGCCGCCGAATCACGAGCAGGCCAAGAAAGCGCTCCACGAACTTCGCACGCTGCGAGGCAAAATTCGACACGAAGGAGAAGGTGTATGAGTGAATACCGATTGAATCCAAACTATGCGAGTCCTGATGTCGCCCAAGAACCTACACGTGCCGGGTTCGGACGCGGCCTTAAGCAGGCGGGCAGCGACGATGAGCGCGTCGTTGCGTTATGTGCCGACCTGACAGACTCGACACAAATGAGTCACTTCGCAAAGGCGTTTCCTGAGCGCTTCGTCGAAATCGGCGTTGCCGAGCAGAATCTCGTCACGGTAGCGAGCGGTATGGCGCGCATGGGTAAGATTCCATTCACGAGTAGCTATGCAGCCTTTAGTCCAGGGCGTAACTGGGAGCAGATTCGAACGACCATCTGCCTCAATGAGCAGCCCGTAAAGATCGTCGGCAGCCACGCAGGCGTTTCGGTCGGGCCAGACGGTGCGACGCATCAAATGCTCGAAGATATTGCTCTCATGCGTGTATTGCCGCATATGATTGTCGTTAATCCCGGCGATGCCCTCGAAGCCGAGAAAGCCACCCGCGCGCTCGCCCAAGACGACAAAAATCCAGGCTATATCAGACTTGCGCGAGAAAAAACCCCGATTTTTAGTACTGAACACTCACCATTTGAGATCGGCAAAGCATATGTCTTACACCAAGGCAGCGACGTGACAATTGTCAGTACCGGCACGATGACAGCCCAAGCTCTCATTGCTGGCAGTATCCTGCGGGAGCAAGGTATTAACGCAGAAATCGTGCACGCGCCAACCATCAAGCCATTCGATGTCGAGACCTTTATCGCGAGCGTGTCAAAAACAGGACGCGTGGTATCGGTTGAAGAAGCACAGGCTGCGGCAGGCTTCGGTGGTTTGATAGCCGAAACCTTAGGTGACCATTTGCCAGCACCGTTGCTGCGAATTGGTATGAACGATCGTTTTGGCGAATCGGGCTCTCCCGATGAGCTGCTGGCTCACTTTGGCTTCGACAGTAAATCAATTGCCCAAAAGGTCCGTGAATTTATAGACCGAGTGCCGCAATATAAGAAAGGATATTAAATGAGCTTATCAATTACTGAAATCCGTGACCGTACGACCCATGCTCGCCACTTGATGCAACGGGCTCGTCAACAGCACTTCGCCGTCGGTGCGTTCAATATCGACAACCAAGAAACGCTGATTGCGGTCGCGCGAGCTGCGCAATCACTCGCAGCGCCGGTACTCGTCGAAGTTAGTCATGGCGAAGTCGAGGCGATAGGTCTCGAGAATATCCGCGACATGGTCGATAACTACCGTGCCGAATATGGTATTGAAATGTATATCAATCTCGATCACAGTCCTAGCGTTGAAGCCTGTAAACGCGCAATCGATGAGGGCTTCGAGTTTATTCATATCGATATTTCTCAGGCTAATCATGACGCGACCGACCAAGAAATCATTCGCGACACGAAAGAAGTCGTGGAGTACGCCAAATTCACCGGTGCGCTTGTTGAGAGCGAACCACACTATTTTGGCGGTAGTTCAAACGTGCACGAAGAGGCGATTGACTACGATGAAATTAAGAAAACGTTTAGCACGCCAGAAGGCGCTTCGAAATTTATCGAAGAAACTGGCATCGACACGTTTGCAGCTGCAATCGGTAACCTACACGGAAAATATCCGGTGCCAAAAGAGCTTGACCTAGAGCTACTGGCGCGCATTCACCAGGCTATGCCCGAGGGCAAGAATATCAGTCTGCACGGTGGTTCTGGCACGCCGCTACATTATTTCGAAGATGCGTCAAAGCTTGGTGTCAGCAAGATCAATATTAATAGCGATATGCGCTACGTCTTTCGAAAGACGCTCGAAAAAGTGCTTGCCGATAATCCTGACGAATATGCTGTCGTCAAACTCATGCCTGAAGTTTTCAAGGCGGTGCAGGCAATCGTCGAAGAGAAGATTCATGCGTTTGGTAGTGCAGGAAAGGCGTTGAAATAACCGATGGTTAAGATTCTTTCGATCGGTGCGGCTGTTCAAGACGTATTTTTGAGCCATAGTGACGAGTTCAAAGCAGTCTGTAAGAACCCTCACGAGTGTTTTTTGGAGCTGACGCTCGGCTCAAAAGCCGATGTCAACAAAATTGATTTTACGACTGGTGGTGGCGCTACCAATGCAGCCGTCACTTTTGCACGCCAAGGTTTAGAGGCGGCATTCATGGGCTCAGTCGGCGATGACCCAGCCGCTCAGGCAGTGCTGAACGACCTCGATAAAGAAGGCGTTGACACGACGCACGTGCATGTATCGAAGCGGTACAATACGGGTTACTCCGTGCTGCTGCTTGCACCGAATGGTGAGCGTACGATTCTGACATACCGCGGGGCAAGTACGCACTACACACTTAACGATTTCGATTTTTCTCAGACCGATGCTGACTGGCTCTATATTTCGAGTATGTCTGGCAAGATGGATATCCTTGATCAAGTCTTCGCAGAAGCGAAGCAACAGGGCATGAAGATCATGTTCAATCCCGGCAAAGACGAGCTGAAACAAGCCGATAAACTGCGTGCACTTCTCGATGACGTCGACGTGCTGCTCGTCAATCGCGACGAAATGAAACTTGTCGTCGAGGGCGAGGATATTGAAGAGCTCGTTCGTCATGGTCTGCATCTTGTTCCGACCGTGATTGTCACCGACGGGCCAGATGGTGTAGTAGCGAGCGACGGGTCTGTGCTTGTTCGTGCAGGCATGTACGAAGATGTCAAAGTCGTAGATCGTACCGGCGCGGGGGATGCCTTTGGTTCGGGCTTTTTAAGCCAATACGCTCAGGGAAAATCGCTCAAAGATTCTGTAGTGTTTGCTAGTGCCAATTCAACGTCTGTCGTGACGAAGATCGGTGCAAAAACCGCCATTCTACATAAAGATGTAACGCTACACGACATGCCGGTCCATGAAAGGAAGCTCTAGTTATGGCGCACCTGGCTGACTTGCTCGGACACGACCACCCGCTGTTTGTGTATAATCTCGCAAGTTTAGAACGTGCGGTTGGTGGCGAAGGAGTCGATACGCGACTGCTGGCCGATGCGACCGAAAAAGCACACGAAGCGATGCGCCAACTCGGTCTCGATACGAGCAACACGCTCGCAAGCGAGTTATATCAAGCACTGAATGCGTCAGTACGACGTGGCCATGCGGACACGATCTTGGCGAAGACCACCTATGTATTGCTTGAAGTCGACGGAGAAGTTATCTCATTTAATCTTCAGGACGTGGTAGAAAACGCTCATCACGAACTTCATTTCGCTGACCGGCAGCTTGAGCACGCCAGGAGGCATTTACGTCAAGAGATTATACGTCGTTATGCTGAGCACGAAAAAACCGATAAAGACATGGTTCATCGTCTCGTTGAAGAGGCCGGATTGAAACCTGAACGCGACAAAGGATATAAAGCTATGACAATCGATACCACGCAATCAAAACCAACGATGTACGCTATCGGCGACATCTTTTCTGATGTATTCATACAACTCCGCGAAGACGAATCGCAGGTTGAAGAAGATGAGCAGGGCAACGAATGGCTGAAGCTTCCGTTTGGCAGCAAGCCACCCTACGAAAGCGCTACTACAGTCGATGCGGTCGGC
>DATJGX010000012.1:0-3720 GCA_035494435.1 Patescibacteria group bacterium | reverse complement strand
GGCGGGCCGCTTTTCATATACGCCAGCGTTAGCGTGCGTCGTTTGCTTTGTTCTTGGCTTGTTTCGATGCTTTCGTTACGGGCTCGAGGCCAGCAGCGACGCGTTCTTTATTCGCTTTGATCTGCTTTTCATCTCGAAAACTAAACTTGATCGGCGTGCCGCTGTAGTCGAATTTTTCGCGGACCAGACGTTCAAGATAGCGTTTGTAGCTCCAGTGAACGAATTTGAGGTTGCTGCCATAAATCACAAACCATGGTGGCGTAGTGTCGGTGTGAACCATATAGCGTAGGCGTGGGTGTGTGTTTTTTAAACCGGCTGGCGGATGTTTCTGGGTAGCCATCTGCAGTAGGTCGTTGAGCTCTCTGGTCTTTGGTTGTTGCTGACGGCGGTCGCGGATTGAGAGTGCAAGTTCGTAGAGCTTGCTGACATTCTGGCCCGTTACAGAGCTGGTAAAAATGAGCGGTGCCCATGGCACGAAATCGAAGTTGTAGGCGATTCGCGGTGCAAGTGCGTCGCGAGTAAAAGCATCTTTGCCTTCGACGGAATCCCACTTGCTGACAACGAGTACGAGCCCCTTGCCTGCTTCGGCGATCATGCCGGCAAGCTTTTGGTCAAGCGCCGTACTGAGCTCGTTGACGTCCATGAGCAAGAAACAGACATCTGCTTCTTCGATGGCGCGAAGCGTGCGCAGTACTGAAAATTTCTCGATGCCGATTTCTTGTTTGCCGCTGCGACGTACGCCGGCGGTGTCGATAAGTTCGATTGTTTGCTGGTGGAAGTTGACCTGTACGCGGTTTAAATCACGCGTGGTGCCGGCGACGTCCGCTACTAACGCTTGCTGTTTGCCTGCCAAGCGGTTAAAAAGATTACTCTTGCCGACATTTGGGCGGCCAATGAGCGCGATCCGGAAAACGTCATCAGGCTCTTGTTCGCTGGCCGCGGGAATTTCCTCGATGATCGTATCCATAAGTTCCTTGATACCGGAACTGTGCTCGGCACTCGTTCGAATGATGGTTTTGATACCGAGACGACGGAACTCGTCGTCTTTGAGACTTGCCTTAAGATCGGCCTTGTTCGTAATCAGAATGACAGGTTTTTTGCTGCGGAGCGCACGCTTGGCGACGCTTCGTTCTTCGTCTCCAGGGTATTCCGTGCTGTCAACGACCACAAGAATCACATCGGCAGCTTCAGCGGCATCGGCGATCTGATCCTGAATGCCTGCTTCGAATTCGTCGTCAGGGTCTTTAAGGCCGGCGGTGTCGACGAGCCAGAATTGGTGGTCCTGGTGCGTTACTTTGCTCGTAACGTTATCACGGGTCGTACCGGCTTCACGGGCAACGATTGCCTGCTGCGCACGTACCATACGATTAAAAAGCGAGCTTTTGCCCGCATTCGCGCGTCCGATAATAGCGACAGTAGGTAGTTTGCTGGCCATAGTAGTGTCTATCATACCACGACAGAACAGATTTTACCAGAGGTAAATATTGATAAAAATTATGAATTATGCTATAATAGAAATATTGTCATCGCACTCGGCGATGGCTCAACCCAAGTGAGGTGCACGTGAACGATGTCGAAATCGTCGTGACGGATCCGGTGATCAAGCAGCAGCTGCTGCGCGACGACCGGACCGTGGCGAGCATCCGCCGTACCAGTCTGGCCGCCTTCGGCGAGCCGTTCAACGGCAGGATCGGGCATTCAGTCCT
Organism: Patescibacteria group bacterium; assembly: GCA_035494435.1. Classification (GTDB taxonomy): domain Bacteria; phylum Patescibacteriota; class Saccharimonadia; order Saccharimonadales; family Saccharimonadaceae; genus SZUA-359. Next base: position 2,014 of record DATJGX010000012.1, on the reverse strand, counting down.
TCAAGACGTTCGTCGTTGGGGATACGCGAACGTGATCACTCTCGACGAGGGGGATCAGACCTACGTCGTCGTTGCCGTTCAGGGTGGACAGATGGGCGACATCGCCCGTGAGCTCACAGAGCGACTCCGCCCCAGCAGCGACTAACTCACCCACGCGGGGCCCTTTCGGGGGCCCCGCATAACCTATCTCACAGCGATATATCGTCTATGATATATCGACTTTTTTATATAAGCCCGCTGGTATATCACCCAGGGTATATGAGCCGAATGAGGTTCGATGAAGTCTTCGCACGTCATAGCCAAGCGCGCCGAATGTTCGCCGAATCTGTCGATTTCTTCCTTCGCGCATCGAGATACGCCATGATAAGTCGTCATCGCCAAGCCGTTCGAGCTCAAACTGGCTTTTGCCATCTTCGAGCATGACACCAAAATCAGATATCATCTGGCGGTGGAGCGGCTGAAGCGGACTGTCGAGACTGACTTCATAAATCTTGATCTTATAAAAACTCGGGTGGGTCATCTGATGCGAAAAGTCACCATCGTCGGTCAGTAGAATCACGCCCGACGAGTCACGGTCGAGACGCCCGACGGTTTTCAGGCTCTGATACACCTCGGGAAGCAAACTATAGACGGTCGGACTGTCGCCCTGCTGGCGCCGTGAACATACGTAGCCCACGGGCTTATGCATGACAAGCGTCGTGGCAGTCGTGCGAGACTCGATTGGTGCGCCATCGACAGAGACGATATCGCCAGGCTGAACCTGTGAGCCGATATTGGCAATGTCCTGGTTAATGTTCACGCGCTGAGCTGCAATCAAATCATCGGCTTCACGCCGGGAAATGCCTGTATGGCGCGCTAGGTATTTATTGAGTCTCGTTGAAGACGCCTGGTCTGCTGTCATGTGACCAGTATACTACGCAGTTGGTGGTACAGGTGGTGTTTGTGGCTCATCGGCAGACTGATCTGTCGAAGTTTCTGAGTCAGTGCTTTGAGGTGTTTCTTCAAAGTCGAGGTGTGACGCAAGGCTTGCTTCATCGGTGCTGACGCTATCGAATTCGGTCTGGGGCTGCAGGGGCTCGAGCGGTGGTAGCGGCGGCAGAACTGCTTCTGATGCTTCAGGTGTGGGCGGCATAGGTGCCGGTGCAGCAGCGGGCGCAGATGCAAGGATTTGTCCCTGCGAAAGCTCTTGGTTCATCTGGTCAGCAAGCGATGTTGCATATGGATCTTGCGGTGTTTCGAGTGGCTGGATAATCCTATCACCCAGTCCTGCTGGACGCTGCGTCGAAAATGGCGCCGTCGGTTGCGGAAGTGGATTATCGTTAGGATCGGGTACAGGAGCCGGTGCGGGTGTTGGCGCGACCGGAGTCGGTGCTGGGGCTACTGGAGCCGGAGTATCATCGCGAGATGGCACAGCGACTGACGTATCTCGAGGTGCTGCAGGTGCTGCCGGAGCCGGTGCAGGAACGAAACCAAGGTTCGGGATTGGAGCCGGAGCTGGTACGGGTGCTGCAGGTGCTGCCGGAGCCGGTGCGGCTGCTGGCGCAGGACTTGGCATAGATGGCGCAGCTGGTGGCGTGTCGCCGAGTACTTCATGAACGGTTCGCACGACGTCTTCGATTCCCACCTGTGACTTTACCAAATAACGATCGGCGCCGAGGTCTTCGCCGCGGTGACGTTGATCTTCGCTGGAAAGCGCGGTCATCATAATAACTTTAATGTCGCGTGTTTCGGTGGTGCTTCGAAGAATATCAAGCATGTCGAAGCCGGAAATTTTTGGCATCATAACGTCACTGACGATAAGAGCCGGTCGATCTTTGATAGCCATAGCAAGCGCTTCTTCACCATCCCCGGCCGAAATGATGTCGTAACCCTCTGCGAGAAGACGAACACCATAAATTTCTCTCAGGCTTTTGTCGTCTTCGACCAGTAGTATTTTTGTCATTATGCCTCCATTTTACTTGATTGTCGGGAATTGCGCTAGTGTTTATCTGGGCTGCTGTGTCTGTACCTGCGT
>DATJGX010000011.1:0-9796 GCA_035494435.1 Patescibacteria group bacterium | reverse complement strand
GGTCGTACGTTTACGGGTGGGCTACAGCAACCATTGGATGCACCGTATGATCTACCGTGATGAGACGATGCTATGAATAACACTATTGATCCTAAAGATTTACGTGCCCTGCGTCGTCATCGGCGACGATTGATTCGCCGGCTGAGTGCACTTGCTATCGTTATAGTGATTCTACTGATTTGGCTCTGGCCACACTATCGTTTTATGTTTACAGATACTTCGAAGGGCCCAAGCGTCATTTCCACGGGTCAGCCCCAAGAATCTGGTGAATTTCATAAAGGCGCTCCAAGATTTAAGATTATAACACCAGACGGTAAGTCGATTGAGGCGCTGAATGGGTGGACGGCCACAACTCCGGACAAAGCTACTACCTTTTTCCGTTACACCGATGCTATAGACGGTGTAAAGGTCAGAGTCATGGAACAAGAGCTCCCAGATAGCTTCCAGGGAAATCCTGACGAGAAAATTAAAGAAATGGCTCAGGGCTTTAATGCGAATAGGAGCATTGAGACCTCACAGAAGACAACATTTTATGTAGGAACGTCTGCAAAAGGACCCCAGTCTTTGATACTGACAAAAAATGGAATTCTTATACTTATTGTTTCCGATACTGCACTTAACGACAGCCAGTGGTCGAAATACATCGACTCACTTAAGTAAAACTACTTAACGACGAGATCGCTTTTCGAGTACGACGACTTGTTGCCATTGGCACACGTCACTTCAACTGGCCACGTACCAGGCTGTACCTGTACGGTCACCTTCCATGTCCAGTCGACGTAACCGTATTCGTCGGCGACTTTTGGAATCAGGCCACTATCTTTACTGATTTCTTTATCTTTATTGTAGGTAAACAGAACACTACAGGCTGCACCCGGCAACGTTTTGATGGCAAGTGAAGCATTCTGGTTCGGGGCTATAGGAGACGAAAACGTCTGTACCGCAATACCGACCGGGCTATTCTTGCTGGGCGCCGTCGGCTTGGGCTTTGAACGTTGCTTTGGCAGACTCGATATATCCGGTGCCGCCGGTACTGGTTGCTGACCGGCGTACCAAGTGTAGCCAAAACCTGCGACACTGAAGAGTACGGCAAGTATCAACACGAAAATCGTGACGTTTTTTACTGCACGTTTGCGCCGACGTCTGACATGACGCTTATGAGCATCGTGTTCACCAAGACGCATTTATCTTCACCTACTTGTTCGGGTTGGTGTAGCTCTTGATCGACTTGACGACGCTACCGTCATCTTTGAGATTCTCGAAGAATAAGACCTGGCCTTTATCGATTACCATCTGGTCGGTCGGACCATGGACTTCGGTACCAAGTTTGATCAGTTTGACATCACTCGAGGTGCTTTGCTGTGGGTTCTTTGAGTCAGGGTTCGCAGAATTTTGCGCATCGGACGCCTGAAGATAGAAAATATCCTTTAGGACGTAGTAGTTGTTGTCGAGATGGAGTTTACCGAAGTATACTTGCCCGTTACTGAGGAATACTGCCTGGTATTTTCCTCGGTCGATCAGCGATGGACTGACGGCACGGTACGCATAGTAGCCTCCGACGAGAACGATGACGACAACAGCAAGGCCAGCAAGTGCGAGTAGCAGTTTGTTCTTCATAGTCTTATCATTCTTTGGTCGTCGAGACGAGCTTTTTGGCTCATATCGCGGTGTCTCAGGGGCAGCAGAAACAGTAGCTGGTTCTTGCACTGGTGCTACTGGTCGTCGCTCCGGCGGTTGCGGAGCACGGCGCATTGTATCCATAGTATAGTTTCCTCCGTACTTATACGCTTTATCATAGCATGAGCGGTATTGCTTCTCAAGTAGTTAGGTGGTGGCTTTCACATACACAACCCGGCCATAGATATCACTTGGGTTGATTCGACCGTACTGACGGCTGTCGGTACTGTGGGATGCATTATCGCCGCGAAGCTCGATACCCGCTTCGTTTACGTCGTGCACCCGCTTGATTACCTCGCGGCCCTTGGCCCAGGCGACGACAATATCACCTGGCCGAGGTGCTAGTACATTGAGTGCGATCACGATCGAACCTGGCGTAAGCGTCGGTGCCATACTATCGCCTACGACACGACGCACACAGAACAGCCTAGGCTTTTTTGGTCGCATGAAATATATCGGCGATTTCGTCAATCATCGCCAGCAGCGTGTCGGCGCTAGCCACGTCACTATGGTGCTTGCACTCGCCTGCCTGTTTGATTGCTCGCCAAAATTTGTCATGTAAATCTGGGTAGGTCTCAAGGTGCTCCGGCTTGAAATAGTCAGCCCACAACACCATGAGATGATGCTTAACGAGTTCAGCGCGCTCTTCTTTGATAAGCACCGCACGAATACGATCATCGCCTTCGAATTGTTGCATTTTTTCAAGAATCGCTTTGACACTCTGTGCCTCGATACGGGCCTGCGCTGGATCATATACGCCACATGGTAAATCACAGTGTGCATAGACGGGTTTGATGGCAAACTTCATATATTCCTCCTTTTTTACGATACCTTCTACTATACGCCGACGAGCCTCTCGTGCACAATCTGACTTGACAGCGGAGTATAACTTGTATAACATGTATAACATGTCAGCAAAGCATTTGCAGCTCGCAGGTACCGCAACGATTGGCCCTAAAGGCCAGGTCGTCATTCCTGCTGAGGTCCGCGAAAAAATGGGTATCAAGCCTGGCGACAAATTGGTGGTTTTATACGTCGAGGACAAACAATCCGTCGCCTTTATCACCGAAAACCAAGCCCAAACCATCATCGATAAGTTCGATGCGCACGTAACTGCTTTGCGCGGAGCTATAGAAGACTAACAGAAACGTAACGAGGAGAACACATGTTACATCATATTCCCACACGCCAAAAAATCATTGTTATGCTTGCGGTTATGAGCGGGTTGTTTTTGGTCGCGCTCGATCAGACAATCATCGCCACCGCACTCGGTGCGATAACAGAAGAATTCAAGAGCTTTTCAAGTCTTGGCTTTATCGTCACTGCGTACCTGCTGACCAGTACCATCATGGTGCCGCTTGCTGGTAAACTTTCTGATATGTACGGCCGTCGCCCAGTGTTAATGGGTGGGGTTACCATTTTTACGCTCGGTTCACTATTTAGTGGCATGGCACCAAGTATCGAATGGCTGATTGCTGCACGTGCATTGCAAGGTATCGGTGGCGGCATGATTATGGCAAATGCCTTTACGATTATTGGCGACCTCTTCAGCCCACGTGAACGTGGTAAGTGGCAAGGTTTTATCGGCGCCGTCTTCGGTATTTCATCGGTTATCGGCCCACTGCTTGGTGGTTGGCTGACTGATGGCCAGCACTTGTTCAGCCTCGTTACCGACTGGCGATGGAATTTCCTGATCAACGTGCCAATCGGTATCGTCGCCGGTTTTGTTATTGCTCGCTTTACGCCAGATATCAAGCACGACTCGAAACACCAACCTGACTACCTTGGCGCACTCTTTATCACCGTCGCCCTGTCATCGCTTATCTTGTCGGTCGACAACACGAAAGTTATCTTCTCGACACTTATCGATAAGGGCGTGGAGCTTGGCTTCATCCAAGTCGTGTTATGGGTTATTGCCGCTGCAGCTGCTGTCTTATTCATCATCACCGAACGCCGCGCTAAACAACCGATCCTTTCACTGGCGTTTTTTAAGAACAAGACCTTTAGCCTGATGAGTATCATCACGCTCTTATTCGGTGCAGCATTCCTTGGTGCGATTTTGTACCTGACACAGTTCAACCAGCAAGTCTTTGGCGCAAACGCCACTGACGCCGGGCTGATGCTACTGCCGTTCATGGCAGGTATGATGACGACGTCGATTACGACTGGTCAGATCATTGCTCGCGTCGGACGCTACAAACCATTCGTACTGGCTGGTCTGACGATTGCGACCGTCAGCGTTGGTTTGCTCACGACATTGACTCCTGAGAGCCCATACTGGCATGAAGCGTTAATCATGGTATGTACCGGTATCGGTATGGGTATGGCAATGCCGATCCTGACACTTGCCGTGCAAAACGAATTCGAGCAAAAAGACTTAGGTGCAGCCACCTCAAGTGTGCAGCTCTTCCGTGGACTCGGCTCAACGGTCGGAACGGCCCTTCTAAGTGGTATCTTGACTGCCGGTATCATGTCTTCGATTGCCGCCCCGAACGACCTGCCATACGTTCAGACTCTCAAGCAATCTCCGGAAGCCGCCGCATTTATGCAAGGTGACGTCGATGCCGATACACTACTCCAGATCAATACGCAGTCCTCGAAAATCCTTGACGGTGCGACCGCTGGTATTAACCAAAGTAAACTTCCGCAACCTGCGAAAGATGCCGCGCTCAAACAGTTCAGGGCTCAACAAGATGACTTTCATAAACAAATCATCGATGCCTTTACGGCTTCACTGCACCGCATATTCCTCGTATCGGCGACTCTTATGGCAGTTGCCACACTGTTCGCAATCGCCCTTCCTAATCCTGAGCTAAAGAGTCACGCACCAAGCGCTCCCGGCGTCGCTTAGCCTTGCGTCATACGTATCCGAGCACACCACAGAACTCTAGCGTTAGTGTTTTGAGCGTGCGCTTGGTTGTCTTCGTGGCATACGAAGCGTAAATACGCTACCATCATCAACATTAGGTTTGACGCGCAGACTACCTTTATGTGCACGAGCGATTTCACGAGCCAAAAATAGTCCTAATCCGGTGCCACCTTCTTGTACGGAAAGTGGGTTATCAATGCGCACGAACTTGTCAAAGATTGATTCAACATCTTCTTCAGGCACGCCGACGCCATGATCACTCACGATCAATTTGACGACTTTGGTGTCGCTTTTAAGGGTGACGTCGACGACGCCTTCTTCATATGAATACTTAATCGCATTACTGATGAGGTTTTCGATTGCCATGGTTGTAAAGCGTTTATCGCAGGTGATGACAAGTTTTGCCGGCATGTGAGTGCGCACGGTAATGCGTTTACGCTGAGCATCGGCCGATGCCTCATCGACAAGACACTGCACAACATCGACAATATCGACGTCGTCATATTGCAGCGCCAGCTGACCTGCATCCGCTTTCGCAACATGTAAAATCTGATCGATTGTCTCGATTTGGCGCTCGTTTGCATCGTAGGCTTTTTGAATGATCGAGCTCTGCATGGTATCGAATTCTCCAGCCAGCCCTTCGACGAGCATACCTAAATATTGCTTCACGCCACTCGCGGGCGTACGTAGCTGGTGCGACGCAAGCATGACAAGCTCGTTCTTAGTCTCGGCAATCGTTTTGTCGTGTTCATGTTCGAGATATTTGATACGCCGAGCCATCAGCCAGTACACCGCGATTGCGAGTATGCCACTAACGACGATACCGGTAAGCAGAATAATTGCAGGCGCTATCCAGTATTCAACTTTATTCTTCTGAATGTATGCTGTAAATTCCCAGGTTCGGCCATACAGATCAAGTTCAAACTCTTTGCTCATGCTACCATCGGGCGAGTCTGTAGATTTGTACACAGAGACCGCACTGTCTTTGATAACAAAGTCAGCGCCTTCGTCGATGGTATTTTTATCGATCTGTTGCGCCACGTCACCAGCACGTACCACGATGTAGGTGTAGCCGACTAGTGCGTCACGACGTGCCTGGACACTCTCAGTTTTCATTTCCGCACGATACACCGGATAGTACAGCAGCGATCCATACGACTTCTTGCCGGTGCCATCCTGAACAAGTTGCACCGGTCCAGACATCTGTACTGTATCGGTGTCGCGAGCCGCACTCATTGCCTGCTGTCTAGTCTGTTCGCTAAACATGTCGTATCCGATGGCACGCATATTTCCTATATTTTCTGGCTGTAAGTAGCTGATTGCCGTAAAGGACTCGTCGGAGGGGTGAGGTGAAACACTGATCGTACGCTCGTATTGTTTACTCAGGTTGCGCTCAAAGGTCCCAAGGCCATTCCGTGATACGACATCGACATAGCCGTACCCAAGCATCGACGGGTGAGCAGTAATTGCGTGACTATTAACCGTATACTGCTTCCATAGTGTACGAGTCATCGAACCCGTTTTGAGCTCAGAAAACGCTGCGGCACTTTCGAGTAGCTGTTCGTATTGAGCGAATTCAAACTTGACGTGCGTGCGCATCGCTGCCGCTTGTCGATCAAGCTTGACGTTATAGCGATCATCGATGGCCGAGAGTGCACCACTGGCAACGATGTAGGATACGATGCTTCCGATGACAAAGAAGCCTATCGCAATAACTTGAGTCAGCCGACGAATGTCGACTGACTGATACGGGCGCAAAAGATAATCAAGGGACTTTTTCATCTCTCTATGATAGACCAATCAATAGGATGTGCGCTAGACTATTGAGCGTTCGCTGGTACCTGCTTCTCTGTGCTCGTCTCGGGTTCGTATTCGAGCGCTTCAATACCAAGTATGATAGCGACGACAGAGAATACCATGCCATCGAGCGGTGCCATGGTTGCGTCAAGCACATAATAGGCGTTTGCCAGCAACAAGATTGCCGAGATAATACCAACGAACATTCGGGTAGCAATCGAACGTGGTACTTGCGTAAAGAACAATAGTGCCAATGCGCCGATGAGTCCGAGTCGGACGTACATAAACATCGTGCTGTGGTTGATAAATAGGTCGACACCGTTGTTGATACCATAATAGACGGTTGCACTCATGTAAAACAGGAATGCTGCGGTGACGGTCATGATGAGCTTGTTAACTCGCATTTTCTTTTCCTCCTGGTTATGTAGCTAGTGTAATCGCCGCTTCATAATCAGGTTGTGATTTAAATTACATACTTGAGATTTTTCAAATAGCACGAAATAGTTTCGACAATCCTGCGAGCATGCTGGACAATCTGCTCATGGTCGCTTTTCCCTCTCAGATATGAAATAATAGCGATAGGAATTATCTATATATGAGCTTAGCGTCACTACTGAAAGAACATGGACAAATGCGCACGTATCGCCACGGTACAAGCGTGCTGCTGCAGGGTGAAATTCCCCGGCATGTCTATGTGGTGCTCGACGGCTTGGTGCGCGCATACACGATTTCATCGAGTGGCGAGGAACGCTACGTGGGCTTATACGGTAAAGGTGACGTATTTCCACTCTCATTTGCTATCGGCGAAGCTACAAGCGCTCTCTTTTACTACGAAGCCGTGTCCGACACACGCGCGCTATGTGTCGATAAACCCAGCTTTGACAATGCCCTTCTCACCAACCACGACGCTGCGACGAGTTTACTCGCACATGTCGGCCGAGAATATACGACGCTGACTCTACGACTCACAGCACTCGCCCAAGCACGCACCATTGAAAAACTTGCCTACACGTTTTACTTTCTTGTCTTTCGCTACGGCATCGAACGCGAGAAGGGCTGGTACGTTATCGACATCAAACTGACGCAGAGTATGCTCGGTAGTTTGATCGGACAGACGCGCGAAGGCACCGCACGCAACCTGAAACAACTCGTGAGGGCTGGAGTCGTGCAATACAAGGGATCGCTATACTCGGTTCACCGCGAAAAACTGATCTCGTTCCTTGGAGAAGATGCGTTTCGCGATATCGCGCAGCACTAATATTACGAAAATTAGATTGATTCAACGAGCCGAAGTAGCTCTTTTGGTGTGGCACGTGCTTTTAGAATGTAGCGATCGGCGCCAAGGCTGTAGGCTTGATCAATTTCAGTTTTCGAATCGAAATTACTGAAAACGACGACAGTCGTGTCAGGGTGTTTTTTCACGTCATACGCTTTAAGAAATCCAATACCGTCAAGTACTGGCATGCGAAGATCGAGCAGAATAATATCAGGCACCGCATGATCTGAATTCATGTAGTCGAGTGCTTCTTTACCATTAAATGCATTCTTTACATCATAGCCTGCGCCTTGCAGAATCATCATGTAGGCGTCGTTAAGGGCAGTGTCGTCTTCTACGACGAGAATAGATCGTGATTTTTTAGTCATATGTTTTATATGGTACCACTATCTGGCGACTGAGGTGTGAAATATATCACAAAAGCTCGCTACGGGGATAGCGAGCTTTTGTAAGAGTGGGTAGGGACAGGTGCTTTTTTTTGGGGGGTTATCGTCGGATTGCTTTAAGAATTGCGAGCAATACAACGGCACCAAGAATTGCAGTCAGGATACTTGGTAGATTAAGACCACCAGCTGCTGGAGCATTACCGAAGAGGCTAACAATCCAGCCACCGAGGAACGCACCAATGATACCGACAACGATGTTCGCGACGGCTCCCATTTGTTCGTCTGTTTTCATGATGATCGATGCTACCCAACCGGCAAATGCACCAACCACGAGCCAGATAATTATACTGAGAAACATGTGTACTCCTTTTATTAATGTTACGTTCTTATCGTACGTCGCAGCGTGTATATCTGATGTGACATACATCACAATAATTAAGAATGTACCTACCCTCCGGCAAAATTTAGCGCGTACTCAGGTATGCCCGAAGTCGTTCCATATACAGCACGTAGTTCTTTCGCGTATGAGAAATAAGTTTGTTTTGTTCGAGTTTTTTTAATTCGACACCAGTCGTTTCGCGTGCCAAACCAAGCGCGTCTGCTATCTCCTGCTGAGTGACGGTAAGTTTGAGGCGCGTTTTGTAGGGTCGGATTTTTGTCCCGACTTGGTTCGCCATATTAAAGAGCATGAAGGCAACTTTGTCGCCTGCTCGAGGGTGTTCCAGCGCGCTGATTTGATCAAGTGAGCTGAGATACCGACTGACGATGAGCACGTGGTTTCGATATAAAATTTCCGCGTCTTGCTTGAGCAAACGCGGAAACACTCCGCGCGGTACAAGTCTCACGACACAGTCCGAATATGCTTCATAAAAGTACTGCGCGTGTTCAATCAACCCGACACCGAAACCGACGGGAATCGCTTCGTGCTTCATATGTAGTGCCACCTGTCGCTCGGTACCGTCGGACGTAATCGTGTACGCCTTTACTAATCCTTTTTCGATAATGTACACCGCCTTAGGAACTTCGCCGTTCAGTAAAATAGTCTGCCCTTTTGCGTACGCTTGCGATGGATATGTTTCGATGAGTTCTTCAAGTGTCTTCATGACACGTATCTCCCATTGCCTCACGGCATACACACAGTATACGCCTAGTGTAGAGTCGAGTACAACGTTATGTTAAAGCATGTATCGTCGGATCAAATAGAGCGATGTTAGGGTAATCACCAACGATCCGACGGCGAGCGGTAGATTAAGTGAATGTGTCGGCATGAGCGGCTGCGTGTCGATGCTATCTGGGTTGAAAATCTGTGCGGCTTTTACTTGCTGCTCTGCTTCATGTTGTGACTGCGTCTGTACATTGTCTGGCGTGACGATTGTCGTATAGACTTCCGGCTGTATCGCATTGGCGTGGCGCGGCACAAATGCGATAACGGTGTTTGGTCGACTGCCATGCGTTGGTTGAGAACCTGCAGGTGTACGGGTCACAATCGGGTCGCCGGCACTTGTATCGACACCGAAACTACCGATCCAGGTGCCGAATACGTTGATGAACAAGACGCCGAACCATCCCGCGAGACCAATCTGACTGTTGCTAATATTCGCAATCGACGCTGACGCAGTTGCATCTCCGGACGTCGCATTGCCAGCACTGGTATTCGACGCGACACGTGCATCGCCGCTGGCTGAGTTTAGATTTAGATTGTTCGTGATTGCGGTGGTATTGACAGCATTGATTGCGAGGCTTGGCGCTGTGGTCGTATTTTTCGTGACGCCGTTTCCGATTGCCGCTGCG
>DATJGX010000010.1:0-11156 GCA_035494435.1 Patescibacteria group bacterium | reverse complement strand
CGGGACATTCGACCCCATCTCTACTCGCGACTCGACACGCCTGAACAAATCGTTTGCACGGCCAGTAGAATCGATCGAAGACTGAACGCCGTCAAAATTCAACGTCGTACCAGCACTGTTTTGCATAGTTAGACGTACGTGTGCGTTGTTGTAGAAGCTTGTAAGCCGCAGGTATGCCACACGCGGATTGGTTGCGCCTGGGATCGCCGGCAAATTAAGCTGGGCTTGGCAGGCATAGCCGCTGACGCCATAGCTTGTATCGCAGGTCACTAGTAGCGGCTCCGCGTTGCCCGAGCGGCGTGAATCGCTGCCGAAGCTGAAGCTGCTCGCACCTGTTTGTGTCGGGTAGAGATATAGGGTGTGTGCATAGGCATTGTTATCGAAGTTGGCCTGACTCATTTTGCCTGACTCAAACTGTATAAGCTGTGCACGTATGACCGGTGGCTGCGTAGCTGCCCATGAGGCAGTCGATAACTTCGGTAAGTCCGTAACGGTTGTTGATGGCACCTGAAGCGTCGGGCTGTCGTCGCTAGAGAACCAGTATAGCGTCACTCTCGAGACATCAGCTCCACCGGCAGGCTTGAGCGGCACAACCAGAGAGGCGTCGCCGCCACCGTTCGTGCTCGTGTTGAGGGCCTTAATGTAGTCAGGCAGCTTCGTATTAATCTTCACACAGGTGTATGCCAGGTTCAGCTCGGTGCCACCTGCGCTCGTGCTAGAGGTGACCTGAACCTCGCTTTGGCCTGCACTACCGGCAACTCCGGAGTCGATAACGGTCGTACACTTGCCGTTGTTGATAGCGTTACAAGAGCTTGCCTTGAGTGAACCACCCTGCAAGCATTCCAGAAGCACCCGTTTACCGTCTTCTACGCCCGCCATTGCGGCGTCATATGCCCCCTGCGATTGTTCGTCGTCGGTGGATCGGCCTTCTTCTTTGACCATGAGTCCGATAAAGCTGACTGCGATGAGCGAAAGAATCAAAGCCGCAAATATAACGATAAATATTGCCGATACGCCCTTTCGGTATGCATGTTCCTGTCGGTACTGAGTGAGTTCTCGTCGTGTCATATGTTATCCTCCTGTGACCCGTACAACCATTACAAAGTGTCTAACGACGCAGTTGTCAAAATTTTCGGTAGGACTGGATGGCGGCTTGCAGCTATCGCCATTCGTCGTTTGGGTTTCGTTGGTACCGATATCGACGCCGATTTCAACGAGCCCTTCGGTGAACCCACTCGTCGTCGTGCTTGCGAGATCGTTCAGGCTTATGGCATGAATCGCTACAGGAGTAACGTCGCTGAGCAGCATCTCGGTGTAGGTATCGCCATTGATCGCATTCTTGACGTACGTGCCGCTAACGTCTTTCTTGCACCACTCCCCGCCCTTATCGTCGATGCGTGCTAAGGTAATTGGTTTTGAATTCGCCGAGTCAATGATTTTTGTGCCGCTGACCGATCCATTTAGCAACCCTGCTGAATTAAAGACATATGAGACATTACCGAGGCACAGTCGGCCGACACCGCCACCACTTGCAGCCGTCGTAAACTGAATCTGTCCGGCTGATGAGCTGGCGGCATCACGGCGCATCTGATCGACGACCTCACGGCCGAGCTGATTGATCGTCTTGAGCGAAACGCCGTATTGATAGGTGCGCGAAACATTGAGCGTCGTTAATGCTACCGCCAACAGAAGCAATGCCACAAACACAATTGCGAGATTGAGCTCAACCAGTGTAAATCCTCGACTACGGTTTATCATAAATCCTCACGATCGTGGCTAAGGTAAACGGACGGTTTGAGCCAGGTACGTACCAACAGGTGCCGATATGCATGTCGTAGGCCGCATTAACGCCACTTGTGCCACCCGTGTCAGTAGCTTTGATTGGCACTACCCACATCCCTTCGAACTTTGGTGCCGATGAACTGGCGTCAAAGCGACTATGGACGCTAGCTGGTGTGTACGGCGAGGGCGCTGCCGTCAGATCATAGTACTTAACCTGATTCGCCGGCCCGCTCGTATCAACGCTGAGCATGAAAGAGTTTGCAGGTGCAGCGGCTGGACACGAGGTCATGTTCGTATTAGGAACCGAGCTAACGGTCTGCGCTTTTGCACGTATCGACTGCCAGACACCCGTGTTTAAGGAGCGTGCGTAACGAATCATCGCACCCTGGGCATCGATTTGCTCACGCACAAGCGTGATCTCAAGGCTCTGCTCGGCCAAGGAGATGCCTCGATTCATAAGGCTTGTCGTACCGACTGCTACGACGGTAAATACGGTGAATGCGACGATCACCTCAACGAGTGTGTCGCCACGACTCCGCCGTCTTAGCATGTTCCTGCCCCGCCGGGTATGAACTGTACGCCGTTTGAAGTCGAGGCGCCACGGATAACCTTTGTGCCATTTGCCGGTGCGTTCGTCAGGCCACTTTTGCTCACGCACAAATTAAGCTCGGTCAGCGCTGGTGCAGCCGTCCAAAAATCCGCCAATGTCGTATATGACGTCGAGACGTAGGTTCGCGTGAGGCCGTTGGTTGGCAGGCGAAGAATGAGTATACCGAAATGGTTGGCAGTGGTTTGAGCATTCTTATTTGTATAAATCTGAGTCTGCCATAGCATCGTGTAATCTTCGTTGTCGGTCTTCAGGTCGGACGGCGCGACAATCAGATTAAGACTATTGAGTAACGTCGCTTCTGTCGCAGCGTTTAAGTTGCCCGCAGAACGCGCATATACCGGCCTAGAACTAATCGATTTGCCATCAGTGGAGCTAATCAAGCGCCCAGCAATCGCACAATCGCTCGTTCCGCGCGGCTGTGCAGTGTTCGCAGCGATACCTGCAGCCGTACATGCACGAGTATCTGGTCGGTTATTACGAATATTGTCGTTGAGGTTGTACTGCGACTTTACGTAGTCAAGGAGTGAGTTGGTCGCCTCGTCGTAGCGCTGGCGACTGATCGAGCCGCTGACACCGGCAAGCACACCAAGGAGCATAAGGCCTGAAATCGCCAAGAACAAGATCACTTCAATTAGTGTAAAGCCCCTACGCGCGTTTGTGCCCATCATAGGCGTTATTATAGCATAAGCTATATATGAACTAGAGAGAAAATAGGTCGAAGTACCAACGTATCAATACCTGTCCATACATCACGCCGATAAACGTCGCCACAAGGAGTAGTGGCCCAAATGGAATGTGTGCTTTGCGGCTGAGTTTACCGCGGAGCAACCATGGCAGCACAATGAGCGTTCCCAGAAGATTTGCGAGAAAGATAGCGAGAAACGATAGTTGCCAGCTCATCAGGAATAATCCAAGCGCGACAGAGAGGTAGACGTCGCCCAGTCCTACCCACGTGCCCTCTTCGCCGTAGCGCCAGCGTGAAAAGCCATATAGGCCACCATATACACCACCAAACAGTACCACACCACCCAGGAGTGATTGCCACGACGTGTCACCCTGCCAGAGCGCGAGAGTAGCGAGCAGACCTGCGAGTACAAGCAATGCATACAACATCGTGTTTGGAAGCCATGACCATTTCAGATCGTATGCGAACAAAATACCACCGACAACGAGCGCAAGTAGCCACGTGACGAACATAGTGGCGTCGACTGGCCCCTGCAGTGCGAATGGCCACGTGAGATACGACAACACGAACGCCGCCACCATACCAAGTTCCATGAGTGGTTCGAACCAGCCGATTGACTGTTTACAATATCGGCAACGGCCCAGAGTCGAGGTCCAGCTCAGGACTGGCAATAAATCGTACCAGGCAAGCTGCCGACCGCAGTGTAAGCACTTCGAGCGGTCATGTTGATGCGCTTTGGTCTTAAGGACCTTCAACTTTTTGTATTCTTTGCGATCATACGATTCGTCATTTTTCTTTTCATCCTGGAGCTGAGCCCAGCGAAGTCGCCACACCTGCGCACCCGCAAAGCTGCCTGCGAGCAGTCCGGCTACGGTAAGCACGAGTAGCCAGTACCATGTTTCAATAATCATACTGCCTAGTATAACAAAACAAGCGCCGATTTCTCGTGCGCTTGTTTTTTCGTACTAGGCGTTTACGCGATTATGATGCGTCGACGCAGTAGAACGTGCCAGCTTTGTCGAGCTGAATACGAACGGCAGCTTTTCGCTTGTTCGTGTCAGTTGCAACGCCTGAACCATTACAGTGTGCGTTAGCGTAGACAAAGATGTCAGTTGCACCAGGGTTGCCATCGGCGACCGCTTTAACGTGCACGTCAGTAGTTTCGTACTGGTCGAGCTTGTCAACGTATGCTTGCAATGCAGCGTCAGTTGTTGCACTTGCACCACCGGCTACGATTGGTTTGCGCTCACCACTGGTATACTTCGTAACAGCTGATGAAACGATACTAACGTCGTTCTTGCGAGCTGTGTCACGCTGGCTTGCCTGTAGTGCTGGCAAGGCAATGAAGATCATCAAGAAGATAAGTGCGGCAATCGCGAGCACCAAGATAACCTCGATGAGCGTGAAGCCTCGTTTACTATTTGTGTGTACGTTCATAAAATCGTTCCACCTTTCTATGAACCTTACTTAATTGTTAAAGCATTACGCTTATGTCTAATCATACTGCCCTATGATGCAATTGTCTAGTGAATTTTATTGACGAGACTATAAATTGGGAACAGGATTGCCCCCACCATGCCACCGACGAACACCGCCATAACGATCATGAGCAGTGGCTCAATGGTGGTCGTAAGGCCTTTGATTTCAGACTCAAGCTCATCTTCATAGACTTGAGCCGTCTTACCCATCATTTCGTCGATTTTACCCGACTGTTCGCCGATTTTGATCATTTGAGGCACCATGGTTAACACGTACTCTTCTTTTTCGAGTGCAACAGACAACGCTTTTCCGCCTTTGACCTTTTCGGCTGCGCGGTTGATCTCTTCGGCGATTATGACGTTATTTACGCTCTCGGCGCTGATTCGAAGCATGTCGAGCATCGCAACTCCTGTTGCCAGGAGTGTCTGACCGGTACGCGTAAATCGTGCCATATACATCTTTCGGAACATGGCGCTAAAGAGCGGTATGTTCAGCTTTAGCGTATCTTTCATGCGAATCCCTGTGTCTGTTTTCAGATACTGGCCCATGAAATAGCCGAGAACACCGAGCACCGATAACACGAGCCACCAGTAGTGGATGATGAACTGCGACGTGTTGATCATCATGGCCGTTAGCCATGGCAATGATTGACCGAGATTGTCATAGAGTGCCTGCACCTGCGGCACGACGGTCAGGAGCATAAAAAGCATGACGCCGACGATAACGAGCATAACGATACCAGGGTATACCATCGCTCCACGAATTTTACTAAGCGTTTCGGCATCTTTCTCTTTTTGGAGCGCAACACGCTGAAGCGCTTCGTCCAGCGTACCGGACGCTTCACCTGCGCTCACGAGCGCGATAATAATCGTATCGAATACCTCTGGGTACCGCTTCAAAGAACTAGAGAGCGACTTACCACCTTCGACTTCAGTCAAAATGTCCTGAATAATTTCCTGGAACTTCTTGTTTTCTGTCTGTTCGGCAACGGTACGAAGACTTTGCGCCAACGGCAGACCGGCTCCGATCAGTGTCGAAAGCTGACGCAAGAAGATGACGCGGTCTTTATTGGTAATGCGACTCGTCAGTTTCGCGAAAATGTTTTTCGTATCCTCTTCGGACTTGATGCTCAGCGGCATAAAGCCCTGCTGAATCAGCGTCTTAGCCGCCGCATGCTCTGATTCTGCCTGAACGATAGATTTGACGATTTTGTTCGTCGATTGGTCTCTCGCCTCGTAGTGAAATTTTCGCATGGTCGCCTAGCCTCTCATCAATCGCTCAAATTCAGATAGGTCGACAGCGTATTCACGGGCGTTATCGTAGGTAATCGTACCGCTTTGGACCAAGTTAACGAGGGTGCGGTCCATCGTTTGCATTCCTTGGTCGGCGCCAGTCTGAATCACCGCATCGAGCTGGTGACTCTTTCCTTCACGGATAATATTGCGCACTGCAGGGTTGGCTACCAGAATTTCCGCCGCCACGACGCGACCGCCACCAATTGCCGGCACAAGTCGCTGGCTACAGATACCCATCAAGATGTTCGCAAGCTGCGAGCGAATCTGTGGCTGTTGATGCGGCGGGAACACGTCGATCATACGATCGATACTTTGTGCGGCCGAGTTGGTGTGCAATGTTGCAAAGACTAAGTGACCTGTTTCGGCAATCGTAATCGCTGCTGAGATGGTTTCAAGGTCACGCATCTCACCAATCAGTACGACATCTGGGTCCTGACGCAGCGAGCTACGGAGTGCCGCAGAAAACGAGTATGTGTCGTAGTGGACTTCACGCTGGACCACGACAGATTTTTTCGATTTGTGCGTAAACTCGATCGGATCTTCAATCGTGATGATATGATGGGATTTCTCGGTGTTAATCTTGTCGACAAGCGCAGCAAGCGTCGTCGATTTACCGCTACCAGTCGGTCCTGTGACAAGGACTAGCCCACGTGGGTAGTCGGCAAAGCCGGTCACGACATTTGGCATACCAAGTTCAGTGACTGACTTGATTTCGTTTGGAATCAAACGAAGTGCGGCCGCCAAGTTGCCTCGTTCATGAAAGGCGTTCACACGGAAACGACCGAGTGTACCGAAGGCGAAGCTAAAGTCGAACTCTTTGTCTTTGAGCAGAATCTGTTGCTGATCTTGGTCGAGAATCGCAAATACCAGTGCCTCGACGGACGCTTCATCGAGTTGCTGCGTCCCTGCGACCGGCACAAGCGCGCCGTCAACACGGAGCATCGGCGGTAAGCCTACCTGGATATGGAGGTCGGAAGCCCGTTTCTTGATGACTTCCTCGAGTAGTACTTCGATCCGTAAATTCTGATTTTGCATTGCCCCTCCCTACTAGGTGTCTGATGTTACGCGGTTAACTTCTTCGAGTGTCGTGATGCCGGTTAGCGCTTTTAAATAACCGTCTTGGCGCATGGTGATCATGCCCTGCTCGACTGCTTTTCGCTGAATCTCGGCGCTGGTTGAGCGTTTCGTGATGAGCTCTTGGATTTCTTCACTGACATCCATGACCTCGTACAAACCGGCTCGACCAGAGTAGCCGCGCGGTGTGGCGGGCGTATCTTGCCCCTTGACTAAAGTATAAGCGTTTTGCCCAGCGAGTGGCAAGTCCTTATAGCCGAGGTCCTCTGAGATCTTCGCGACTTCTTCTTTGGTCTTTGGTAGCAAGTGACCGACCGTGGTCAGGATGTTCTGTGTTTCAATCGGGTTGGACCAATACGCTTCACGTCGTTTCGCGACGCGGCGCACCAGACGCTGACCAATGATCGTGTTAACCGTACTCGCGATCAAGAACGGTTCGATTTCCATATCGAGTAAACGCGGCAAGACACCGGCAGCAGAGTTGGTGTGCAGCGTACTGAAGACCAAGTGCCCGGTCAGCGCAGCCTGGACACCCAGGTTCGCGGTTTCACGGTCACGCATCTCACCGACCATCACCACGTCAGGGTCCTGACGCAAGATACTACGCAAGCCGCTTGCGAACGTCAGCCCGACTTCTGCATTCACCTGAATCTGATTGACGCCATCCATCTTGTACTCGACCGGGTCTTCGAGTGTGACGATATTGACCGTATCGTCTTTGATTTCCTTAATAAGCGCATACAGACTGGTAGATTTACCACTACCGGTCGGTCCTGATGTCAACACCATACCGTTTGGCTGCTTAATACCCTTTCGGATCGTACGCAGCGCGCGGCCGGCATAGCCCATTTCTTCAAGGTCGAAACTGTTACCACTCTTGTCGAGCAAACGAATAACCACCTGCTCTCCCCATACGACCGGGCTAATCGCGATACGAAGGTCAACCTCTTTTTCGGCTACCTTGACCGCAAACTGACCGTCTTGCGGAATACGGTGTTCGTCAATTTTGAGTTCAGAGAGAATCTTGATACGGCTGACAAGCGCTGGCTCGACCGTCTTTGGTAGTTGCATTACTTCACGAAGCACACCGTCGATACGGCAGCGAATCTTGAGGGCCTTTTCGAGCGGCTCGATGTGGATGTCACTTGCGCGTGCTTTTACGGCATATTCCAAAATGGTGTTCAACGCACGGCTGATCGGTGAATCTTGAGAGATCGTCTTGATTTCAGCAGCATCGGAACTTGCTTCGTCTTGAGAGGCCTTGGCGGCAATATCAACGCTAGAGAGGTCGGTCTTGTACTGATCGAGTACGTGACGCACGCTTGCCTCTGAGGCCATGAATACCTTCAGTGGGCGCTGAATACGGTTCGCAAGATAGTCAACCGCCTGGACGTTGTTCGCATCGAGCATGGCAACCGCAAGACGGCTATCAATCTCGGCGAGTGGCACCGCCATGAATCGCTCGGCGATATCAGCGGGAATCAGCTGCAGGATTTCCTGATCGATAATGCTGTTCGTCAGGTTAACGTACGGCACGCCAGAGATTTGCGCCGTGGCGTGGACCAGCAGCTCGTCGTTGATCATCTGCTTTTCAGACAAGATACCGAACAGCGGTTTCTTTTCATCGGCAGATTCCTTTCGGGCAGCCGCAAGATCCTCCGCCGACAGCAGGCCCTCTTGAGTCAATAGTTCAAGGAGCTTGTCTTGGATGTCGTCGGTGAGTAGTGGCATCTACTCCCCCTACTTTCCGATGACTGTCTTTACCGTTGGATTTATCGCTTTGTCGTTGAAGACCATCGAATCTGGCAAACTCGATTCAGGAATACCGGCAGGGATTGATTCCACGGTTGGAACCTTAGCGGTCTCTGAGTCGACTTTCAAAAACGGCATCGCATTCGCGATAAAGAACGCGATCACCACTGAGATTGAGGCAATGAGTATGAGCATAGCGACTTCGGATTTTTTCATTACAGCGCCTTATCCTCAAGTGTTATGGTTTTTGCAGGCTGGTAGTACGCGTGGGCGTTAATGTTGAGCGTGTATTTCGTGTCTGAGCGCTGGACCTGAAGCGTATCGATGTCGATTACGCGAATCGAGCGTTCAAAGCGGCTCAGCAGCTCTTTGAGTGTGTTTGGGTCACTCGAGCTGACGGTAATCGTAAAGCTAATGGTATTTTCTCCGGAAGCTGACGCATCAATTGGATCGACACGCAGTGACTCAAGCTTCAGGTTCGGTATGCCGGCGATCAATTTCTGCTGGAGTGAGGCACCGAGTGCGAGCGGGTTACCGTCGGCTGGCAATGCATCGAGCACTACCTGAACGGCGTTGTCGTCGTCAGTGGTTTTTGCTGCCTGAAGGTTTGCATTGGTCTGCAAGACTCGGATATCGTCACGAAGTTTGCTAACAGATTCGTTGTTAGCCTTAAGCGTCGAAACGGTTGCTTCCTTCTCAGACGCGATTTTCATCTTGAATGCGGTTTGTTGCCACAAGAACCAGCTGACGACAGCTGCGAAGCCAACGACCACCGATGCGGCGGCAACCCAGATGAACATAGCCTTGTTAGAATCTTGGATCTTCTGACGCTTGTGAACGGCTGTTTGCTTATCAGGCATTACTGACCTCCTTCATCGGCTGCAGGAGCGCTGAATAAACTGCTTGGTACGCGTAGCTTCGAGTCAGTCACATCGATCTTGCGTGATGGCGCGACGATGTTGACCTGCCGAATCTCATTGGTGAATAAACTTGGCAAATACGTGACGACCATGTCGAAGCGTAGCACGCGTTGGTTGTCGGACGTAATACCGTAGCTGGTCTCACCGACAGATACATCGGTCGCGAATGGTTCAGAATTCACCTCAGCTCCCTTTGAGCCATCGGTCGAGTTGATCTTCGTGTTTTGAATCGTCTTCGTCAGTGATTCGACCGCGGTGTAGCCACCATTTGTCAGACCTTCGAAGGTCAACGTACCCGTTTCGGGATCGAGGATGACAGAGGTGAACTGAACGTCGTTCGGTGGAGCTGGATTGATAGCCTGCAGGACACTAAACAGACGTGAGTCCATCGTCTTGTTCTGGTGCTGGCCCGAAATCAGACTGAGCTGATTCTGGATTGTCACCATGTCGCTGAGGTCTTTTACTTCAGACAATTTCGCGTATTCAGTCTTGATGTTCTGATCAGCAAAATACTCACGAGCAGCCTGTGATGACAAGATAAGTGCCATGACGATGACAACGGCGACACCAGCGATACTGACGACGATAGCGACCGAGATTGCGATGTCACGAAGTCGTCGGGCACGCAGATATTCGCGTTTGACATCAGGAATCAGGTTAATCTGAATCATGAGTTATCCCTCTTGGCGAGTCCTACTGCCGTCGCGAATTCGTTTGCGACCGGTGCGAGTTGCGCCTGGACGCTCTGCGAGACATTCACACCCTGCCATGGTGTTGCTACGGTCGCTGGTACACCTGTTTTGTTGGCGATGTAGCGATCGAGCAGTGGTACGGTAGCGGCAAAGCCGGTCAGCATCTGTGAGCTGATAGCGACATTCGGGTAGCGGGTCTGGAAGAACTTGATTGACTTGACCAGTTCAGCCGAGAAGCTGTCGAGTGTTGACTCGAGCGCATGCAGCACTTGACCCTCTAGGCGATCAGATGCGAGGCCGAACTTCAGAATGAATTGTCGAGCCTGATCTTCCTGAACGTTGAGGTTCTGGGTAGCGGTCTTGATAAACGAGTTCAGCCCAGTCGGGATCGTGCGGATCAGTCGTGGCGAGTCGCCATATACGACGACGATATCGGTTGATTGCTCGCCCATGTCGAGTAGCAAAAGTGCTGCCTGGTTGCCTTGTGGGACAAGCGCGCGGATCATGGCGATCGGGTCAGGCTCTGAGGCGATGACGTTAAAGCCAAGCCCCTCGATAAATTCAAGTCGTTGTTCACTGTAGGCCTTTGCGACGCTGGCGATAAGCACCTCTTGCTGATCTTGCGCACGCAGCGATGGACCAAGCAGTGCCCAGTCGACCTTGGTGTCATCAATCGCACCAGGAATATACTGATCGACCTGATACTTCATGGTTGCCTTAAGTTCACCTTCACTACCATTTGGCACGTCAACGACCGTGCTGAAGGTCTTGTTCGATGGCAAGCCAATTGCTACGTCACGTACCTTGATACCGCTCTGCCCTACGGCGGTGATAATTGCTTCGCCGAGACGGCGCTGTGCTTCAGGT
>DATJGX010000009.1:0-6741 GCA_035494435.1 Patescibacteria group bacterium | reverse complement strand
CCAGCAAGATACTGACCGTGGAGACGGTGAAGAATGACGCCTTGCGGCGATCAAATCTAATACGGGACATGTATTTAGGTGTTCCCTTTTTTGTTTATGTGTTCTACCTTTTTTGCTTTTTCCTCACACGAAAAAGGTTAGTTGCACTATACCATAACGCTAGTGGTTATGTAAAGGTTATCGACGGAACGAAATGTTCGGTTGAGAATTCCGAAACCAGATGACGCCAGCCACGATAGCAAGTACGATCGATGGAAAGAGCCATACCCAATAGCCGGTTATAGCAAACACCCACGTTGAGCGAGGTTGCCCACCAGCATTTGCGATAACTCGCACAGGGCCGAAGTAATTACCGTCGTTCTTGTAATCAACCGTGCGGGTACGACCGGCAAACACGAGTGGTCCTTTAACGGTCGTCGAGCTATAGGGTTGAGCTTTGACGCTGATATCTGGAAAAAAGCCGGTATACGTTCGTTCGTCTGCTGTGTTGTGCACGCCGACTGTCGCGCGAAGTCCGTCGCCGAGTTGCAACCAGGATGCACGCAGAAAACTAATATCAGCGCTATGCGATGACGGTGTGCCGTTACTGAGCATGATGAGTGTACCGACACGAACAGATTGCTCTGCCCCGCTTCGGGCTGATGGCTCCGTTGATGCAAAGATCGCAGCGAATACATCTCCGCTCGGAAGCTTATTTCCATTGAGTAAAAAATATACTCGCATGGCACTTCGCGGCTTAAGCGTCAACGACGTTAGGTCAAGCTGAATACCATCAGAGACCTGCGCGCTTGGATAGTACTGAAGCGTACCATCATCATCTATCTGACGAAACGACTGAACACGTAAGGTAACCTTAACCGTCTCGTACTCAGGATTCGAGACATCGACAAAGCCTTTTTTAGTCTCGCCAGACTTCAGCGTCGTTTCGTATTTAAGCGGCGCAATCTTTAATGAGGCAGCGTGTGTATCGGTGGCCCAAGTCGTACAAACACTCACTGCAAGAAACAATGTGAGTAGTACTTTTTTCATGGGGTAATCGTTCCTGTTGTTGTAATAACGTTCGTGTACGTGCCACTCGGCTGTGTGCTGGGCACGTCAAGCCGTAGCCGCATATTGATTACGTCTTTCGCACTCTGCGTACCGCTTCGCGTATAGAACGACGTTGCTGAGCCAGGAAATGCGGCGTACGCTGTACCGCTGCTCCACTTGCCGTCAATCGCCGTCGCGTTTGTGCCGTATAGCGTAAAACCGAAGCCTTTCGTGGTACCTTCACTCCACGATAGTGGCGAGGCAATGGTACCCGCAACAGGTGAAATCGTATCACTTCCTTTTGTCAGATTTTGGTTTTGGCTGAGTGCGAGGGTATAACCATTCGGCGCATCAGTCAGAACAATTGCATCGTAGCTGCTCGTCTGTGATATACCTGGCACAACATCGGTTGCGAACGACAATCCAGCAGTGCTACCTGCAGATCCTGCACTATATTCCGCTTTTATCTGGCTAGGTGACAACGTACCGCTAAAGATTTTCACCTCGTCGATAGATCCATTATAATATTGCCCCCACGGACTAGCAGCAGCGGCACCTATAGCAGTGCTACCTCCTTGAGATGTTTGCGTCCACGTACAGGCCTTGACCTGCACACCGTCGACATAGATAAGCGATCCATTGGTGACGCCGCTATCCAGCGTCGCCGCAATATGGTGCCACGCGCCGTTTCCGACACTCACGGTGCTGGCACTACAGGTCGTGCCCGTATTCCAATCGTATATTGCGACTTTGTTAAAATCTATACCAAGCCAAAAATCACCGCCCTTGGTAACTACTCCCATGGTACTAGAAGTACTTGTAGTCTTTATCCATGCTTCGAGTGTATGCTTCGTAGATTGAAACCCTGCCGAACCGCCGACTGAAACAAGCTGCGACGTTCCGTTAAAGCTCAGTGCATTACCCACTTTTCCAGCAACAGACGTTGGAGCACCAATTGGATATCCGTCAATCCCCGAAGTAGCGCGGTCGCGGTACACAGATCCTTGAGTCTCATCAAGTGGGTAGTAACCCATTAAAGCATGTGGCTGCACACTCAGCTGCAAGCTGCTCTGCAGCTCGGCAACGTACCCGCTATCGAGTTGATAGCTACCGCCGCTTCCCTGCCCGATAACGCTTTCGCCACCACTGCTAGTCAGTTTATAGTCTGCGTCCGAACTAGCGCCACCGAAACTATTGCCAACTTCGCTGGCATCGATGGTGTAGTTGCTACTCGTATATCGATCTGCGTTTACGACCTGCACGAACAGCGCGGAAATAACTCCCACGCTTAACGCAAATAGTCCAACTCGTCTCTTCATACTCTCTTAGTATACCGCATTTGCTTATACGATGAATGCCAAAACGATCAGCGCGCCACCTATCATACGTATGCCCCATGGCTGATAACTTGTTCGAGACAATTTCGTTGCGGCTAAACGAGCTTTTAGTAGTCTATATATGCTCGGCCCAGCGGCAATCATGAGTAATCCTACGAGAACCAACCCGATATGGAGTAGTGTCCAGCCGACTGACTGCGACGCGAGACTATCGAGATCGGTCACACCGACAAACCACCGAACGAAATTTGACCATGTGCTGTTCGTCGAGACACTGGTCGAGGCTGATCCGCCATCGGTCGTGCCATCAGTGACTACTACGCCACCGTTTTCAGGTCCATTCGTGCTATCAAGCGCCGATACTGCCGTGGCAAACCCACTCAAACTGACAAGCAGCATAGCTGCGAGTAGAACATATCTAGTGACGACGAATGTACGCCGCATAGGCGCCTCCCACGAGCAACATGAACACGAGGGCGATAAGCCAACGAGGAATCATGAGAACGTAGTGTGAGACTTTGAAATCATTGCCGAGGTATGACGCATGTAGATCTACCTTGTATAGCCCCAACCAGGCGGCGGATTGCCAGTTTTGCTCGATATGGCGAGTCGTATCTGGGTAGACAATGTTGCTTTTCTTGTCTTTATACTTGAGATTGCCGAATACATCATGCACTTCGATGTTTGAATCGACATTAAAGTCGACATTACCATCATTTTTAACATCAAGACTTGCCTGGAGTGGTGGACTGAACTGAAAACCAGGAATGCTTGAGCGCAGCACAGAACCCTTCTCATTGATATTGCCATTTACATTGACGCGTAAGATTGTGCCGACTCGTTTTTTGCGGGCAACCTGGTTGCCCTCGGCTTGTTTTGGCTGAGTCTCCGCAAAGAGAACCCCGTAATGGCCGCCGATACTTGCACCCTTCGGCACATCAATCGTATAGGTAATATCTTGCGAATCTCCCGGATTGAGAGTACCTTTGGTTATGTCGAAACTAACCCATTTATACGCATCGGCACGAGCAGCAGATTCATCAGTATAATTCGGGCTATAGTTTTGCCCCTGTACACTGTACGGTTTTGCGTAGACCGTAAAGTCAAACGCAATGTCACCCGTGTTGACAACTTTAAATTGCCCCGTCTGCGTAGAGCCGGCATCAAGCACAAACTTCTGCGTGACAGGCGACGCAGTAATTTCTTCGCGCGCCGAAGCAGTGTCGGCGGCATAGGTATGTGCAGTAAGCGTGAATACAGCGCCACTCATGAGGACCGCTGCCATAAGTATGTTTAAAATTCGTGTTTTCATGGTTATGTTTACTATACACTAAAACGCCATATAGCACCAACGATAAAGCTGGTGCTATATGATCGGCGTACATAGACGAGGATCTGATCTAGTTTGTCGTTGCAGTGTACGTGACGGTATCGATGTAGGTACCGGTAGGCTGCGTGCTATCTACCTTTGCGCCATACCAGACAGTCGTCGTATCGGCTGATGCGGTAGTCGCGGTAGTTTTCAATGTGTTAGGTGATCCGCTTGCGGGAACGCCTGCCCATTTCGATGTCGAAGATGTACTGTTGGTTTCGGTGCTGTATGATGCATCGAAGCCACCGACTGTTGGCACTGCGTAGCCCCATTTGCCAGTCGCAAGGGTTACTGGTGCCGCTTGTGTGCCTGCAGAAGGCGTAATCGTGTCAGTTCCTGATACAAGGTTAGTGACTGCATCCGAATCAGCCAGCGTGAGCGTATAGCCTGCTGAGTTGTTCGTACTGACAGATACCGTGTCTGAGCTGCTTGAGACAACAGCCGAACCACCAGGGGTTAGACCGATCGCGACCGTGCCACTTGAGCTGACGCTAATTGTTGAGCCAACGGTGGCTTCAACTGATGTAGTTGCTGTGTTTGATGCCGCCGATACGAGTACCGGTGACGCAGCCATAGCAAACGCAGCGACTACACCAGCAGTCCTACGTAGATGTGTTTTGAGTGTTACCATTTTTTTTGTTTCCTCGTCTTTTTATTTTTAGACTTGGGTTCATTATCATAAATACTTATGCTTTTGTCAATGATATGTAGTATATTTTACACTATACTTTTTATAGATTGTTGAGCACATGCAGCGTTTCGGTGTTCGACTGATGTTGGATCGCCTGCATACCAATCGCTCTGGCTCCTTCGCAGTTACGCTCGATGTCGTCGACCATGATACTCTCTTCTGGGTCACAGCCAAGGCGCTGACACATGAGCTCATAGATGGCAGGATCGGGTTTGACCATACCGACTTCATACGAAAACACGGTAGCATCAAAAAAGCCGTCGAGTTCGTCGTGAGAAAATAACTGCCCTATCGTCGTATCACCGATATTGCTCAGCATACCGACTTTGTAGCGCGTGCGGTCGAGCGACACGATATAGTCGAATAAACCTTGGTTGCGCACATGCGCCTGCTCGGTGATCGCCCTAACCTCTTCGGTCGGAATTTTCAAAAGCAGTGCTGCCGACTCGAGGTATTCCCGATATGACATAATCCCGCGATCGCGCTGCAAGCGAATATCGTGCAGCTCATCTCGCGCTCCCTCTGGGCAACGATCATACAGCTCATCAGCGCTACTGCGATACAGGACGCCAAAACAATCGAAAACTACGGCACGAATCATGCTGCTAGTATACCAAACTAAAGCGAAAGACGGTTGCCGCTTGAGCCGTAGAGCAGCTTGACGTTCGGCATCTGAGCCGAGAAGAGTTCCGTGAGCTGCGCAGAGCTAGCGCCGAGCGTACCAGGCGAACCTTTACAGGTGGACGTCCAGTACCATTGCAGGCGGTTGTCGCCGTCATAGAGGGCGTATTCATATACATCACCGCTCGCACATACACCGCGCAGGTCGCTAGCTTGGTCGGACGTATATTTGCCTGGTTTGGTAATCGCCGCTTTATCGAGTGCATAGACGAACTCTTCGTAAGCTGGCGTATTGTTGTCGAGTGAACTTTGCGATTTTATTTCGTCGCGATAACCCTTGTAAATCGTATACGTGCGCTCACTTGGCGAAACGGCAATAGACTCAGAGCGGAATTGATCGTCACCCACGATTGGACCACGGATCGTCATGACGACGGAGCGATCAGCGTTAACGGTAAGAAACTCGTCGCGAGCATTGTTGATAGATTCCGTGTCGGCGCGTGAACTATTTCCACCGAAAATATAGCGTCCAACGGTAACAAGTCCGAGCACAAGGGCAATAACGACCACTACGAAAATGATCATCGGAACGATTCTGGCTGAGTTACTCCTATACATATTGCTTATGATACCACGACTGAGCTATTTAGTCAAGTAAATAAGCGGTTTGAACGGACCTTAAAACAAGTACCTGCCCTGGTGCTCTATGGCACTATGTAACAGCTTGGCGAACTCAGTCGTGTCGACGAATTCGTAGTGACGAATCGGCCCGAGACGATCGGTCGCAATACGCAGCAGCATCGTCTCGACCGAATGGCGGTTGTTGCCGTTTCGAATCGTGCAATAACCAGCAAGTTCGCAGTCCAGTCGCTTCTGTTCGTCGATGCGTCGCTGGTGCTCCAGATCAAGCAGTCGAAAGTGGAATGACGAGTGCGTTTTGACGTCGATGTTGAGCGATTTTTTGCTCGCCGGGTCGGTAATGATCATGTCAATTCCCATAGAGTCTTGCACGCGGCTCGTCATTTTGACCCGATAACCCAGTTGTTCAGCCGCTCGGTATACAGCAATCTCGCGACTGAGTCCGTGCACGATGGCATCGAACTGCTTGTCGTCGAACGGACTGACGCCGCAACGCTCGCAATAGGCATCTACCTCTGTGCGAAAGCGTACCGTAAAAGTTTCGAGGGTGGTTTTATCGAGCGCGAGAACCGTGTCGACGAAGCTGTCGTTGAAATCGATAAGTTCAAATAGTCGCTTCTCACGATTTTTGTATCCGCCCTGATGTTTATCCATTTGACGCTGGGCTTCCGCGGCTGCAGGCGCGAGCAAAATGGTCGTTGCCAGCAAGTATTCAGGTTGGTTCGTCAGGTGCTGCTTGAGGTAATGAACCGCTTGTTCATTGCGCGTTAAGGCACTTCCCCGCCTCGATGCTTCACGAAGTGCGAGCTCCATGATTTCACGCGCCTTGAGATACACGCTGGCTTCTTCGTAGAGCGTGGCATCGTCGAGCCGCCCGCGTAAACGGGGTCTGAATCGATGCCAAGTTACTGTTTGTGCCATATGTGTTTTTCCTTGTTGTGCTTGTACTATACCAGCTTGCTAGGCGTACATCCAGCGAATCGCGTCGGCAAGAATAGCCATGCCGGCTTCGAGCTCATCGTCCGGACGCGAAAAGTTCAGACGCACGCATT
>DATJGX010000008.1:0-4840 GCA_035494435.1 Patescibacteria group bacterium | reverse complement strand
TCAGAACTCAATGAACTTATAAAGGAGATTGCCCGTGGCAGATGATGACACGACACCCAAAGAAGATAACGATTTGGTCGGACTCGATCAGATTGACGAAGAGCCGGATCTAGAGGAGCTCGAAGAAGAAGATACGCCGGAAGATGAACTCAATAACGGTCAGTATCTCGATGATATCAGCGACGACTCAGTTCGTTTGCACCTTCGCGAAATCGGTAAGATTCCACTACTCAGCGCCGAGGAAGAACTCGCGCTTGCACAGCGCGTAGTCGCCGGCGAGAAGAAAGCCAAAGACAAGATGGCAGAAGCCAACATGCGACTTGTCGTATCAATCGCCAAACGCTACAGCGGACGCGGCCTTGATTTTCTTGACCTGATTCAAGAAGGCCACACTGGTTTGCTGCGTGCCGTTGAAAAGTTTGACCCGGATAAAGGGTTCAAATTCAGTACTTATGCAACGTGGTGGATTCGCCAGGCGATTACCCGTGCAATTGCCGACCAGGCTCGCACGATTCGTATTCCAGTGCACATGGTCGAAACGATCAACAAATTGCTTCGCACTCAGCGCCGTATGACGCAGGAGCTCAACCGTGAACCGAGCATTGAAGAGCTTGCCAAAGAGCTCGAGATGGAGCCGGAGAAGGTCGAATACGTCATTAAGATCAAACAAGACATCTCGAGTCTTGATGCCGGCGTCGGCCGAGATGGCGATGACGACGAATCGGTCCTTGGTGACTTTATCGAAGACGAAGACAGCGTTACACCGGAAGAGTCAGCCGCGACGCAGCTGCTCAAAGAACAGGTTCAGTCGGTCCTTTCGACGCTATCTGATCGTGAACAGAAGATCATCAAGATGCGTTTTGGCCTTGATGGCGGCAAGAGCCATACGCTTGAAGAAGTCGGCCAGGAATTCGCCGTTACTCGTGAGCGTATTCGTCAGATTGAAGCTAAGGCATTGGCAAAACTGCGTAAGCACAAGGATGCTCGAAAGCTGCACGACTACCTTAAATAACAGGTCGTTTGCTCGATACGAAAATAGCCACACCCGTGGCTATTTTTTAAAGTGAATGTCGTCGAGGAGGGTATCGAGCTGAGCGTACAGCTTGGTAATGTCACCATCGTTATGCAAGAAGTAGTCGGCAATTGCGATCGGTCCGCCTTTTTCGATGTTTTCGATTTCTGCCCAATCACGTTGGTCAACTTCGTCTGATGTCATCGGACGCTCCGGTCGCTTGGCCATGCGCTGTTTACGCAGGTGCTTTGGTGTAACGATTGCGACGACAGTAATTTCGCCGGGAAACTCATGCTTGAGAATCTTATACTCACTCCATGAGTACAGGCCGTCCAGAATAATACGATGTTGACCGGCTTCGATCAGCTTGTGAACTTCGGTAATCGCTCGTTTGACCACGAAGTCTTTACCTTCTTTTTCACGGATTTCTTCGCGGAATTGCTTTTGGCTATCCCAGGTGATTTCAATGCCAGCGTCTTCCATGGCTTTATAGATGATGCCGCCGAAGTAAATCTTCGGGTAGCCTTGTTCGGTCATATAATCGACTGCCGAGCTTTTGCCGCTACCGGCTAAGCCCACAAAGGCGAGAATTTTTACAGGTGAATTTGTTGTCATACTCCAACCAGTGTAGCAAACTCTGGCGCGCATTCGAAAAACGCCATACTACCTATGCTTGCATTGCCAGACATATGCACGCAAAATTACAGGTATAATGGCTCGAAATTACGACACTACCGCTGCCCAGCTGAATCCACGAATCAATCGTCATATCGACGGTCGGGATCTGCGCTTGCCGGGTGGTCGCGGCGCTCCATTTTATGCCGCCATGTCAGAAGCCGCGACACTCATGGCACTGGCCGATGCAATGCTGGCCGGTAACGAACAAATTGCTCTAAGAGCAAGCGAAGTGCTCGGATCGTTCGAAGGCTATGACGTGCGTCGGTTGCGTCAGTCGCGCTGGGCAGGGCATTTAGAGGGCGAACGATACCAAAAAGGGCATTTCGATGCTGCACTCGATACGGTTGCGAAAGCAGCCGCGCCGATTGTCGAACGCATCGCGCTCGGAGATGACGCACCGCAGCGTCGCAATGGCGAGCATATGCAGCTCGCAAATACGCTTGAAGACATGCTGCGCGATTCAATCGAGGGGAAGACAATGTCCGAAAACGAAGCGAAGGCAATTATGATCTTGCTTCGCGAAATCGCTCCGACTAGCCCGCGCCAGGTCGAGACGATTGAGCAGCTACGCGAAGCAGCGCGCCGCGCTTTGCAACAGAAGATTAACAATGCCAAACAAGGTGCGTACAATGCCCTGAATCTTGTGATCGGCCGTCCGGTCGATAGTCAGCCGGCACTGAGTATTGCGGGTACGAAAAAGTCGCACCCAATGCTGCGACACTTGCCAGCTGAGAGGCAAGATTTCTTCTTGGAGCAAATGCTGATCGAAGAACTAACCAGGCTATATTCACCGATTCGAGGCTAACATCGTTTCTCAGGGCGACTACTGTATACTAAGATTATGAAACGCCTTGCGATTATCGACGGAAAAAGTGTATTTTATCGCGGCTATTATGCTATGCCCAATCTTTCGACGGGCGATGGCACACCAACCGGTGGTGTCTATGGCTTTGCCGCGTTGAGCCTTGAGCTTATTAAAAAACTTGAGCCTGACTACGTCTGCGTGGCGTGGGACAAACCGAAAACCAACATTCGAAAACGTCTCGAGATTTACCCAGACTACAAAGCAGGGCGCAAGTCTGCACCGCCTGACTTTTATGCCCAGATTCCGATTTTGCATGAGTTGCTCCAGGCGCTTAGCTGGCCGCTGTATGAACTCGACGACTACGAAGCCGACGATATTATGGGCACGCTTTCTCGCAAGGCAGAGGCTGAAGGCCTTGAAACGTGTTTAATCAGTTCTGACCTCGACATGCTGCAATGTTTGGCACCGAACACACATATGTATGCACTCAAGCGCGGGTTTAGTGATATAGAACTGTACAAGCCGGAATACTTTGAGCAAAAGCACGGTGTGCGCGTAGACCAGTTCCTGGACCTAAAAAGTCTCAAGGGTGATAGTAGCGATAATATTCCAGGCGTACCGGGCATTGGTGAAAAGGGTGGTGTGAAGTTGCTTCAACAATACGATACGCTTGAAGGCATCTATGAGCACATCGACGACATATCTGGTGCGACGAAAAAGAAACTGATTGAAGGTAAGGACTCCGCATTCTTGAGTCGACGCGTCGCCTCATTGTTCTTCGATGCGCCAATCGATCTGGATTTGCAGGCGATGGATATTCGCGATCTCGACACCAAGCACCTAAAAGAAATGCTCAAACAACTTGAGTTTCACAGCCTGCTTCGAAACTTGCCAGAGCATATGCAGCATATTGCTGTAGATGGCGAAGACGACGACGTCCAGCCGCTTGAAACCGCATCGTGGTCAGACGAGTTCGCTACACATGCGCTTATGTCAGAAGCGGTGCTAATTCAGCGTATCGGCGACGATATATACGTGTCATCCGACGAACAAACCTATGCGAAAACAGATGTAAATCAGCTTGGTGATGTGATAAAAAATGTGTTCATTGTCACGCACGACGGCGACGGACTATGCCGGTACTTGCTTGAGCACAACGTTGCGTTACCAGCTACGATGTTCGATATACGTCAGGCGGGTTTCTTGCTGAACCCACTGAAAAAGTCACGGACTATCGCTGACGTGACTGGCTATGATGGTGACAATCCGTCCATGATTGTCGCGGTGCTATGGCGCGTCTATCACCAGCAGACCAAACGACTCAAAGAGCTGCAGCGGGTTAAAAAAATCGCTCATGATATCGACTTTCCGCTTATTCCTATTCTTGCTCGCATGGAGCACCGCGGTATGAAACTCGACACCAGCCTGCTGGCAGACATGGATGTCGAACTGAGTAAAAAAGTTACTGACGTACAGACGCAAATGTTCGATATGGTCGGCTATGAATTCAATATCTCAAGCCCGGCTCAGCTCGCGGAAGTGCTGTATACAAAATTGCAGCTACCGACTACGGGTATCAAGCGGGGCAAAACCGGTTATTCGACAGGCCAAAAGGAGCTCGATAAATTACGTGGCCAGCACCCAATCGTCGAACTCATCGAACAATACCGTGAGCTGACCAAACTGCAAAATACCTACGTGCAGGCATTGCCAAAACTCGCTGACGAAAATTCGCGCTTGCATACGACCTTCAACCAAGACGTGGCCGCTACCGGTCGTCTAAGTAGTACCGACCCGAACCTGCAAAATATCCCAATTCGTACCGAAATCGGCCGTAAGATTCGCGAAGCCTTTGTGCCAGAGCCGGGCAACGTGTTCGTCAGTGCCGACTACTCGCAGTTCGAGCTCCGCTTGGCCGCAGTACTGGCAGGTGACGAAAATATGATCAACGACTTCAACGCCGGCACCGATATTCATGCCAAAACGGCCGCTGATGTGCAGCATATACCACTCGACAACGTCACGAAGGCGATGCGCCGCGATGCGAAAGTGGTTAACTTTGGTGTGCTTTACGGCATGGGCCCTCACGCGCTGGCGCAAAATACCGGTATGACGTTTGGCCAAGCAAAAACGTTTATCGACGAGTACTTCAAGGTCAGGCACAAAGTCCGTGACTATATCGACGCTACGCTTCGACAGGCGCGTGATCAAGGCTACGTCGAAACCTACTACGGCCGCCGCCGCCCGACACCGGACGTGCAATCGAGCAACTTCGTCGTGCGCCAAGCCGCTGAACGCGCCGCCGCCAATATGCCGATACAAGGCACCGAAGCCGACCTCATGAA
>DATJGX010000007.1:0-2768 GCA_035494435.1 Patescibacteria group bacterium | reverse complement strand
AAACTGTCCGTTGACCAGCCATATCATG
Organism: Patescibacteria group bacterium; assembly: GCA_035494435.1. Lineage (GTDB taxonomy): Bacteria > Patescibacteriota > Saccharimonadia > Saccharimonadales > Saccharimonadaceae > SZUA-359. The sequence goes on along the minus strand of DATJGX010000007.1, from coordinate 2,740 downwards.
TGTATGCTGACGGCGCGCCAAGTCAGCGCTCGGCTGACCTGGTAAGTGCGTCGCTCAAACAATTGACCAAGCGCCGACTACTGATAGCCTGTGATGACAGTTTCTCGAACGAGACGCTCGACATGTTTGCGACTCGAGCCGACCGAGTGACGGTCGCCAAGGGCGAAGAAATCAACGGGCGTTACCACGCCGACGATTTAGCACAAGCCGTCGAGCTGACCTGTCGATCAGCCAAAAAAGACGACATCGTCTTGCTTGTCGGACCGCATTTTACAGCAGAGAGCGATACTAATTCGATTCAAGCAGAACATATCATAAAAGAGGTACTACACGCGTGAAACAACTCCTGAAAAAACTGATTCCGACTAGCGTCTTTAACAGCATCGAACCGACTGGCCATAAGCTCGAAGCCATGGCAGTAAGCGCGCGCTATGGTTTTCCGGCACGCGGCCTACGCGTTATCGGTGTGACTGGTACGAACGGCAAGACGACCACAAGCTTCATGATCCACAAGATGCTACGAGAAGCAGGGTATAACGTTGCGCTTATGACAACAGTTGCCTATGGTCTGAATGACGATATTCAGCCGCAAATCGCCCACATGACAACGGTATCATCACCTGAACTAAACAAACGCTTCAAGCAATTCAAAGCACAGGGAGCCGAATGGCTTGTGCTTGAAACGACCTCGCATGCGCTGGCGCAACACCGCGTCTGGGGAGTGCCGTACGAAATCGCGGTCATTACCAACATCACGCACGAACACCTGGACTATCACGGAACGTTCGAACGGTACCTTGAGGCAAAAGCGAGTATGTTCACACTTGCCGACAAGCGTGGCGGCTTTGGCGTCATCAACCGCGATGATCCAAATGCAGACGCATTCGCAAAGAATATTCGCCAAAAAGCTTTTTACGGCATTGGCACAGGGGATGTTCAAGCCCAAAACATCGAACTTCAAGGAGATGGCAGCACGTATACGGCGGTCGTTGGCGATACGAGCTATGCGATTCACTGCAACATCCCGGGAGAGTTCAATGTCTCGAACAGTCTCGCCGCGGTTACCGTCGGCCATCATCTTGGCCTCAGCAAAGAACAGATCGAACAGGGAATTGCCAAGCTGGAAGGCGTCGAAGGCCGCATGGATACCATCGACGAAGGACAAGATTTCAGCGTCATCGTTGATTTTGCACACACCCCTGATAGTTTTGAGCGCCTGCTCAGCGACCTGCGAAAAAGCACCAAAGGCAAACTGATTGCGCTCTTTGGTTCGGCCGGACGACGCGATGAAGCCAAGCGATGGACGCAAGGTGAGATTGCCGGGAAATACTGCGACGAGCTAGTACTGACTGAAGAAGATGATCGTGATATCGATGGCAACCTGATACTCTCGCAAATTGCCGAAGGCGCAGCCCGCAGTGGTAAAACTAAAGACAAGGATATGTTCTTAGTGCTAGACCGACCGGAAGCGATTGCCTTTGCCATGAGCCGCGCATCGAGTGCCGATGATACAGTAGTGCTGCTGGGTAAGGGTCACGAGAAAACCATCGAGCGAAAGCTCGGCAGTGGCGGCGAAAAAGACCCACACAACCCATGGGAAGTCCACACCTGGGACGAAGCCGGCGAAGTACGCCGTGCTATACGAGCGTTAAAGTAGTACAGCGCATCGAGCCACCACCTTTGGCGAGTTCGACGTTTTTTAACCGTGTCGTGCTGAGTCCATGCGACTCGATTGCGGCAGCGAAGTCTGGAGCATCATTCATGACGACATGTGTTCCTGTGCTGACTAGGTTACATGCCAGATTGTGCACCGCTTCATCTTCTGATACCTCGATGAGATCAAGGCCCGGCAAGCTACGAATAAGCTCTACGCTCTCTGGCGTCAATGCATCGGGGCAGTAGCCAATCAGACCATTTTCAGTAATGTCATCACCGTCATAAACGGGTGCTTTCAAGATTGAAACCGCCAAATCAAGGTCGTAATAAAAACTATCAGGCCAACCCGAGTAGGAATTGATCATTGGATTGCCGTCTGAATCGAGCTGTGGTTTCGCCCGAAGCTGCACGCGGGTAAATCCGAGCGTTTCGGCCACAAATTCCTGCGCTGCTTCATCAGAACGATATCCGCTGCCGCAAAATAGGTAGTTCCCACACGGCAACGCATCGCCCTGACCACTGAACTTCTCAACACTTTCGGGCAGTTCATAGACGGTTTTTCCCATAGCTTCGAGCACGCGTTTGGCGTATGGCTCTTCGTCTTTTCGCGCGTTCGGCAAACGTGCAAGCACCGCCTTGTCGCCACGTACAAGTGCCCAGTTGGCCGTGAACACACCATCCTGGCAATCGGCAGGCGGATCGACGCGTTCAACCGTTACACCGACTGATTCGAGGGCTGCTTGAATCGCATCGTGTTCGTGCTTCGCGACCTCAAGATCGATAGGCGTGTCTTTATCCATGAATGGATTAATTGGGGCGTCGTCGGCGAAATAACTCGTGCCCGACATAAGTACGTGGTTGTTTATCATAGGGACCTATTATCTCACAAGTTCGGTATCTAATACCAAGATTGGCCGTGTAGCTTGAAGTACGCGCGGCGTAAGACTTTTTCCCAGAATCGATCCCAGAACACACCGCGCAGCTTCGCAACGGGAACGTTATAGGTACCGACATATTCGGTAATTTCCTTGTTGAACTGACGCTTGAACCGGCCAATATTGTAAAACGGATGCGTCGTATCGTG
>DATJGX010000006.1:0-3398 GCA_035494435.1 Patescibacteria group bacterium | reverse complement strand
CACTGTTGGCCTCAGCAGGGCGAGACCAGCTTGAATGCCAGCTTGTTTGACCTGCTGCATAATCGGCAGCAAGTCTTCTTGAACTTCTGCATGAAAAATAATCGTGTTTGGGTGCAAATCAATCAACGGCTTAACGTACTCACTGGGACGCGCCACCATGGCATGTACATCTACTTTCCAATTTGCTGGCCAGTAGAGCTGGTCAACGCCAAGTGTCAGCGTCGGTGCAAACTCGCCGTCTGCAAGGTCAATATGTACCCTATCGGCAAACGAATGGATGCGCTCAATGGTCGTTTTATAAATCTCGTGATTATCAGTCAAAATAGCCGGTGCAACAACACTCATGATTAAAAGCTGTCCAATTCTTCATTACGTCGCCGGAATCGTGGTGCGCCGGCAAACGGCGTCTTGAGCCATGTTTCAAGCACGTCTTTCCAAAGCTCTGCATCGTCATCGAACATACGAGCCGACAGACAAAGCACGTTACTGTCATTATCGTTGCGCGTCATTTTCGCTTCGTAGGCATCCCATGGAAGGCTGGCACGAATACCGCGGAAGCGATTCGCCGCCATGCACATACCCTGTCCGCCGCCACATATCAAAATTGCACGCGGGTCGTCTTTTTCATCTTCGCCAAGTACTTTTGTCGCGGCCATTTGCGCAAACTGAGGAAAGTCATCTTCAGGGTTGAGTTCGCGTGCACCGACGTCTTCAACGTCGTAGCCTCGTTTCGCGAGATACGCTTCAATACGTTCTTTCAGGTGGTAGCCCTGATGATCAGCGCCAAGGAATAATTTCATGTTTTAAGTATAAGCGGTTTTAGAAGCCTTGTAAACTCTGAAAATATTGACGGATAATTAGGAAAATGACGTAATGTGCTTGCTACCAAAGCGCACGCCGAAGCGTGCGCAATGAGATGTGGTGCACAACGTACTATATACGTTTAGCGACGTCGGCAACCAATTCGACAAGCCGGTTACTGTAACCCCATTCGTTGTCGTACCATACGCAGACCTTAATCAGGTTGCCGCCCACGACGCGCGTCAGCGGTAAATCAACCGTTCCAGAGTGACTATTGCCAATGTAGTCGCGGCTCACGAGTGGTTCGTCGCTTACGGCAAGAATACCTTGATAGAACGGATCTTCTGCTGCTTCCTTGAAGACATTGTTGACGTCTTCGACGGTGACATCTTTCGAAAGTAGAGCGGTCACATCGCTGATTGACACAACCGGTGTCGGTACACGCATAGAAATACCGTCGAATTTTCCTACCAAGCCAGGAAGAGCTTTCGTGACGGCAATTGCAGCGCCGGTGCTAGTCGGAACGATATTTTCGGCGGCGTTGCGACCTTCGCGAGGATCTTTCTTTGGCGCGTCTTGTAGCGCTTGGCTAGCGGTGTAACTGTGAACAGTCGTCAGTAACGATTTTTCGACACCGAATTTGCTATCGAGAATTGCCATCACAGCACCGAGGCTGTTCGTTGTACAGCTCGCGTTTGAAATAACTTGAGTCGCACCTTCGACAGAGTCGTCATTTGCACCCAGAACGATTGTATCGACGCCATCAGATTTGGTCGGGCCGCTAATGACCACACGCCTTGCGCCAGCCTCGATGTGCTTCGACGCTCCTTCTTTGTCGGTGAAGAATCCGGTCGACTCAATTACCAAATCGACTTCTAGATCTGCCCAGGGCAATGCGGCAGGATCTTTTTCGGCCAAGACTTTGACCTGCTTGCCGTCAACGATAATGCCGTTCTCGTCACTCGACACATCGTAGTGGTATGTGCCGTAGTTGCTGTCGTTTTTCAGCAGATACGCCAGCGTCTTGTTATCGGTGAGGTCGTTGATCGCAACAACTTCGAGGTCGCTTCGTTCCCAGGCTATCTTAAATGCCGCTCGGCCAATACGACCAAATCCATTAATTGCAATTCGTGCTTTTGCCATTCCCACTCCTTATGTTCTATTTAGCATTAGCTCTTTAGCGTAAGTATAGCGCCCAGGCAGAGTTTTTGTAAAGCTGGTAAGATAGATACATGGATAAAGCCAAGCTAGTCGAATGCGCTACTCCGCTGTACGAAACGGAGCAGGTGCTCGAGCTTGACTCGGCAATCGATCTTGCACAGACTGCTCACGTCGGACAAATACGTAAAAGTGGCGAACCATTTATCTCTCACCCATTGGCAGTCGCGGCAATCTTGTGCGAATGGGGTATGGATATCGATACGGTACTTGCTGGCGTTTTACATGATAGCGTCGAAGACACGAATGTAACGCTCGATCAAATCGAAACGCTATTCGGCCGCGACGTCGCTTTTCTTGTCGACGGGGTGACAAAAGTCGGCAAAGCTCGCGCCGGTATGCGTGACCTCGAAAGCTATTTGCCAAGCACGAAAGACAATCTATCGAAACTCATGATTGCCGTCGGCCAAGATGTGCGTGTGATTATTATTAAGCTGGCCGATCGCCTACATAACATGCGCACACTAGAATATATGCCTCGCGACAAGCAAAAGAAGATCGCTCGCGAAACCATGGAGGTCTTTGCGCCACTCGCCGATCGTCTGAACATGGGCCGGGTTCGTGTGCAGTTAGAGGAGCTCAGTTTCCGGTATCTCGCACCGAAAGATTTTGCCCGCACGAAAACCCTGATGGATGCGCGAATCAAACGCAGCCAACGCAAACTTGCACGCGTAAGAAAAGAAGTCGAAAAACACCTGAACGACGAAAAGATTACCTTTCATATGGATGGCCGCGTCAAGAGCGTATACAGCCTGTATAAAAAGCTCGATCGCTACCAAGGCGATATTGAGCGCATTCATGACTTGATCGCGCTTCGTATCGTTACCGATGACGTCGCGAGCTGTTACCTGGTGCTTGGCGAGCTACATTCGCTGTATCAGCCGCTCTATGAACGCATAAAGGACTACATTGCGAAACCAAAGTCGAATGGCTATCAAAGCTTGCATACGACCGTTCAGACCAAAGACGGGCAAATTGTCGAGTTTCAGATTAGGACGCACGAAATGCATGATTACGCCGAACGTGGTTTCGCGGCAAGCTTTCATTACAATGAATCGAAGCTCAGTGATGCATACCGAAAAGGCGCCATTGCGACGCTACCGGCCGATTTGTCATGGATTCGCGAATTGCAAGAAGCCGCAGCGAAAGCGAGCGAAGGCAAATCATTCAACGCTGATAAATTCCGTATGAAGCTGTTTAGTGACCGTATATTCGTGTACTCACCGAAAGGCGATATCTGGGATTTGCCTCGTGGTGCGTTTCCGCTCGATTTCGCGTATCGAGTGCACTCCGACGTTGCCTCGCGTGCCAGCGGCTTCAAAATAAATGGCGTCATGAAACCGTTTAGCTACCAACTTGAACACGGTGATACAGTCGAG
>DATJGX010000005.1:0-26893 GCA_035494435.1 Patescibacteria group bacterium | reverse complement strand
CGCCCCAGCGCGATAGACGAGTTTTGTCCACTGACGACGACACCAAGTAGGTTGTTTGCCGCTTCGACGGTCGCAGCTTTCACCGTATCTGAAGAATCAGGTAGTAAACTGACGAGCGAGCCGACGGCGACGCTGTCTTTGGCGACATAACCTTCAGAGAGGGGAGTATTCGCAAATGCGGGTGCACTTGAGAGCGCAAGTACGATAATCGAGACGAATATACGCGTTACCCAACGCGCCCGCCCGTAGGTGCTTGCAATGTATCTGGCTACCCTCATATTTTCTCTATACAGTATAGCAAAAATAGCACCAGCATTACTAGTGGTGCTATGTTATGCTGGTGCTATGAATTATCGCAATGGATTTACGACGCTTGAGGCGGTGGTGGTCGCCTTGCTGGTCGTCATCATGCTTGTGGTGGTGCTCAGTATCCGGTATCTCTAGTAGATAAATCCACCGAATGTACCTGGCTGTACGGTACGTTTGTTGTACTCACCAGCGGTGTAGTTCCAGCCCATTTCGCTGACAACGTAACTACCGTCGCTGTTGACACTTTCAACGTAGGCAACGTGACCGTTCGTGACGGCGACAGCGCCTGCTTTCGGTGTGGTACCAGTTGCTTTACCGTCAGCCTGTGCTGCACTAATCCAGTTGTATCCGGCGTTACCGTATACGGGTACATCACTACGACGAGAGTGAACGTAGTCTGTACACCACATGCCGTTACCAACGTAATAACTTGATGAGTTTACAGGTGCACTGGTGTATTTTTGAGTGGTGTATGTAGTCGTGGTTGCGGCTGCTGATGCAGGAGCTGCTGCATAGGTCGCTGCACTGGCTGCGAACGAGCTGTAACGATCAGGAAGTTTTTCGCCCTTGTTCGGAATACGAACTTTCTCGCCAGCGTTGATTACGTCAGGGTTTTCGATTCCCTTGTTGGCGTTGAAGAGCTTCACATAAGTGGTGTGATACTTCTTGGCGATCGACGAAAGTGTGTCGCCGGCCTTTACCGTTACCACTGTGGTTTTCGGCTTAGATTTGGTAGTTGGCTTCGCATCGGTTGCATAGGTCGAAGACCCAACAAGCGCCAGCGAAATAGCAGCGGCTAAAGCCACCACGCTAATTTTTAGATTCATTTCTACTCCTTATACCCCGGCACCAAAGATTAATTATTTAGGCAGTGCAGACGGGTTTTGTGCGTCCAAAGTCTCTCGTTGCTTTGAAAAAACACAATTTTGAGCATAAAAAAATGGTTTTGTGCTGTCAACAAAAATATGGCGAATTCATAAAAAAACAGGGGAAAAAATACGGTGTAAAAATAACTACGATGTGCTATACTGATGACATGATTCGACGCAGCGTTTGGCTTATATTGGCGATTTGCATGGCTTTTTTTGCTGCGATAACTGCTTATGTATATATAAAGCCAACCACAACCACAACTCATTCAGTCTCAGAACACACTTCCGCAGCCGGACGGTATGTCGATTATGCACCTATAGTCTTGACCGACCAGCGCTACGACAGAACAATCTTATATTTCGCACGTCCCGGTAGCGATGAATCCGATGCCTTTGCCGCGACACTTGCCAGTAACTCGCTGCCAGATAGCACCCAGGTTGTCCGTATTGATGTTGATAGATACCCCGAGCTGACAAAGCGCTACGGCGTGTCGGTTCCGCCGACGTTCATACGCGTAAATCGGCTCGGAAAACCCCTCAGCACATGGGTCGGCTACGGCCATACGAAAACCATTGCCGAAATCATGCAACAAACCCGATAACGATTATCGAAAAAGCACTCGATTTTTAAGTGATTTCTAAGTAGTCACAAGCGATACTAGCGTCGTACACATAAACGAAAGGAGACATAATGAAAACTCCACAGATCAGTTTATCAAGCGAAGATGCCATGGTGCTTCAGCTCATATCAGAGTCGGGCGAGGAGGATATCATAAGCCTCGAACGCTCGCTCGGTATGAACCGGGGGCGGGTCATGGCAAGCCTCGAAAGTTTACGACGAAAAGGACTCATTTCAATCCAACGTATATCGGGAGATTGGTGGGTCCATATTTCTGCCAAAGGAAAACAGCTCACGCACCATGTGTGGCCTGAACTTACCATGAGTCCCAGCCCGAGCTTCTAGCTTGATTTTAAGTTTATTCTCAGCTCGGCGTATAATGATACGAGTATGAAGATACTTGTTGTGGAAGATGAGCACCGTATCGCCCAGGCGCTAAAACAGGGCTTGAGTGACGAAGGTTATGCGGTTGATGTTGCCTATGACGGCGACGAAGGGGTCAGAAGTGCTGAGTCTGACGAATATGATCTCATTATCATGGACGTCATGATGCCGGTACTTGACGGCGTGCAGGCGAGTCAAAAATTACGTGCCGATGGCAACCACACGCCTATTCTGATGCTGACTGCCAAGTCTCAGCCTCGCGATATTGTGACCGGTCTCGATGCAGGTGCGGACGATTATCTGCCAAAACCATTCTCGTTCGATGTGTTGCTGGCTCGTGTCCGCGCCTTGCTGCGCCGACCAAACGAAACACTGGATACGATTCTCAGTGTTGATGATCTCGAACTCGATGTCGCCAAACATAGCGTCACCCGCGGCGGGGTGCCGCTTCAGCTTTCAGGAAAAGAATATGCCATTCTTGAATACCTGCTTCGCAACAAAGATCGGATTTTATCGAAAAATAATATTATTTCCCATGTATGGGATTTCGATGCCGACGTCTTGCCGAACAATGTCGAAGTATTTATTACCTATTTACGCAACAAGGTCGACCGACCGTTTCCGAAAGCACGACCACTTATCCAGACGGTGCGAGGGTTTGGATACGTGATCAAGGATGAGCCTGCGTGATCACGCACCTGGCGGAGTTTTGGAATTCCCAGACCTCGCGTCTAATGCTGACGTACTTAGCCATCATCATGGCGATGAGCATCAGTTTTTCGGCCATTATATATTATGCATCTGCTGAACAGCTTGAGCGCCAATTACCAAGTGGACTGTCGAGCGGCTATTATGTTGACGATCAAGGTGAGTTTGGTCCGACGCCTCGTGTGCAAGCATATATTACGTCTCAGATAACCCGCGGCAAGCACGAACTGCTGATTCGCCTCTACGTACTAAACCTCATCATGCTGGTATTTGGTGGGGCGTTTAGTTTCATACTGGCGCGCTGGACGCTCGAGCCAATCGAGCGTAATATCGAAGCCCAGACACGATTCGTTTCGGATGCTAGCCATGAACTACGTACGCCACTCACCGCTATTCAAGCGACGAATGAAGTCGCGCTCCGGCGAAAAAAGCTCACTATCCGCGAAGCACGTGAGGTCATTCAGTCAAATCTCGATGATGCGCGTCGATTGCAGCGTATGTCATCGATGTTGCTTGAGCTGGCTAGCAATCAAAGTGAACTGACACTCATGCCTACCGCCCTGCACGACGTTATTTCTCAGTCATTGACCGATGTTGCTGCCGCCGCGCTCGCACGAAATATATCGATCGAAGACAAGACCAAAAACGAGTTTGTCATGGCCGACAGTCAGTCGACCGCTCAGGCACTTACCGTACTTCTCGACAATGCTATCAAATACAGCCCCGAAAACTCTACGATCATGCTCGAAAGTAAACGAAAACGGTCCATGGTTTGGGTGTCGGTGAGCGACAATGGTCCGGGCATTGCCAAGGAAGATCAGCGTAAGGTATTCAATCGGTTTTACCGGAGCGACCAGGCGCGCACGCACGGTAAAAATGCCGGCTATGGACTTGGGCTTGAAATTGCTCAGAAAATTGCCAAGAGTCACGGTGGAAGCATCGAGCTTGATTCAACACCAGGCAAGGGTAGCGTATTTTCGCTGGTGCTTCACGCGGCAAAGGCCGAGAACGAAAAAGCGATATTATGACGCGTGTGATTTGCGGCGTCGTTCAAGAATCGACGATATGACTGCAGTCATGACGAAGACGATACCAAGGCTACCGACCATCCATTCGGGCGGCTCGACGTGGTATAGCTTTAATACCATCACCGCACCTAGGGCAAAAATGGCCCAGTGCGCACCGTGTTCCAGGTAGCGGTACTTCCCAAGTGTATGGGTCCTGACCAGATAAATTGTCAGTGAGCGAACCCACAAGGCTCCGATACCCAAGCCTGCCATGATGAGGAGCACGTCTGGCGTAATTGCGAATGCGCCAATCACGCCATCGAGGCTGAATGATGAGTCCAGAACTTCTAAATATAGAAACGACATGAACGCTGCCCAGCCGACCAGTTCCTTCGCATTGCTTTGGTGGTGGGCAAAGTAAGCTCCCATGACTTCAAGCAACATATGCAGTACGATTCCGAACAGTGCCGAGACAAGTACGATCGTGCGATGCGCCTCGTCGACGGTTATATAGAGTATGAGCGCAAGGCCAAGCATGATAAGCGCTTTGAAATTTTCATATTTTCCGGCTTGTGCAAGGCGCGATTCGATATGCGAAAGCCAGTGGATATCTTTTTTGCGATCGATAAAATAGCTTGTACCGAGCATCAGCAAAAATGCGCCACCGAAGGCATTGATGACCGGGGCGGCCTGATGCAAGGTTTGGCTATATTGTTCGGGGTGATTGAGCGCCATATCAATGACCTGCGAAAACCCAGTTGAGCCTGCAAACATGACGATAATAATCGGGAGAGCGAAGCGGACGATGAACACCGCGATAATAATACCGACGGTCAAAAATATCGTCTGCCACAGGCGCGACATGCGAGACAGAATCTTACTGTTGATTACAGCGTTGTCGAAGCTGAAGGTTACTTCTAGCACGACCAAGATTGCGTAGAGCCACAAGTCGACTAGGCCGCCATACATCGTAACGACCACTCCAAGGGCAACCGTAAAAAGGGCAGAAATGCCAAATATTCGAAGGGGATGGTTTTTATGTAGCATCGTGGCAGTCATTATCTTGCTTAAGTATAGCGCGTTTGCCTACAGATAGGAAAATGAACTACACTAAGCAGGTGATACAGTATTATCGATCAACACCCTACGCGCCAAAAATCGTCAGCGACGACGAGGCGCACCAACACGGCGACTGGATTCGCGTCGAACGTCCGGACGAAGAAGAACTCGCGCTACTCATATCGATTGGCGTCGACGGCGACATTGTTGCCGATGCGCTCGACCCGAACGAGGTACCTCGTATCGATGCAGAAGACGACTGGACGTATTTTATTACCCGTCTGCCTGATACGGATGACGACTTCAATGATTTTACGACGCCAATTTTGTTTGCAATCGGCCGTAAATATCTTGTGACTGTCAGTCGTGATCCACTCGGTCGGCTCTGGCAGCCGTTTGTCGAAAAGACGACCGTGGCAACGTCGGACCGCGAGAACCTCTTTTTTGCCATGATGGATACGATTACGAAAAGTTATGAATCGCGCGTGGCGAGAATCAATCGCCAGATGCGGGCCGTGACTAACGATATTCACCATCTCGACCCGCGCGACATCGCGACGCTGGTAGAGCATGAGCGTAAATTAAATGATTATCTTGATGCACTGATGCCGACGAATACGGGCCTTGAGCGTATTCGAGCAGGAAAGTATCTGCATCTTGCTGAGGACGACCGAGATTTGGTTGAAGACCTCTCTGTGGACATGGAGCAGGTCATTGCACGGTGTAAGTCACTACTGCGTACGATTACGAACGTGCGCGATAGCTACCGGGCAGTGATGGATACCAGGCTGAACGAAACGATGCGTATTCTGACCGTTGCCACTCTCGCAATTACCATTCCAACGATGCTGGCTGGGTTATATGGCATGAACGTGCCATTGCCGGGCGCGAATTCTCAATGGCTGTTCATGGGCATTGTTGGCGTAAGCGTCGTGGCGGCCGCCATCTTGGTGTATTATTTCATCCGACGCCGATAATAGTGTGCAAACTACAACAAACCGGCTTTTTACCTCAACAGAGGCGCCAAAATGCTCATGCTCGGAGCATAAGCGAAATCATAGTTAAATAATACTTGTCTTGTTTTGTCTATACCTGTACTATGACTGCTGGTGTCTATAGCGCGTAAGTAACATTGCACACGCCTTTTCCGAGTCGAAAAAGCACGTGCAGGTCGGGCGCGCCGATCTAACTATCACCAGAGGAGTAATACCTCATGCCAATCGCTATCCAGATCGCTCCAAGTCGGAGCAAAAAGATCGAGGTGGAAGTGGCTCCTGCCAAGTGGCAGTCGTATATTGCTCAGTAACGCAAATACGAATCTCTCATCACTGCCCAGATACACATGTACCCCGGCAGTGACTATCAAAAAAAATCGTCCCGTTGGTCTCAGGCCAAAGGGACGATTTTGTTATGCGATTGGGTTTTATTTCGTTTCGTTTGCTTTCTTCAGCGCAGGTTCGATGACGTACTTCGTAAAGTTTTCGGCTGTCGACCATACGAATGGTGATGACGTATCGTTAGCTGGCGCTTTCTTGCCGTCTTTAATACGCGTATCACTCACGAGTTCGCCGTTGACGTAAATCGTCGGCGTACCTTGTACACCGGCTTTTTTGCCAAGCGCCGTGTCGTATTCGATCTTTTTACTGACAGCGTCAGAAGTTATGTCGGTCTTGAACTTTTCTGTGTCGATTCCAAGACTGCCTGCGTAGTTTACGAACAAGTTCGTTCGGTCGCTGCTGCTCAGGTTTTCCCAGGCCGCTTGGTTATCGTAGAGCTTGTTGTGCATTTCCCAGAACTTGCCTTGCAAGCCGGCTGCTTCAGCTGCAGATGCAGCTGCGAGTGCATTTGGGTGAATGGTAGAAAGGGGGAAGTTTCGAAAGATGAATGCGACGCCCTTATCTTTGTACTTTTCGCTAACTTCTTTGAGTACCGGGGCGGCAGAACCGCAACCCGGGCATTGGTAATCGCCATACTCGATGACAGTCACTGGCGCGCTTGGGTCGCCAAATACGTGATCAGCAATATTGCCACTATCGGCACTGGCATCTTGATGCTGTTCGACGTTGACATTGTCGACGTTGAGTTGAGCGCCCCGCGATAGCAGTACGAGACCACCGAGTACGCCCACGCATAGTGCGATAAATATAATCCAAGTCGTTCGACTCATAATTCTCCTTTTTTATCCCTAAATTCTGTGCGTATTATAGCATTGATTGCCGAGCGAATACGGTACAATAGGACTATGCTGGTGATTATAATCGCACTGCTCGCGCTCCTGTTCGCACTTGCGAGCGTACGACCAAATCGCACTCACTTAACCGATTTTGAGTTGCGTCGACGTCTCGATGCCAAACACGATGGCGCACTGCTCGAATGGCGCCGTGCCGAACTGCACGCAGAGCTCATGACGCTTCGTCGCATCCTAATTGCATTTGTGTTGGTGCTGGTGTCGGCGCTCCTCATTGCAGAATTCGGCTGGGGATGGGGCCTACTCCTCGCGCTTATCGTCACGGTGTTTTATAACCGCGTGGCACGATTCGTCATGATTCGTACGCTGTCGCAGCGCTTCTATAACTCATACGAAAGCCAGATTCTGCAGTTCGTCGAATCTTATCAACGATTTATCCGACCGCTGGCGGGCATTAGTGATGGGGAGCCGGAGCGTAAAATAACCTCGCGCGAAGAACTCGAGCATCAATTTAGTGAACTTAAAGATGTACTTAGTGTTGACGAGCGCCATATGCTTTCAGGCGTGCTGCATTTCGACGAAAAAATCGTCAAAGACTACATGACACCGCGATCCGTCATGGAGGCAATCGGTGCTAACGAGCTGCTCGGTCCACTCGTCCTCGATAATCTTCATCGTACAGGCCACACACATTTTCCGGTATTTGAGGGCGATATCGACCACCTAGTGGGCATCCTGCACATTTACAGCCTCTTTACCCTCGAAAACAAGAAGTCGCTAGCCGTCAAAGATGCGATGGAACCCCGGGTGTATTACATCAACGAGACCCAAACGCTTGAGCAGGCACTCTTTGCCTGCATAAAACACCGTCGACACCTATTGGTTGTGGTAAATAATTATCGTGAAACCGTCGGTGTTATTACTATTGAAGATGCCGTCGAGCAATTGATTGGCCGCAAGATAGTCGATCAGTTCGCCGAACATGACGACCTGCGAAAAGTTGCTGAACGTAATCCTCGACACAACAACTCCTCAGAAGCTGCCACCGACGTCTAGAGAAATTACCTCAACAGTGGTAGAATAAGAAACTATGAAACGAGTGCTATCGGCGGAGACGCCGCAAAAAATCGGTGAATCTATTTCTGTGAGCGGCTGGGTTCAGTCTAGGTGCGATCATGGTGGTCTTATTTTTGTCGATTTACGTGACGAAAAAGGCTTGGTGCAGCTTGTCATTCATCCTGATGCCGCCGAAAGCTTCTCACTTGCCGAGCAGCTGCGTGATGAGTTTGTCGTTCGTGCCTACGGCACCGTCAAACAGCGCGGTGAAGGACTACAGAACCCGAATATTGCCAGCGGTACGATTGAAGTCGTCGTTGATTCGCTCGAAATACTCAACCGTGCAGAGGCGCTGCCGATTCAGCCGTTCAGTGAACAGCAAGCGAACGAAGAGCTGCGACTTAAGTACCGCTACCTCGACCTGCGCCGCGAAAAAATGCAGCGTACACTGAAGCGCCGTGCGGAAATGTTCAGCCTGATTCGTAGCTATATGGAAGGTGGGGATTTTACCGAAGTCACTACACCGATTCTCGCAAACTCGAGTCCAGAAGGAGCACGCGACTTCCTGATTCCATCGCGCCTGCACGAGGGTAAATTTTATGCATTGCCGCAGGCCCCGCAGCAGTTCAAACAGTTGCTCATGGTCGGTGGCGTACCGCGCTACTACCAACTTGCTGCGTGTTTTCGTGACGAAGACCCACGCGCCGATCGCTTATATGGCGAGTTCTATCAACTCGATGCCGAGATGAGCTTCGTTGAAGACGGCGAAGAAGTCCGTGAAACATTCGACCCACTTATCAAGAAACTATCAACAGAATTCGCCGGTAAAACACTGAAGTTTGGCGATGACATACCGCGCATTACTTACACCGACGCTATGGAACGATACGGTTCGGACAAACCAGATTTACGTTTCGAGATGGAACTTGTTGAGTTGACCAACACATTTGCGAACACCGAGTTCGGTGTCTTCAAGTCAGCCGAGTGTGTTAAAGCGATATGCGTTCGGGGTGGCGCCAGCTTGAGCCGTAAGCAAATCGACACCTTTACTGATGTAGCAAAGCAAGAAGGTGCCGGTGGTCTAGCCTATATCACCTACGAAAACGGGGAAGCGAAATCACCGATTGCGAAGTTCTTGTCGTCAGAAGAGCTCGCCGCCATACAGGAAAAAACTGGTGCTGCCGATGGTGATGCCGTATTCTTTGGTGCCGACAAACGCAGTGTGGTCAACGCCGTTCTGGGCCGATTACGTAACGAATTTGCTAGCCACTTTGGCCTGAAAGATCCAAACGTTATCGCGCTCTGCTGGATTATCGATTTTCCATTTTACGAATGGAGTGAAACGGGCAACAAACTCGATTTCGGACACAACCCATTCAGTATGCCAAAAGGCGGTTTGGCAAGTATCGAGGCTGCTTCAACTGACGAAGAAAAGCTGGCAATTGTGGCCGATCAGTACGATATGGTCATGAACGGGTACGAAATTTGTTCCGGTGGCGTACGAAATCACAACCCGGAAGTACTGTACAAAGTATTTAGTCTGCTTGGGTTTGATGAAGCATATGTCGAAGATAAATTCGGCGCAATGCTTAACGCCTTCAAATTCGGAGCACCTCCTCACGCAGGCTGTGCCTTCGGTGTAGACCGTATGTTCATGGAACTTATGGGTGAAGATAATATTCGCGAAGTAATCGCATTTCCAAAGAACGGTTCCGGCGTCGATGTCATGATGAACAGCCCAAGCGCTGTCGATGATGCACAGAAAAAAGAACTCGGAATCTGATAGAGCGAACGTCAGCTAGGTGTTAGCGTTCGCCGAAATGTTTTTCGAGTTCAGCGAAATCTGATTTCAGTGATTTCGAATCGTTGACGAGTTTTTCAATCGACGTTTCGTCACGATGACGAAGCACATCCCATATAGTCTTGATTGCGTAGCTATACACTGACATGTTGCGGATATCGGCCAGATTTTTGAGCTTACCGGTGAACGATTCGAGCTGTTCGCGTTGCCGTGTCGTAAACGGGTGACGGTGGATTTTCGCGATGATTTTCTTTACTAGTAGACGAATCACGCCGTAGATAATCGCGAGAATGATAAACGGCAAACTTAGCAGTAGCCACCATGGCGAGTAGAAGTACGCGAGAACAAACGTGATGAGTAGCAAGACACCGATGATGCTGCTAAAGATAATTGTGACGAGACGAAGTGATTGAAGCGCGCTATAAGCTGCCAGCGCGCGGATGGCATTGAGTTTTGGATTCATAACTGTTCTTATTCTACCACGAATGACATATTGTCAAGTCGACGATAGTCGCAGCCGATTTTTTCGGCTGCTGAACGCATCCAGTTGTCGGTAAATGATTTACCGGCATTTGAAAGCACTGCATCGTGTGTCGCGAACGCGGTTTTCGGCGCGACGCTCGTGAGATAATCCATTGCCTCGGCTGTTTTCATCCAGGGTGCAGCTACGGGCAAGGCGAGTACCTCGACATCATGCTGCGGCATCGTAAATGAGTCACCAGGGTAGTACAGCATCGAATTAATCATGACTCCAAGATTTGCGCACATTGGTACATCGTCATGAATCAGCGCGTGCTCACCGCCGTTGAATTCGAGCGTAAATGGTCCTACTTCGACCATGTCGCCAGCTGAAACCACTTCTGTGTGGTATGTGTTTTGATCGAGTTCGTCAATCACTTCCTGATGTCCGTACACGATCACACCCGGGTTTTGTGCAGCAATCGCCTGGAGCTTATCTTGATCGACATGGTCGCCGTGAACATGGGTTATAACAACCGCGCATACCGGCTCGTCCGGTACTTCGAAATCATCGCTGAGCGTGCCAGGATCGACGACCAGCGCTTGTGAATCTTCTTCGGCTACAAAACACGCGTGTTGAAATTTCGTTATCTGCATACAGCCTCCCTTATGTTACAAAATACGACGCGAAACTGTGACGAACCTTAACGATCTTCGGGTCGATCACGACCGCGCAGTACGGATTCGCAGGATTTTGAGCATAGTAGTCCTGATGCTCAGATTCAGCAATGTAGAATTCGTCAAGCTTCGTAATTTCGGTCACGATTGGCTTGTCCCAGATTGCCGCTGCGCGCGTTCGGGCCGACTCGAATTGTTCGCGCTGCGTATCGTCTTCATAAAACATCGCTGAGCGGTATTGCGGGCCGACATCGGCACCTTGACGATTGAGTGTCGTCGGGTCGTGAAGGGTAAAGAATATGTCGAGCAACACGTCGACTGGCAGAATTGACTCATCGAAGCGTACTTGTACTGATTCGGCATGGGCTGTTTGGCCGGATGCTACGCGGTAATAGTCGGCATCTGCTTTACTACCGCCTGCGTAGCCCACGATTGAACTCGTGACACCTCGAAGATTACGGAAAACCGCGTCTAAACACCAGAAGCAACCACCTGCAAGCGTAAATGTCGTCATATGTGTAGTATACGCGTATAATACACATCATGAAACGATCAACAAAAGTTCCCAAACCACGAAAAGGCGCGTGGTTTGTACCAGTGCGCGGCAGCTACTTGCCGGCCAGTTGGCAAGCCTGGTTGCTGTATGTACCGTACGTATACTATCTTGTGGCGACCCTCTGGATGGTCGTGCACAGCTCGGAGTCGCTGACGGCAATGGCTATCAACCTGGTACCGTATTGGGTTGCCGGTGTCGCGGTCATGACATGGATCGCTAAACAAAAGAGCTGATGGACTTCGATGAATTTCGCGGGCTTCTGGCTGAAAAAGGTCAGCAGCACTGGCGGGATATGCCATGGCGCACCGATACGCGCCCGTACTACGTGTTGGTGAGCGAGCTGATGTTGCAGCAAACACAGGTAAACCGCGTCATTCCAAAATTCGAAGCGTTTACGAGTACATTTGCCACCATGGCCGCGTTAGCCAATGCGCCCCTCGCTGAAGTCCTGGGACTATGGCAGGGGCTTGGGTATAATCGTCGAGCACGATTTCTGCATGAGGCTGCCCGGATGATCGAGGATCGATTCGCCGGTACGTTTCCTGATACGGCTGCGCAATTACGTGAGCTGCCCGGTGTCGGAGTCAACACGGCTGGCGCGCTGCAAGCCTATGCCTTTAATACGCCGGCATTATTCGTTGAGACTAATATACGTACGGTGTACCTACACCATTTTTTTGCGGATCAGACAGACGTGGATGATCGGGCCATACTTGATCTGCTCGATAAAACGCTCGACAGACAGAATCCTCGACAATTCTACTGGGCACTCATGGACTATGGCTCATGGCTTAAATCCAACGGCGTCAAGAATATAGGCCGGAGTCGGCACTATGTTAAACAGTCGCCGCTCAAAGGTAGTGTGCGTGAAGTTCGCGGGCGCATTATCACACTACTAACCAAGCAGGCGCGCACGGAACTGGAACTACTTGACACGCTCGACGCCGATAGTCGTTTCGAGCCTGCCTTGCGTGGACTGCAAAAAGACGGTCTGATTGAAGAGGCAAATGGCTACTGGCGATTGACGCAGTAGTCCCAACACGGGATAATAGACCTATGCGATCAATCTTACGCGGTTTATTTTTTGCCTTTGCCCTGGTGGGTCTGGTTAGTCAGCCTTCACATGCAGTGAGTGCCGCCATTTTGACCGATGCGCAGATTGAGGCGATTCAATCGAATTGCAGTGAAATCCAAAAGAATCTCTCGAGCTTACATATGAACGACGCCGTATTGCGCGTCAACCTTGGTCAGCGATACCAGAACATCGCTCGCCGACTCATGGCGCCACTGAACAGCCGTATTGCACTCAACGGCCTCGATGGCGTTGCGCTCTCGCAGACGACCGTCCGTTATAACAAATCTATCGATGAGTTCAGCCAAAGCTATGCGACCTACGAGCAAAGCGTGCAAAAAGCTCTCGACGTTGATTGTCGTACTGAACCAATCGAATTTTATAGCTCAGTCAGTGTCGCGCGCGTCAACCGCAAGGACGTCGCCAAAGTTGTCGATACGCTATCAAAGCTCGGCGTTCAATATCGCACGCAACTTGTAGCATTTGCAAAGACGGTCCCAGCAGAGGTGGGTGAATAGTGGAATCCCAGACACCGACGCACAGCGAACATCATGAGCACGCCGAACACGCTCTGCCACTGACACACGACGATTTCTTTGTCCATTCAGACATACCGTGGCATCGCCAAAAATTCGTATGGATGATCATTCTTTCGATTCTCGCAGCCTTGGTGCTTACCGGGATTTCACTACGACTTTATGTCACCAGCGGCACGGCACAGCTCGATCTTAGCCGACCAGGTTATGAGTCGGTACGTGCCGAGCTAGATCAGGACGATATTCAGTCATTTGAAAGCACCGGTGCTGTGAACAAAAGCACAATCACGCAGTTTGAAAAACTCTATGACTCGCAGCAAGAAAAAACGAAGACCAACCAATTCTCGAGTAGTGCACTTTCAAACAAAGCAATCGGTATCACGACCGTTCCTGATGCTGGCCAGTAGAAGTGTTAGCTCGTTTCGACTGATTTCAATGCTTTTCGGCCGATTGTAATCAAGTGTCGGTCGCGGTAGCTCGATAATGCCTGGTGGCTCATGCCGTGACGCTTAATAAAGTTCGATATACGCTCTGAGCCGATATAGTGGGGCAGGCTTACATAGCTCGCGCCATGTTCATATAGCTGTGCGGCCTCTTCGTAGCTGGTGGCGTGACAAATGAAACTGATGTGCGGATTGTGTCGGCGCAAGTACTTAAGCGTTGCCAGGTTAGTATCGAGTGCATCAAGCGTCGAGACAACCAGTTCTGCCCTGGCGGCATTTATTTCTTCCAGAAATTCTTCGTCGGTCATGTCGCCATAGGCATGGCGGATTCCTTGGTGTTCAAGATGTTCAATGACCTCTGGGTTATAGTCGACCACCAAATAATGCTGATTCATTTCACGAAATGCCTCCAGAAATTCGTGACCACCTTTATGGTAGCCAAACAAAATCACTGGGTAGGTCGCCCGGCGCTGGTGTTCTTTGCGAAGATTCTTGCGCTCAAAGAACTTTAGGTGACGCTCCAACATACGATAAATCGAATCATCATACTTCATGAGGTACGTCGAAAGACCGATAGTAATCAGCGCTACGAGCGTGATAATCGGTACGGCTCGTTGGTCGACAACACCGGTGGTGGCTGCAAAGATGATCAAGATAATCGAAAACTCTGAGATCTGACTAAGGTGAATCGCCGCTTTAAAGCTTGTCAGTCGTGTATAGCGTAGCCACCCCAGGCTCGCCATGACGAACAGCGGCTTGCCGACCATCACAATGAGCGACAGTATAAGCGCGGGTACCAGACTTTCTTTGATTGCGCCAAATGTAAAGAGTTCGCCGAGCGTGACAAAGAACAGTACGATGAAGAAGTCGCGTAGCGGCTTTAGCTTTGCCGCCATTTCCGTCGCATAGGGAAGTCCCGCAAGGCTAACACCAGCGAACAGGGCTCCAACTTCGTGCGAAAATCCGGCGATATCGAACAAGCTCGCGACGCTTAATCCCCAGCCGATTGAAAACAAAAACAGTAACTCGCTTGATTTGGCGAGTACTTTACCAATCCGTGGAATGACGAACATGCCCATGACGGCGAGTCCGATACCAAGCGCCAATGCCTTTGCGCCAAGCGTCGTAAATGTAGCGATATTATTCTCGCCGTTTGCGAGCATGGCGACAACGACAAGCGCCATCGTGGCCACTACGTCATCGACTAGAATCACGCCGATTGCAATCTGGCCATACAAGCGCCCAAGCTCGTGTTTATCCGAGAGCACCTTCAAGATAATAATTGTCGAGCTAAAGAATAGAGCGATGCCCAGTAATATCGAGGTCGTGTTATCGAACCCGAGCAGCAAACCTGCAAAATGACCCGCTGAGCCCACAAGTAGTAGAATCGCTCCAGCCGTAACAAGCGAGACCTTCCCCAGATTGCGAATCACGCCGACGTTGAGCCCGAGCCCGATAATGAACAGCAGCAAGGCGATGCCGATCTCGGCAAAGGTTTCGAAGGCTTCTTTGGCATGGACGACGTCGAGCACACTTGGCCCTACGAGAATACCTGTCACGATATAGCCCATAATAAGCGGCTGGCGAAGCACGCGCATGATGATGGAAATCACCGCAGCGACCGCGATGACAAGACTAATCTGCGTAAAGATCGTTAGTTCCATGTCTATGTTGTACCCACCATTTTCATACTAGTATCCCATAACCAACAGAGAAACTCAAGCGGCGACATATGCTAGAATAGAGCTCATGAAAACTGTTACATCACTTTCCGACCCGGCGGTCGCCGCCGTACTAGACGCTGGCGGTATCGTTGTCGCCCGCACTGACACAATCTATGGAATCCTTGCGCGAGCCGATGATGAAAAAGCGGTTCAGCGAGTCTTCGCAGTCAAAGGCCGAGCTGATTACAAATCACCAATCGTGCTGATTGCAAGTCGCGAGCAAATGCTTGTGCCGTTGCCCGCAGCTGAGTATGAACTTTCTATGACAGTTTGGCCGGGTCGCGTCACGATTGCTATACCAATCGATAAATCGCAAGCACCGGTATGGCTGCACCGCGGAAACGACGAATTCGGTCACCGTATGCCCGACAACGAAGACCTCCGTGCGTTAATAAGTAAGACCGGTCCATTGATTGCGCCGAGTGCCAATCCAGAGGGCAAAGAACCAGCAAAAGATATCGATGAAGCCAAAGCCTACTTCGGTGACAAGGTTGACCTCTATGTCGAAGGCGGACGAGTAGAAGAAGGCGTGCCGTCTCAGTTGCTACGCATCGATGAGAACGGCGCCGTCCAGCGGCTACGATGAGCGATTATATCGACCCTGCACAGTTCATCATTACCCGCAAACGCAAAAAATATAAGTTTGCGAAGTTCGCAAATGCCAGCAACTGCTTCGAGTATGATCAGTGGCAGCCTCGTCATGTCGACGTGCTTGAAATCGGGGCGGGGACTGGCTTTTTTAGCACCGAGCTAGCTAGGCGACACCCTGAACAGATATTTGTCGCTATCGACGTAAAGGCTGATCGGCTTCAAAAAGGAGCGCATCTCGCACTGGAAGAAGGCATCGAAAACGTCTATTTCATCAGGGCTCGTGCCGACCAGATTGAAGAATTGTTCACGCCTGATAGCTTATCTGCAATCTGGCTGACGTTTCCTGACCCCTACCCAAAAAAGCGCGCCGCCGGGCGTCGTCTGACGCATCCGACGTTTTTGAGACGATACGCTACGTTACTCGGCAATACAGGACGATTGAATCTAAAGCACGATAACCCTGCATTTTTTGAGTGGAGCCTCGAGCAGCTTGTCGCCGAGAAGTGGTTTCTGCAAGCATTGACGTTTGATCTTCATGACACCGATTTTGATGATGATTTTAAAATTCTTACGAGTTATGAACAGCGCTGGCTCGAGGAAGGTCTTCACACAAAGTTCGTCAGTGCGCAGCGCGGCGTTTAGCGCTAGGCAGCTTCTTGGCAGCAGAGCAGGTGTAAATGCCGATTCGAATCGTCAACGACATGCGTTAGCTTCGTGGCCGTGCTGGCTGTTTCGCGCTGCGCCACATCATCTTTTATAGCTGCAAAATACGAGCGCTGGCGCAAAATCGCTAAGTGGCCCGAATCGCCATCACGCCCGTGAGTAACCTGATGTGCAAAACGGCCTAATGCCGCGCGCACCTCTGCAGCAATTGACGGGTCGCGAGCATTTTCGGCAGCGACATCGACCGTTGCAAACACCTGCAGGTCATGCGCAGCTTCGTACAAATCATGCAAATGTTCATCGCCTGGTAGCGGCTTATGCAAAATGATTGCTTCGGCGCGTTCAAGAAAGTACGGATCGACATCGGCGAAGTAGGTCCTATACAATGCTCGACGTACGGTGGCTTCATGCGCACGGTCTTCGTCAGTTTTTTCACCGTGAGGTATATCGCCGACGGTCACCAAACCAGCGTTCACGAGCGATTCGTGCTCGCTTTCACCGATATCATGAAACGTCGAGACAAAATACAGCAGGCCTGTATCTTCGATACTCGGCGCAAACAACGTACCGTCGTTTTGTTCGGCCTCTAGAACCGTGGCAAGATGTATGTCGGCTAGCTCTAACTGGTGGTGTACCGGGCAAGCATCGCCGCCGAGGTATCGTAGTGCATCTTCTTCACTTAATTCGGTGTGACGCTTAATAAACCGTGGCGTTTGACGCGCGAAGGCTTTACCGAGATCGCTACCATAAAATCGTTGGCGCAAAAACGACGTGTCCACGTAGGTGCCATCAGTGGTTGGCACGAATCCATAGTGTTGCCGGGCGTATTCGTTTGTCTGTAATTGCTGCTCACGCATTGGTCGAATCTTCCGCGGCGACATGGCGGCGTAGCCACTCGTCAATCGAGCCGGCACCCATTGCCAGCACCAGATGTCCTTCGGATCGATGGGCTGTAATTTCGCTCCATAACGATTCGTCGAGTTCGGCGGTATGAACGTTTTGTTGATCCGATAGCTGAGATGTCAATTGTTCAGGAGTGAGAATTTCGAGGTCCGCGTTTTCACGGCTCTGATATGTCGGCAGCCAGTACACAGTATCTGCGTTTGCAAACACCTGATCGGTGTAATTATCTCGTATCAGGTGCTGGCGTACGTTTTGGTGCGGTTGATAGACCAACACGACGTGCTCGTTGAGCTCTTTCGCGCCAGCGAGCGTGGCTGCAATTTCAGCTGGGTGGTGGCCGTAGTCAGAGTACAGATTCTCGGCAAGTCGCTCCATGCGTCGATCGGTGCCGGGAAACGAATTGATTGCGGCGATCAGCTCATGGTAGGGTGTCTCAGGAAATAGCCGCAAGATTGCTCGCTCAACCAAGAACGCATTTTGGCGTAAGTACACGCCTGCCAAATGCAAATGATCAAGTGAAAGCGCCTCGTCATACACTGTTACGTCGACAGAATCTGGCTGCAGTGTCTCGAAGCTAGCACGCCAGAGCAGGGTGTGATCTGATTGATCGATAAACGCGCCAAATGCGTTGCGGTAACTTTCAAGCGTCGGGTACGTGTCGGGGTGGTCATAGTCGACGCTGGTGATGACGCTCAGTCGCGGCGTATAGTGTAAGAAGTTGCGATCGTACTCATCACATTCATATACGAAATACTTACTCGTCGCATCAAAATCACCACTTGGTCCGAAACTAAGCGTCGTGCCAATCGAGTAACTCACTGGCAAACCAAGCCGCTTCATGGTCCATACCATCAAGCCGGCAGTTGTCGTTTTGCCATGGGTGCCAGCGACCGCGATCATATCGAGCTTTTTCTCGTCAAGAATGCGTGCAAGCAGACCATCACGCTTGAGGCACAATATGCCAAGTTCGTGAGCCGCTCGAAGCTCGGGGTGGGTGTCGGCGAGCGCGGCGGTGTAGACGAAATAATCAAAGGGTGCGGTAGCATGTTCTTCTCGTAAAAATCGTCCATCCTGTTCGCCAACCGACAAATTTATGCCCTCGGCGCGAAGCCTGTCAGTCGTCAACGACCGTGTCGCATCCGAGCCGGCTATATCGTAGCCAGCCTTACGAGCAATCTGTGCGAGTGGTCCGATGCCGACGCCGCCAATTCCAGAGAAAAACACACGCATAATGTGTCTAGTATACCACTACTATATGAGACGCCGCGTGCTATACTAATACCAATGAGCATGGGTGGAAAAAACGATGGCTGACAAGCGGTCGGTCAAACGAAATATTAAAAAAATCCAGCACGTAAAATCCTGGCAAATATTCGTCGTGTTCTTGCTATCGCTCTTTGTGTCCGCGACGTTTTTGCGCTTAAACAATGTCGGTATGATCGAGCGCCGCGACGGCGTCTACCACGCAGACAAAGTCGGCGACGAGTATCTCATCGCTGAACGGCTCTACGACTTGCAGCGGTATTCCTCTGAACATATGAATGCCAGTTCGGGCGATGTCTACCTCGATAAAGCCTATACACGTGACGTCGAGAAACGCACCAAAGCCGCACAGGCCGCCAATGCAGCCAGTAGCAAAAAGAGCGCAGAGATCCTCCGGCAGGCCTACGAAACCTGCAAGAACCGTTTTCCAGGTTATTCGCTCTCCTATACATTATGTGTGGGCGCCGAGCAAGATAAGATACCGGCAAATAGTATCGGTGTCACTAAAGTCGATTTTCCACCAGCTGCCTTATATAAACATTCGTTTATTTCACCGCTCTGGTCACCCGACTATGCCGGCTGGTCGGTGCTTGTATCGCTACTTCTCGGGGTCGCGGTTATCGTCCGTATGTTGATCGGCGCATATCTACGCTGGCAATTACACCGTCGATACCGCTCCGCTTAATCTGTCACAAAAGTAGTTGACAGGGGCCACCAGAGGCGCTACCCTAGTAGGTGTAAAGCTTAACAGGAGGTATAAGACCATGGCTTACAAGCACACTAATTCGAAGGGTACTACGTACTACTTGCACAAGACCGATGTCACACTCCGTGGCGGCAAACCACAAACCATCTACTTCTTTGCCAAGGTAGAGAAAAACGAAAAGGGTGAGCCTACCGACCTCCCAGCAGACCGTGTGGTCAAAGAAAACCCACGCAACGGCTTCTTGACTGTTTCGAAGAAAAAATAGTTTAGCGCTATTACAACACTGAGACCACTAGCGATAGTGGTCTCTTTATGTGGAAAAGATTTTTATTGCAAACCATAAGCGCATAGTGCTATAGTGAGACCACAAACAAACAGGTGCCAAAATTGCCCCGGCAGGTCGTCTGCCGGGGCGTTTTGCATCTATGAGTCTTCGGGGGTGTACAATAAAAATAATGAAAACAATCGTATCTGCAACAAATCTTATCAAGACCTACGATGGCGTTAACGTCGTCGACGGTATTAGCTTTGAGGTTAAGGAAGGAGAGATTTTCGGTATTCTCGGCCCGAACGGTGCCGGCAAGACCACGACCCTTGAAATGCTGGAAACCCTGCGACCGGTCGATGGCGGTAAGGCTATGGTCGGGGGTATCGACGTGACCAAGAACCCCGACGGTGTCAAGCGACTGATCGGCGTACAGCCACAATCGCCGGCCTTTCAGGACAAGACGAAGCTACGTGAGGTGATTGAGCAGTTTGCCGCAGCCTACGGTGAGCGCGTCGATGTCATGAAGTTCCTGCGCGATGTCGAGCTCGAAGAAAAAGCCGACGCCTATGTCGAGCAACTCTCGGGTGGCCAAAAGCAGCGACTCAGTATTACGACGGCGCTTGTGCACGGACCAAAAGTATTCTTTCTCGATGAGCCGACGACAGGCCTCGACCCCCAAGCACGTCGCAACCTCTGGGATCTTATCGAAACCATTCGTTCGCGCGGTGTGAGCGTCATCATGACCACGCACTACATGGACGAGGCCGAGATGCTTTGTGATCGTATTGCGGTCATGGACGCCGGCAAGATTGTCGCTCTCGATACACCGAAGAACCTCATTAAATCACTCTTGAAAAAAGGCTTCAAGAAACCACAGCACGTTGAACAGGCGAACCTCGAAGACGTATTTATCGACTTAACAGGAAAGGCGCTGAGGGATTAAGACCATGCGAAAATCATTATTTACCGTATTTACGTTTGCTCGCATTAACACCCGCCGATTTTTCCGCGACCGGCTCTCGATCTTTTTCGGTATCATGTTCCCACTGATTTTTCTCTTCGTGTTCGGGGGGATCTTTGGTAGCAACGATTCAGCCAGTTTCCGCGTGGCCCTCATTAATAATTCGTCTTCGCCATTCGCGACTAACTTCGTCAAACAACTCAAGGACGAAAAGTCTTTCAAAGTTGATGAATCATTCAAGAGCCTCGATGACGCCAAGGAGCTCATGACCCGTTCTCAGCTCGACGCTGCAGTCATACTGCCTCGTGAATTTGGTGCTGTCGATACGAAAAGTAAACTGCCAAAGGGTGACGTGCAGGTCTATTACACCCAAAATAATGCTCAGGCTGGTCAGACTTTGACAACGATCCTTAATGGCGCATTCAAAGATATCAATGCCAAGCTGACGAAGACCGATTCGCCGTTTTCAGTAAAGGGCGAGCAGCTCAACGACCGTTCACTCACGCAGTTTGACTATACCTTTGCTGGCTTACTCGGCTTCGCGCTTCTCGGTGTTGGCATTTTTGGTCCGGTCAACGTGTTTCCAGAGTTAAAGAAGCAGGGTATTCTGCGCAGGCTCAGCACGACACCACTCAAGGTCTGGCAATATTTTAGCTCGATCGCGTTATCGCAAGCAGTTATCGGGCTGGTGTCGGTCGGTATCATGTTTGTCACGGCGCTACTGGTCTTCAAACTCGAGATTGTCGGTAACCCGCTGCTGCTTATCGGCTTCATCGTCTTTAGTATTATCGAGATTCTCGGTATTGGTCTTGCTATCGGTGGCTGGGCGCGCAACGAGCGTCAAGCGGCACCACTTTCGAACATCGTCGTGTTTCCGATGATGTTCCTCTCGGGCACCTTCTTTCCGCGGTTTCTTATGCCCGAATGGCTACAGCATCTTTCGGCATTCTTGCCGCTGACTCCTGTCATCGACGGCCTGCGCTATATCATCAACGAAGGCTATGGCGTCATACAGCTCGCCCCACAACTGGGGCTGATGGCGGCCTGGATTGTGATTATCTACATCATTGCATTTCGCGTGTTTCGTTGGGAATAGATTGACTTTTCATTGTAGTTATGCTATAATGATTTCATGAATGAGCAAAAACACATTCGTGCAGCTGAAAACCTCGGAGACGGCAACATCGTCGATGCCGAAGGTGACGTATTACCCGATACCGACGTAACCGACGATGGCCTACCGATGTCAAACGAAGGCCGGATTGCTCGTATGCATCCGCATACCGATGTCGAATCACTTGATGAACAGCCGGTAGCGTCCGAAGAAGTCGCCGCCGAGTTAGGAAAAGCAGCCAGTTCGCTCTTGCTTACGGCCGAAACACGCGAGCAGGCCAATCGTACAGTTGCTGAATTTGTATCTAGTCTCAGTGACGGGCAGCGAAAAGCCCTTCACCAAATTATCGAGCACTTTGCCCAGGCACAAACCGACATTCGTCAGGCTAAGCGACCACGTATCCACCAGGCTACACGCCGAGCAAGTCGCGAGAAAGCGACGAAAGAAAATGCCGCCGGCCGTGAATTGCTTGAACAATTGACCGGTGCAAGCTCTGATCCGAAAGAGGATAGCTACCTCGTCTACGGTGGCTGGAAGCAGTTTATTCTGAACAATCGTGCTGCGATTTTGCAGGAACTCCACGACAGCGACACTGACTTACGCCGTACACAAAAAGAACGCCTCGATGATCTCGGCGTTTCATGGCGCGAACCGTAAGGTTATTGCGCATATGGTGGGGGTGGCTGGGATTGAACCAGCGACCAACAGGTTATGAGCCCGCTGCTCTAACCGCTGAGCTACACCCCCGCGGTATACTCGAGATATTATAGCGTAAACCCGGCTTTCGGGCTACAATAGAACAGAGATGAAGCTTACGTCTATCGATAGGCACACGGTTCGCCGCTTGTATTATCACATCCGGCACAACTACTTCACCCTGAACAATGCCGTTATTGCGCTGGCCGCTATCGTCGCCATCGGCTGGGCATGGGGTGCTGTTTCTATGATGCAACGAAACTATACATTGCAGCGTAAGCTTGATGCCAAGCAGCGTGAACTGACACTAGCAGCACTTGAAGTCGACACATTGAAATATCAAGGCAGGTATTATGCGAGTCCTGAATACCAAGATCTTGCCGCCCGTGAGAGCCTCGGTCTGGCTAACCCAGGCGAAAAAATGCTGGTCTTGCCGCCAAATAGTGAGCGGGCAAAAAAGGTAGACGAGGAAGTATCCTCAAATCCATCGCTACGTAGTACGCAGTCGAGCAACTTCCAGCAGTGGCTCGATTTCTTCGCCGGTAAGAATGTCCCGAAGACCTGAGAGGTTGAATACACACCCCATCTCTGGTACAATACATAACTGTATCGCGGGGTGGAGCAGTCTGGTCAGCTCGCGTGGCTCATAACCACGAGGTCGTAGGTTCAAATCCTACCCCCGCAACCAAGAAAAAATGATTACCATCTGGTAGTCATTTTTTCTTTGCGTGCTTGGCTAGTATTTTGGTTCTACGACAGGCGAGCAAGGCTCGCCGTAGTCGTTGGTTCGTGGAGTAAGTGAAGTGAAAATGTGTTTACATATTTTCACAAACGAACGGAAGAGCGGAGCGATAATCCTACCCCCGCAACCAAGAAAATTCCCTCATCGTCAGATGGGGGTATTTTTGTGAGTTGTCAAAGAGCCTGTTCGATATGTACATCTCCTTAAAGCGGATAACGCAGATTGTGAAATATATCACAAACCTTCATCTGGTTGTCAGTCATAGTATATGTATATTAAGTAGGCGCGCGGTTAATGCTCATGCGGATTTTTGAGTATCGGAACTACCGCTTTAGTCACGTCGTGTAAATTATTCTTGGAGCATGAGTATTTCAACTAAAGCAAAAACCTCTACTCGGCACACAAAGACCGAGTTGCAACATGAGCATACAAAGACCCTCACTGAACTTGAGCGATACAAGATGCTTGTGGAGAATGTTCAGGATTATGCGATTTTCTTTATGGACCCTAACGGCTACATCCAGACATGGAACAAGGGTGCGGAAAAAAACAAAGGCTACACTCATGATGAAATTATTGGTAAGCACTTCTCGATCTTTTATTCCGATAAGGATAATTTAGACAAAAAGCCGGAAAAAGAGCTTGAAATCGCAAAAAAGCTTGGTCGCGTCGAAGATGAAGACTGGCGTATCAAAAAAGACGGCAGCAAATTTTGGGCCAACGTCGTCATCACTGCACTCTATGACGACGACCATGTGCTGCAAGGCTTCGCTAAAGTAACGCGAAATCTCACGGAACGAAAAGCCAACGAAGACGACTTACGATCCGCGAACGCACTCCTACGTTCTCAACAAAAAGAACTCAAGCGGCTCAATGATTCAAAAGATGAGTTTATTTCACTCGCTTCGCACCAATTACGCACGCCTGCTACTGCGATCAAGCAGCTTCTGGGCATTTTGCTCGATGGCTATGCTGGCGATTTACCTGAGCCGATACGGGGCTTTATCGAAAAAACATATGAGAGCAATGAGCGTCAGATTGCGCTCGTCAACAGCTTGCTAAAGGTTGCGCAAATTGACTCGGGAAAAATCATTCTCAATCGGGAAGTCGTCGACCTAAACGCTGTCGTCGAAAGTATTGTCAAACAGTACACCGGCATAATCTCTGATAAGAAACAGACGATTTCTATGAAACTACAGGCTACGCCTCTCTATGCGTATGTCGATCATCAGTATTATCGGATGGCCATCGAAAATATCATCGATAACGCCTCTAAATATACAAAAGAAGGTGGAAGTATCACCATCACGACCGAAACGGTCAATGGACACGCCAGGACGTCAATTACCGATACCGGTGTTGGGTTGGCCGCCGCAGACATACCGACGTTATTTGAAAAGTTCAATCGCGTTGAAAACGACTTGTCACACGTTGTCTCTGGCAACGGCCTTGGCTTATATTGGGTGAACCGAGTCATCAGTCTTCATCTCGGCAGAATTCAAGTCGAATCTGAATTAGGAAAAGGCTCAACGTTTATCGTCGAGGTTCCAATCGGAGAGATAGATGCGTAAGATTTTGATCGTAGAGGACGACCCGATACTGCGAGATAGCTATCATTTGATTCTTTCATCTCAGCCATATGTGTGCCATGTCGCCGAAAACGGAAAAGTCGCCTTAGATATGATAAAAAAGACGAATTATGATTTGGTCCTGCTCGACATCATGATGCCCGTCATGAATGGCGTAGAGCTACTAGAAAACCTCGATAACTTAGATGAAATGAAATCGAAAATCGTTATCATGAGTAATCTCTCGTCCGGGAAAGAAATTGAACGAACACAAGAACTCGGTATACAGCAGAACGTCGTCAAGTCAGATACCTCGCCGAGCCAACTTATTTCCCTTGTCCGGCTGCAACTCATATCACGGTAATCGCACGCATCGGGCAGACTGTTCCAAACACTAATCTGTATAATAGTAATCATGATTACCACGATTCTCTTTGATTTCTTCGATGTCATCCGCGACGACGGACTAGCCCGGTGGCTGCGAAAGAACGGTCTGACGAAAACCGGTGACGTGCTCGCTATTACCGACGCTAATGATCGAGGAGAGCTGACGCCCGCTGAACTGTTTCGTCGGCTAGGCGAGCTGACGGGTGAGACCGCCGACGCGGTCGAGTATGAACTTGAGCATAACAATAACCTCAATCAGCCTCTCGTGGAGTATATTCGCGATCAGCTGCGCGGGACGTACAAAGTCGGACTGGTCTCGAATAGCAAGTCGGACTATATCCGAAACGAGATACGCACGTATGAGCTTGAATCACTTTTCGATGCATTCATTATTTCGAGCGAAGTCGGTGCAATCAAACCGCAGCCGGAAATTTTTCACATCGCCCTTGAGCAGCTACACAGCCAGCCGACTGAAACGATTTTTATCGACGATAATCCTATATACGTTGATGCCGCTAATCAGCTGGGGATTCACGGTATCGTCTATACAGACTTTCTAGAACTCAAGCATGCGCTCGAGACACAGCTAGTACGTGTAACTTCAGAAGGGGGAGCTCGCTGATGCGACAAGTTATCCTTGCTAGCCAATCACCACGACGTCGTGAGTTACTCGCCGATATGGGTGTCGAGTTTGACGTAGTTGTCAGTGACGTCGATGAGCATATCGATCATACGATCAGCGGAGCAGCACTTGCGATGGAGCTTGCGGAGCTAAAAGCGCGCGCGGTAGCCGACAAATACCCAGAAGCAATCGTGATCGGTGCAGACACAGTTGTGTCGGTCGGTGGTCAGAACTTGGCGAAACCCGAAGATGAAGTCGAAGCGACCGCGATGCTCCGATCGCTCTGTGGACGCACACACGAAGTGAGTACCGGTGTCATGGTGATATGTAAGGCAACAGGCTTTGCGCAGCTAAAAAGTGAGACGGCCCATATTACGATGAACGACTTCGATGCGGAAAAGGTCGCTGTCTACATTGCGACAGGTGATCCCTATGACAAAGCTGGCGGCTACGCTATTCAGAACCCTGATGCGCAGTTTTTAATCAAATCGTTCACGGGAGATAAGACGACAATTATCGGTTTACCGCAAACGTTGGTGCGTACGATGTTACAGGAGGCTGAGCAGGCCGATACGCTAGTTCAGTAGCTTTGCGGCTGCTGTACGAACTGCTTCTGACCACGTCATGAAGGCGTGCGGCATAGCTGCAAGGTCGCGAGCTGTCAGGTTTTGGTTCAGGGCCAAGGCGACTTCGTGAATCATTTCGCCGGCAGCTGGGGCTACGATCGTAGCACCGAGCAACAGGCCTTTTTTATCACTGATCAGCTTGACGAATCCGATACTTGTATCGCTGACATTTGCGCGGGCAACCTGCGATAACGGCACAAGCGACATGTTTGTCGAAAGATCTCGTTTCAGGCAGTCATCATCCGTCAACCCTACCGACGCGACGGTAGGGTTGGTGTGAATGACACGTGGAATCGGAGCGGTGTCAGGTAC
>DATJGX010000004.1:0-9616 GCA_035494435.1 Patescibacteria group bacterium | reverse complement strand
CTGTGGTGTGTGTGATTATGGAGGTGTACGAAATCAGACGCCTGAAACGCCGTATTTGTACTTGCCCCTGATGTTGCACTACCCATTACTATAAGTATACCGAATCAAGCAGCTTGGGTGCGTAGTAAAAATTATTTTCGCACGTTTCGCAGTACGTCAGATGCATCCTGGAAAAAGTCGCTCAGCGCCGGAATGTAATTTGAAAGCAGTGCTAATACCCACACGAGTATCGCAATCACGACCGTTCCGCCGAGCACACTGCCAAATCCAAAGAAAATTCCCCGAAAGAAATTCATCTTATACACCTGGAAGCGACTACGGTTAAAATCTTGGAATAACTCTTCGAGTACTGTCTTTCGCGCACCTTTTTCTTGATCGTCGGCGACTTTTGAGGCTGCGTGCTTAACCGTTTTCTTCATATGCTTAGTATATCACCGTATAAAAAATGCGCCGATAGAACGGCGCATTTTTGCATATCAGCTGACTATTTTTTCGATTCGTCAGTGAATTCTTTTTTCGCGCTAGAGTACGCACGAGTTGCACGACCTTTGTAGTCGTCAGCGGTGACCTTAGCGTCTTTTACCGCTTTGTCGGCTTGCTGCTTGACCTTGTCGGCCTGCTTTGATGCTTCACCCTTGAGTTCATCAGCTTTTAGCTTGATGTCCGCACGAGTTTCTTTACCTGATTTTGGTGCTGTCAGTACACCAGCCACAACACCTGCGACTGCACCTACGACTGCTCCGAGTGCAAATTTTCCTTTTGACATAACGCCTCCTTACTTCTTAAGATTTTTCACGAATGCCGCAACGACGCGACCTAAGACTGCCGGGGTAGTCGCCGCTGAAACGTTTGCTGCAATCGTTTCGGCCTTTTGAGCCGCACGTTCTGCTGACGTGGTTACCGATTTAATCTGACGCGTGACCTTGATAAGCATTGCCGTAAGAGCAATGGCCAGAATCAAGAATAGAGCCAGAAATACCGACAGGATGATGACAAGCACTTGTGCCCAATCCATTCGTCATCCTCTCTTGTTAAGTTTAATCGAGGTTATCCTCACTTCGAATTATAACCCTTCACGGCGTACTAGGTAAACAGCTTTGTCGCCAATGCGTGATATTTGTTACACTATTTTTGCTCGTCGAGCAGGGAACGGACATCGGCTGCGTAGTCTTCGTTGCGAAGTACATAATTCAGGTGGGCGAGGAAATAGTTCTTTGGATCACCGGTCGTCATCCACTCACCTTCCGTGGGTACCACGTAGACGTCGCCATCTTCAGCAAGTTTGGTAATCGCATCGACAGTCCAAAGTTCGTTATCAAGGCCGATGTTATTTGGATCGAGATGGTCAAAGATTTTCGGTGTCAGCAAGTAACGGCCATATGAGGCCAAGCTTGATGGAGCCGAGTCCGTTGATGGTTTTTCGACGATATACTCAAGTTTATCGCCGTCTTTGAGCTGGAATATACCGTATTTGTCGACAACTGCAGGATCAACCTCTTGTGCTGCGACGATCGCAGTCGCATCGGGGTGCTCCTGATATGCCTCAATCAGCGACTGAGCGTCGCTTTTACCGAAGACGACATCATCGCTATACAGTACCAAAAATGCTTCGTCGTTCGCAATATAGTTACGGGCGCTAACAATCGGTGATCCGTTACCATACGGAAGACTTTGGTCTTGCTCGATAATAATGATTTTCGGTAGGTCGAGCACCTCGCGCACGACATCATAGCGATCAAGCTTGTCTTGGCTGATCAGCTGCTTACGGATACGCGTTACGCTGTTATAAAAATAGTCCTCGTAAATCGGCTTACCCTCGGGCGTTGCCACGATGATAATTTCTTTGATGCCGGCCTGTACGCATTCTTCAACGACCAATTGCATGATCGGCTTGTTTCCGACTGGTAGCATGGCTTTTGGTAGCGTCTTGGTGATTGGCAAGTAGCGGCTGGCGAAACCTGCATCGGTAATTATGGCTTTTGTCGGCTGTCTCATATATGCTCCTTTATTGTTCTGCGATACGTTGACGGAGTAGGGCCTGGGCAACACCAGGATTTGCTTGGCCTTTTGACTGTTTCATGACTTGCCCAATTAAAAATCCGATTGCTTTGTCATTGCCTGCGCGAATATCGGCTACGGCCTTGTGGCTCGATGGGTCCGCCAAAACTTCATCGATAATTGCGATGATCGCATCTTCATCACTATTCTGTAGCAAGCCTTGAGCTTCAGCAATGGCCCGTGGATCGCTAGCGCCTTTCATTAAGTCGTTGAAGAGCTGCGTCGCGGCGTTCGAGGTAACTTCAGCCCGCTCAACCATTTCGCATAGCGCGAGTAAATCGGTGACATCTGCCGAAACTTCAAGCGATTCAGTCTCTTCGCTCGAAAGATTGCTCGCGATCCAGTTCGCGACTCGCCTGGCCGCTCTTGCGTCACCTTCATGAAGCGTGGCAGAAACTAATATCGCGTAGTTCTGATGCGACAAAATACGATTGATGACCGATCGATCGACGTCAAGCGTTTGCCACTCCTGGCGATATTCAGACGGTAACTTTGGCACACTAGACTGAACTGCCTCAACCATCGATCGTTCGATTACGACTGGCGGTATATCGGCATCGGGCATGTAGCGATAATCTTGTGCATCTTCTTTTGAGCGCTGTGACGTCGTCTTGCCCGTATCATCGCTCCAGCCGCGCGTTTCTTGTACGATTCGCTCGCCGCGTTCAAGTACTTCACATTGGCGAGTGAATTCATACGCTGCAGCGCGCTCGACAGAACGAAAACTGTTGAGGTTTTTCGTTTCGGTTCGGGTACCAAGCTTAGGTGATCCCTTCGGTGCGACTGACAAGTTTACATCAAAACGCATATTACCATGGTACAAATCACCGTGCGTTACGCCGGCATAGGTCATCAACCGATACAGTTCGGTTGCATACGCGCGGGCCTCCGCCGGTGAATGCATATCCGCCTCGGACACAACTTCAATAAGCGGTGTGCCAGCGCGGTTAAGGTCAACTAATGAATAGTCGCTGTAGTGCGTAAGTTTACCGGCATCCGACTCCAAGTGGGCGTGGTGAATTCGCACACGAACACTCGAACCGTCTTCAAGCGGCGCATCGACCCAACCAGACAAAATCGTCGGCTGATACATCTGCGTAATCTGGTATCCATTCGGTAAATCAGGATAAAAATAGTGTTTGCGATCGAACCGGCTCACTTCAGCAACTTCGGCGTTGAGCGCCTTTGCGGCTCGAATCGCGAGTGTGATTGCTTCTTTGTTAAGGCGTGGGAGCATCCCAGGAAGTCCGAAGTCGATCGGGTGCGTCATCGTATTTGGCTGCGCGTCGCGCGCATCGTTGTCAGCCGGACTGAAAAGCTTCGTCGCGGTGGCGAGCTGCACATGGCACTCGATACCAATCGTCATCTCGTATTTTTCGTGATAGTCAGTCATTATATCGCCCCCAGATCTTTCAGGGCTTGTTTAAACGCGACCAGCGAACGAGCGGCAATCTCATAGGTAACATGCGCGTCTGGTTCGTGCGCTATACGGTTACGGACTTTATGTGCGCCCCATATATGATCGGCATTCGTCCAAAGATTTTGCGCCGCCTTCATACGCTCACCCATGGTTTTTCCAGGCATACCGCGGTCGCGGAGTGCGGCGTCGACAAGCTTATCGGCATGGAGCACGGCCAATTGATATGACGCGGCTTCGTCCTTTTTTAGGCTGTTTTCAATTGTCAGCCACTGGCTTTGGTATTTCTCGGTATTTAGTGTTCGGCCTGACTTACGGGTCAGCGTAATGACCGCGAACAGACCTGCGCCAATCAAGACGATGGCAATCAGATACACGAGCGTAATACTATCAGACATTAGATTCCTCCATAGATTTGGCGAGCGCAATCAGCGTACTATCACTTCTCATCGGGCCAGTCAGCTGTACACCGATTGGTAGGCCTGCATCGTCCTTGCCATACGGTACGTTCAGTGCGGGCAGTCCCGCGAGGCTGGCCGGTACCGTCATGACATCAGCGAGATACATCTGGATCGGATCTTCGACATTTTTGCCAATCTCAAATGCAGTTGATGGTGCAGTCGGGCTGAGCAGGACGTCATGCGAACGAAATAGTTCGTTATACGCTTCGATAAGCAGCGTACGAGCTTTTTGAGCTTGATTGTAATAAGCATCGTAGTAACCACTACTGAGTACGAAACTGCCAATCATGATGCGTCGCTTGTTTTCCGTGACAAAACCTTGGTCGCGGCTTTTGCCATACAATTCCGCCAGTGTCTTGACACCTTCAGCGCGAAGACCATAGCGAACGCCGTCGTAGCGAGCTAAGTTACTTGATACCTCAGCCGGTACGATGACGTAGTACATAGCAAGTGCATGCTTCGCCATCGGCAGATCGACGGTTTCGACCGTATGACCAGCCTCGGTAAGTTGCTGAGCATATGCTTCGACTGCATCGCGAACTTCTGGCTGAACATCACCAGTCATCATCTCGCGCACGATGCCGATGCGCAGCTTTCCTGGCGCTTTTTGTACAGACGTGTAGAAATCAGGTAGCGTGGTCATATCCTGTTGGTCCTGGCCTGCCAGGATATCCATAATCAGGTCGACATCGTCGGCAGCGGTTGCGAAGCAGCCGATCGTATCGGTACCGCTAGCCATCGCTACCACGCCGAAACGACTCACTGTGCCGTAGGTTGGCTTCATGCCATAGACGCCGTTATAGCTGGCTGGCTGTCGAATCGAGCCACCAGTATCAGTACCGAGTGCAAATGGTACGACATCTAGTGCTGTTACGACTGCAGAGCCACCACTCGAGCCACCAGCAACACGCGAGGTGTCGTGAGCATTTTTCGTAACACCGAATGCAGAGTTTTCAGTACTTCCACCATGAGCGAAGGCGTCAAGGTTTGCCTTACCGATACAGATTGCACCTTCAGCTTCAAGTTTTTCGACGGCTGTTGCTTGCAGTGGAGCGTTATAATGCTCGAGCATTTTGCTTGCTGCGGTGGTTGGAGCGCCAAACGCAAGAAAGTTATCTTTGACGACGAACGGTACGCCTGCAAGGCGCCCGAGCGTTTTTCCTTCAGCGCGGGCTGCGTCGATTTCGTCTGCACGCCTGAGTGCGCGCTCGGCTGTCAGATTCAAAATCGCATTGTAGTCTTTAATCGACTCCACAGTTGAAAGCGATTGCTCTACAAGTGTGCGAGCAGAGCTTTTGCCTGCATGCATGTCAGCAATCATAGTCGAAATACGAGTCATATTTAGAGCACCTTAGGGACTTTAAATTGTTCGTACTGGCTGTCTGGTGCGGCTTCAAGTATGGTCGACACGTCGACACCGCCGTTATCAACGACGTCATCTCGAAATACGTTTTCAAGTCCGGTCACTTGGTACGTTGGGCTCACGTCGGTTGTATCGAGCTCGCCAAGCTGTTCGATATACGTCAGAATATTTGCAATATCCGTACGTAGTGATTCGACTTCGCTTTCATCAAGCGCAATTGCACTCAACTGGGCAAGATGCCGTACGTCATCATTAGAAATTTGGTGTGTCATTACAGCGTAGTATAGCAGTTTGTAAGCGCTATGAGAAGGGTACTAGTACGAAGAGGGGTCTTTAGTGGAGTTGTTATACAGGTCGTAATAGTTGGTGTATGTCGGCTGCTTTTCAGTGTAGCACTGCTTGCCTGCACTATGCGCGTAGTAATTGCTTGCCCCATTCGCGTAATAGGTGCTTGATGATGGTTTCGATGACTCGTCAGTGGTGTCTTTACTGAACGTCGCACACAGCTCATATTCGACGTCACTTTTTTTCGTATATTGATATTCACTGATTGCATTGTTTAGTCCATCACGAGTAGAGCTTGGCAGCGCAGACAATGAGTCTGGGAGTTTACGGCTATTCGTATTGTAATATGCGCTCACCGCTGACTGTAGTCGGTACATATCGGCTGAGCGATTTGTATCCATATTTGTCGCGCGAAGCGTAACCATGCTGTATAGAATCACCGGAATAACGATGAGGATTGAAACCACAAGCAATGCCGTTGCAAAGACCTTGCGTCCGATAACGGGGTGGCGGAAAAACGCCACGAATGCGCCAGCGAATATGAGTGCAGATACTAATGCCGGTAGCGAAACCGTCACCAGTGTCTCAGCCATATCGTGTGCCTGCACGAAGGCGTTGAGCATAGAATACACCGCCGTGAAAGAGAATGCGATGACCGTCAGGAGCATGATTACTTGATAGATAACGACAAACGCACGCTGCACGGAGTTGTTGACGACCGTTGGATTGCGATCGATGTATGCACCCGATCGTAGATAGAAAATATAGACCACCGGTAACCATACGATCGTACTCGCCGCGCTCCACAGTGCCAGTTGCCCGACGCTAGCCGATGCGGTGCCGTAGATATACTGGCTCAATGCAAAGGCACCGAAGGAAAGCACGGTGGCGAGAATGACCATCGTTACCATGGCTACGCCTAGTTCAAGGCCGTAAATGCCAGTTTTGTGCAAAAAACCTTGCTTAGCGGGCTTTGATGGCTCCGGTACTGCAGCTCGTTGCTGTGGCTGATCGTTGTTCTTATCTTGGTCCATTTCACCCCCTTATTCGTGATGAGCTTACTATATCATTTCGCTTTTTGCTTGTCACGAATCTCACTGATGAGATCGCGAAGTTCTGCAGCTTTTTCGAACTCGAGGTTCGCACTCGCGAGCTCCATTTGCGCACTGAGGTCTTTGACCAAGCTGTCGTATTCGTCGCGAGGAATCTTCTTCAGATCGAGCTTCGGTTTACCGTCATCTTTTTGTGGAATGATGGCCCGAAGTCCTTCGTCGATTGCTTTATCGACACTACGCGGTGTAATGCCGTGGTCGGTGTTATATTGCTCCTGAATCTCACGGCGCCTATTCGTCTCATCGATCGCAGCCTGCATAGAACGCGTAATACGATCACCATACATGATGACTTTGCCTTGCTCGTGTCGAGCTGCGCGCCCGATAGTCTGGATCAGCGACTGCTCGCTGCGCAAAAAGCCTTCTTTATCGGCATCGATAATCGCCACCAAACTCACTTCAGGCAAATCGAGCCCTTCGCGCAGCAGGTTGATACCGACCAGCACGTCGAAGACACCAAGTCGCAGGTCACGCAGAATATCTCCGCGCTCGAGCGTATCGACTTCGCTGTGTATATATGCCGTTTTGATGCCGATTTCTTCTAGGTGAGCGCTGAGGTCTTCAGCCATACGCTTAGTCAGTGTCGTCACCAATACACGCTGCGACAGCGCGGTTCGCTCACGGATTTCCGCTATCAAATCGTCGACCTGTCCATCGATTGGTCGTACTTCTATTTCTGGGTCCAGTAGTCCTGTCGGACGAATCACCTGCTGCACTGGTGGTGGCGTGTGTTCTAGCTCATAGTCGCCAGGAGTTGCAGACACATAAATAACTTGATTGATATGTCGATTAAATTCTTCGAATGTCAATGGACGGTTATCGAGTGCGCTCGGTAGCCGAAAGCCGTGTTCGACCAAAACCTCTTTTCGTGCCCGGTCACCGTTATACATACCACGAACCTGCGGCAGCGTGACATGACTCTCGTCAACAAACAGTAAGAAATCGTCCGGAAAGTAGTCGAGTAGTGTCGCCGGTTGCTCGCCTGGCTCACGATTGGTCAGGTACCGTGAATAGTTTTCGATTCCTTTGACGAATCCCGTTTCTTCGAGCATTTCGACATCGTACTTCGTACGCTGTGCTAGGCGCTGCGCTTCCAACAACTTGTCATGCTTCTCGAACCAGTCCATGCGTTGCTCGAACTCTCGGTTAATGCCTTCAACCGCATGTTCAAGTTTATCTTTCGGTGTAACGTAGTGGCTCGACGGAAACACGTAAATGTCTTGGGGCTCACTTAAAATTTCGCCAGTCAGCGGATCAATCTGTGTCAGTCGGTCGATCTCATCACCGAAAAACTCAATCCGGTAGGCCGTATCTTGACCCGCCGGAAACACATCGACGACGTCACCGCGCACCCGAAACGTACCACGGTGAAAATCCATATCGTTGCGACTATATTGAATGTCAGTCAGTTGCCGTACGAACTTATCTTGCAGGCGGCGCTCACCTTTTTTGATGTGCATCGACATCGTCTCGTAACTTTCAGGCGATCCGATACCATAAATACAACTGACACTGGCTACGATAATTACGTCGCGTCGTGTCAGCAACGCGGTTGTGGCCGCATGGCGCAGGCGGTCAATCTCTTCATTGATCTTGGAGTCTTTTTCGATATAGGTGTCACTCGAAGCGATATACGCTTCCGGTTGATAGTAGTCAAAATAACTAACGAAATAATGCACTTCGCTCTCAGGGAAAAATGACTTAAACTCACTATATAACTGCGCGGCCAACGTCTTGTTATGCGCCAGTACGAGCGTCGGCACGCCACGTTTCGCAATGATGTTTGCCATGGTAAACGTCTTGCCACTACCAGTCACACCCAGCAGTGTCTGAGCACGTTCGTTCGACTTCAGGCCTTTTGCCAGCTGCTCGATAGCACGAGGTTGGTCGCCGGTCGGTTGGTACGAGGTATTGAGTTTGAATGTCGCCATCACTCTAGTATACCTCGTTCTCTGGTCACACGCATACTACCCCCATGCACAAGCAATATGCTATACTGAGCACAAATGGAACCAAAACCAAAAAACGGCCTCTCAGACATCTGTATACCACGCGACATCGTCTTGCAATCAGCGATGATTCGCCTTGGTAATATCGACAAAGAAATCCAAGACGGCTACAACATTCTACGAAAATATCACAAAACCGTAACGATCTTCGGCTCAGCCCGCACCTCAGAAGACGACCCATACTACGAGCAAGCCATGGAAGTGGCTGAAAAGCTCGCTGGCCACGGCTACGCAATCGTATCGGGCGGCGGATTCGGTATTATGAGCGCAGCTAACCAAGGCGCGCATATCGCCGTGCAAAAAGGTGCTGGTAAAGCCGGCGGTGACTCAGTAGCCTTCAATATCAAGCTACCCCACGAGCAACATCTCAACGAATACGCCACTGCGAGCTACGAATTTCAACACTTTGCACCTCGCAAAATTGTCATGACACTCTATGCCGACGCGTATATCTACTTCCCTGGCGGATTCGGTACGCTCGATGAATTGACCGAGATTCTGACACTGATCCAAACTGGAAAGACTAACAAGGCACCGATTATTTTAGTCGGCCGCGCCTTTTGGCAGCACTTCGATGAGTTCGTCAAACAAACCATGCTTGTTCAAGGCACGATATCAGATGGTGACGAAGAGCTATATACGATTACGGACGATATCAAACAAGTTGAAAAACTTGTGCTTGCAAACAAAACCTACTGCGACCATTAGCCGCGGTAGTCAGTCACCTTATAATTTTTTGGCGCTTTTTTGAGCCACGCTTTGATTTCATCGCGGGTTTGCAGGCCCGCCTGTGCACCAAGCTTCTGAACCACATTCATACTATTGATTGGCGCCCATAGCAAGGCGGTTTCCATTGTTTCACCGAGCGCCAATGCGGCAACGATAGTCGAGGCAAAGGCATCGCCTGCACC
>DATJGX010000003.1:0-32065 GCA_035494435.1 Patescibacteria group bacterium | reverse complement strand
TTGCTCTACCACGATGATGCATTGATTGCGGATAACGAAGAGCTGTTGAAACATCTGGTACGCTCAATCGATACGCTATCGCATGTCGACGAGGGCAGGGGGCTACGACTGGCTGCCAGCGGTCGAGACGTCTGGCTCGATATCAGCGCTGACACGCTCTATGAACATCAGACGAATTTGGAGCGCCGCCTGGCAGGCGTACGTCAGAGTATTGCCGCACTTGAAGCGCGACTGTCCAACACTTCCTACATCGAAAAAGCGCCGACCCATCTTGTCGACGAAACGAAGCAAAAACTTGCCGATGAAACGGCTCACGCCGAGCGATTGGTAGCTGAGTTAGACGTACTCGGTAGAGACTAAGCGATTACTGGCAGATTGTAATTGTCGAATGCATGCCGGCCGCGAGGTTCGGCATTTTGCATGAGGTATCGTTTCGATTTATTCTCTCGTGGTTGAATAGACGGTGACTGATACGTAAAGCCGTTGAGCGTTCGCTGTGAGCGCTCCGGGTGGGTGTGAAGATCAGATGACATCGAAGCGTCGGTCGTGGTAGCGGCAGTCCGCTTGAATAGCGTATTGGTGCTTAGGTTGGTCGCCTTGTCGATACGGGCATCATGGATAAAGATACCAGTCGCGGTGACGAGGCTGAGAACGATGCCGACGATGTTGATGAATTTTGTCATGGTGTATTTGTTTTTCGTAGTGTTATGACAGCATATTAGCATATGCTTTATAAGATGTCAAGTATAGGTCGCTCTATAAATGATGATACTGACCACCCCGGACGATTTCCTGGGCACGGTAGAGTTGCTCTATGAGCATGAGGCGCACGAGCTGATGTGGAAAGACCAGCGGTGAGAGTGACCATATATAGTCAGCTCGATTCTTTAGTTCGTCGGTAACGCCGTATGCGCCGCCGATGATACACGTAATCGACTTGCCGTACGTGAATTGGCTTTCGCAAAGAGACGCGAATTTCGGTGATGATAGCATAGCGCCGGTTTCATCGAGTAATACGACGAATGAGTCGTCGTTGAGGCGCTTTAGTATGCGCTCAGACTCTTCCTGGCGCGCTGTGAGGCCTTCTAGGCTACTATGTGGCAACAATTCCCATGTACAATCCCAGGGCTTCACAAGGCGCTTCTGATAGCGCTCTAGACCAGGTATAATCCAGTCCTCATGCTTCTTGCCGATCGCCAGTACAGTTATCATGCGGGTATTCGTAGTTTTTCGCCCATTGCGGCCAGAAATTCGAAGTCAGGTTCGCTGGCTTGATCGGGTACCGAGCGAAACTCATCGGCTGTCGAGAAGGGAATCAGGTGAACGTGCGCATGCGGCACATCGATGCCGACGACTTGCTCGCCGATGTACGGCACGCCGAGAACTTCGCGCAAATGAAGCGCAACGTTTTTTGCCGTGCGCATAACGGCCGCGTACTCATCGTCGTCAAGATCCCACAAGAATTCGACTTGTTTCTTTGGAATCACCAAGGTATGTCCAGGCTGAATCGGGTGGATATCGAGAAACGCCAGCGTGTGGTCGTCTTCGTAAATCTTCTCAGCTGGGATTTCGCCATTGATGATTTTCGTGAATATCGAATCTTCCATATGACTAGTATACACCTTTACGCATCAGAGGTAGGAGCGTACAATAATGCTAACTGTCCACCAATCGAGTGAATGGAGGTGTGGCCATGACTGAGGCCGTGGCAGGGTTCTTTGACAGTCTGCCGGGCTGGGTTCAGGCGACTCTCGCAGTCGCTATCGGCATCGGTACCGTCATAATCGCCTGGAAAAATGTCATACCGAACTTCGTTCACGAGGTCCGGGTGATGCACAAGGGCGTCAAGTACTGGCGCAACCGTCCCATGCACGACAAGCAAGGCAACCCGCAGGAGCGTGATCCGGGGTTCTACTTCGCCGTGCCGGGTCTGCTCAAGTACCAAGACACCGACATGCGCGATCAGAC
The DNA here is from genome assembly GCA_035494435.1 of Patescibacteria group bacterium. GTDB lineage: Bacteria > Patescibacteriota > Saccharimonadia > Saccharimonadales > Saccharimonadaceae > SZUA-359. The sequence goes on along the minus strand of DATJGX010000003.1, from coordinate 30,097 downwards.
GTCGCTCACGGAAGGGTTCCGTGTCGACATTACCATCGAAGGCAAGTGGATGACCTATGTCGTCGACGGGCTTTCGGTGGCGTGGCGCGTCTCAAGCGCGTTCCGATACCAAATCGTCAACGCCGATCCCGAGCGGTTCGTCATCGAGCGAGTCCGCGAGGCCTGCCGGGCACTGCTGAGCAACGGTCCGACCACGATGTCGTCGACCGACATCGCTGCGCAGTGCCGTCGCCGCATCCCGTCACTGAGTGAAATCGGTGTCGAGCTCGTGGCGGTCATGATCACATCGGCGTCCTTCGAGACGCGCAACCACGTGGTCATGTCGCACGACGGCGCACCGGCTGTCAAACCGATCATCATGGACGAGTCCTGATGGTCAGCCTGCCCTCCTTGAATGTTCAGGAGGGCAGGTGTGAAGTACCGTCTATCATGTACAATAAAGATAAATGGAGAGGTGGCCGAGTGGTTGAAGGCGCACGACTCGAAATCGTGTATGCGGTTACCCGTATCGGGGGTTCGAATCCCCCCCTCTCCGCCACGAAAATATGACGACATCTGTCGTCATATTTTCGTATGTGAGTGAAATACTAGGCGTCAACGAGTGCGCGCAGGTAGACTTCGTGCGTCTCTTTGGCCATTTTCTCCCATGAAAATGAGCTGTGACGAGCTTTGCCGCGTGCGATCAGATCGCGGCGAAGCGCATCGCCCGACAGTACCTGATCGATTTTGTCGGCCATATCGTCAACGCTGAGCGGGTCGAAATACAGTGCGCCGTCAGCATATACCTCAGGTAGACAGGTCGCCGTACTCGAAAGTACCGGTAGGCCGAAGCCCATTGCTTCAAGCGCACCTAGGCCGAACCCTTCGAACAGTGACGGCGTGACGTATGCCGTGGCCTTCGTGTATAGATAGTCTCGTTCGCCTTTCATGGCTTTGAGCGTAAAGTGGATATTTTTGTAGCCACGTGATTCAAACAAAGCTTTGTTCGCCAGGACTGAATCGTCGGGACCATTAACGAATACCAGCCCTAAATCAGGATGTTTCGCAAGTAATTTCTGATGCGCCTCAGCGAGCCGGACGACATTTTTATAATCGCTGTGCCTGCCGACGTTAATCAAGAATCGATCGTACGGCACGTCATAGCGGATTTTCTTGAACTGGCCGATATCGGCGGCTTCGTAGGTGACGTAGACCTTTTCGGCTGGAATGCCAGCATACGAAACCAGATCTTGCTTGGTACATTCTGTTGGGGTAATGACGGCAGCCGAATCGCGAGCGGCTTTTTTGAACACGTAGCGCCCGATTAGTTGCTTGGTCTTAAACATTAGAAAATTCTTATCGGAGTTATAGACGCGTAGTAGCGTCAGGTCATGTACCGTCGTGACTTTACGGCCTCGGTACCATATTGGCTGCTGCGGCATGCAAAAATGCACCAGATCCGGTTTCAGTGACTCTAAAAAGCGCTTGAATCCGAACTGCTCCTCAAACGAATATTCGTCGAAATCAGCGATCATCACCGAAAAATTCTTCGCGCTGGGCTTCCAGAAATCCTCATCTTTTGACGGCACCAACACCGTGTAGCGATTGACCGTATCGACTTGTTGCAAGTAATGAAGCAACCGCTCGACATATGTGCCGGTCGTCGTATTGATCATGCGTGCGTCGATGACGATGTGTTTCATCATTCGAAACCAAGGCGTTGCTCTTCAGAGAGGAAGAGGCCGTTTTCGGTGTGCAGTCGCTTCAAGACACCGTCGACCACTTTCGCGGCCACGTTCTTGCCGTACAGGTTCGACTTTTTCATCTGCGTATTGCCGACCGCGCCCTTGATGACTTCGAAGATGAATTCTTTGTTAATCGGTGGGGCAGGGATATTCGAGCCAGCAAAGAACGATTCGCTGCGATCGGAGCCGAAGCGTATCGTGACATGCGGAATACCGACGATGTTTGACTCTTCTTGAAAGCCGCCCGAATCGGACACGACTGCACTCGAGCGTTGCATCAACGCGATAAGGTCTTTATGAAGGGCGATCGCGTGCGAATAAATGAAGTGATCGGGGTATTCGCGCTGCATGCGCTCGATATCTTCGCGAAAACCGTACTTGTCGATTGCATCTTCGGTCGACAGCAACGACAGGAATAGTACTCTATAGTCATTCGCCACCAGCTCTTCAACCGCCTCCATGATAGCCGTGAATCGCTTGCGGTCATATATATTCTCGCGACGGTGAATCGACATCAGCAGATAGCCACCGTCGGCGAGCTGCGGAAAATGGCTGAAGATATCGGAGGTTTTGGCAGCTTCGATCGCACGAAATGTCGCGTCAGTGATCGTGTTGCCGACCACTTCGACCTTTGACGGTTCGATACCTTCTGCGATCAGCTGCTGCTTGTTAATCTCGACAGGAGCCGCGCAAAAGCCCGAGGTTGGTTCGGTCATGCGCGTATTCATCTGCTCAGGAAACGGCTCGATGCTGCCGAGCGAGTAGTTGTCTTGGTTTTGGGTCGCTTTGTAGTAGGCGTTCCAGTCGAACGTGCCGTTTTGAACAGCAGTATTGAAGGTGTGATAGACCTCCTTTTTCGGCGTCAGGGTACGAATACCGGCCTCGACGTGCACACATGATATTTTGTGCAGCATAGCGGCAAATGAGATAGCCGAAGCGGTTGACGTATCACCGTGGACGTACGGGACGGGGATTTTTCCCTGGTCGAGCAAGACGTACATGACTTCACTGAATCGCTCAATCATCTGCACGGTCTTTTCTGGCCAGCTGCCGTTGATACCCAGGCGGATATCGACGTCTAGGCCCAGTTCTTGCTCGACACCACCGCTGTAGTTGTAGTCGTAGTGCTGTTCGGTGTGGCAGAGTAGCACGGTTTCGCCGCGCTTGACGAGCTCATGATAAATGGGCGCTTGCTTGATAATGTCAGGTTTGGTTCCGATGGTGACGAGATGCACATAGTGGGCATCTTTGATTTTGTCGAGGACGGCTTGGTCCATGTACGCAGATTTGTGCATGAAAGTCTCGCAGGCTAGAGTTGATAACGCATCTTTAGTATAGCGTAGGAAGAGGCGTGAATAAAGTTAACGCTTGCGGTGCGCGTCGACATAGTCGGTGATGGCACGTATAAAAATTGGTCGCTCAAATCGTTTTGCGCTCTTCGCCAGCACTGAAGGCGAGAAGGCAATTGCTTCCGCTCGTTTGATAGCCGCCACGACACTTTCAGTGGTCTGCTCGTCGAACAGTACTCCAGTTTCGCCGTCACTCACGATATCGCGTGCGCCACCGACGCCGTATGCGATGACCGGTGTGCCGCCAGCCAGCGCTTCGACGGGTGTAATGCCAAAATCTTCTTCCGCAGGAAACAGCAACCCTCGCGCCGTATTAAATGAGTCAGTAATACGCTGTTGATCCTCGACGCTTGGGGTACCGGGGTAAAACGAAACCGTCAGACCAGCCATAGCGACTAGTTTGTCGTGCTCGCTACCATCGCCAAATACTCGCAGCGGTAGCTTCAGTGCGTTGGCGGCCGAAATTGCCAGATCAAGGCGCTTGTAGGGAATATGCCGCGACAGCGCCATATAAAAATCGGCACGCGTATCGGACGGTGTAAACCGATCCGTATCGACAGGCGGGTGAATCACGTCGGCTGTACGGTCATAATAGGTGGCAATACGCTTAGCCACCGTCGTCGAGTTGCCAATAAAGTAATCGACCGCTTGCGCCGCCCGGTAATCAGCGCGTTTGAGCGCCGGTACCATCAGCGGCATAAGTAATCGCACGAGCCAGTTCAGTCGCCCGAAGCCCGGGTCCGCCTTGTACTGCTCATAATGACTCCAATAGTAACGAATCGGCGTATGACAATAACAGATGTGTACTTGATCGGCGCGCGTTTTTCGCACCTGCTTTGCTTCGGCGCTGGCGCTCGAAAGAATCACGTCATATTCTGATAAGTCGAGTGAGCGAAACGCATGCACCCGCAGCATCGGGAAGAACTTATGCAAATTACGAAGCGGTCGCGGCAAGCGCTGCAGGTACGTCGTTCGCACGTCGGCATTCGCGAAGGCAGGCACGTTTTCGGGAACATACACGCTGGTGTATATCGGCGCATCGGGAAATGCCTCGTGAAAGGCTAAGATAACTTTTTCGGCGCCTGCCATAGTGGTCAGCCAGTCGCAGACGATGGCAACTTTTGGCTCAGTAGATTGTTGCGCTGACACCATTATGCTCCGCTTAGCACCTTTTCGTAGACGGCACGGCTTTGTTCAGCCATACGCTTCCAGGAATATCGCTGTACCTGCTGGGCGCCACGTTGCTTGAGCGTTTCTTGCAGCTCGGGGTTATCGACCAGCTCGCTGATTGCCTGCGCCATGGCGTCGGTGTCATACGGGTCGAAATAGTGCGCTGCCTCACCCAGTACCTCAGGCATACAACTGGCGTTGCTGCTCGCGACTGGCGCACCGTGGAGCATCGCTTCGAGTGGTGGCAGGCCGAAGCCTTCGCTTAGGCTGGCCCATATATAGGCTTGGCAGTGCGCCATGGCCCATTTGAGCTGGCCGTCTGGTATAAAGCCGGCGATAATTACGAACTCACTGAGACCAAGTTCTTCGATACGACGCTTGTGCTCATTGATTGCTTCATCTTGTTTACCAGTAAGCAGAAAATACAAATCAGGGTGCGTTTCGTGTACTTTCGCGAATGCCTCGATCTGGCGAGCGAGATTCTTGTGTGGCCGCGCCCGGCCATCGCCCATAATATACCGCTTACCGACGACCGATAGTAATGGCGCTGGCGCCTCGTCAAAATCATCGACTGCTTCATGCGTGACCGTAATCTTATCAAGTGGAATCGATGCGTACTCGGCAATATCATGCCGCACAAAGTCGCTGATTGCGATTAAATGCTTACTTTTGCGCGACACGTATTTTATAAGCCACTTATATATTTGTTGCTTAATCCAAAACACGACGATGTTTTTATCGGGGTTTCGAAAACGGGCGGTGGTAAGATCTTGAATCGTCGTGACGACCGCGCCGTTATATAAGACCGGCTGCTGCGGCATACTAAAATGCACTAAGTCAGCGTTCAGGCTATTGAGCTGCTTCACGAAGCCAAGTTGTTCGGCAAAACTATATTCCTTATAAGGGCAGGGAACCGCCGTAAAGTTCGGATTCGTCGGCACCCACGTGTCCATTTTGTCAGGATAGAGTAAGACGGAGTATCGGTTGACGGTATCGACTTTCTCGAGGTAGCGTACCAGCATTTCGACGTAGCGTCCGGTACTGGTCGGCATATTACGGGCTTCAATAACAATGTGTTTTTGTGGCATATATATCTAGTATACGGTGTCAAGGAATTAAGTCACATAAACACTATATATAGCGTTGTAAATAAGAAACATACCACTACATCTGTGATGCTAGGGGTAGCACAAGCACCATGTTGTAAAATGCGTCGTTTTACTCAAAAAAGTCTTGCAATACACATATCTAGCGTCCATAATGCTACGCAGACGCTACATATATAGTAGTGTAATGAAAAACACACATTTGCAAGCGGGAGGACATATTTCCACTGGTTACGCCAGGGGCTTATGTTAGTGCTTGCAAATTATGACGCTTTTGGGAGGTGTCGGTGTGGAGGGTATAGTAACTACTAACAAAAAGGATATGGGGTTATGGACGGAATTCATGTGGTTCATCGCGACGGCACCCGCGTACCATTTGACGCCAACAAGATCAACCTCGCACTCGTGAAAGCGAGTGAAGGATTACCTGATCAAATTTCAAAAGTAGTACAGGTCGCAACCGAGTTGCAGCTGACACTATTTGATGGAATTACGACAGAGCAGCTGGATGAGGCAGTTATTCAGACGGCGCTACAGAACGTCAAAGACGACCCGGACTTCGATACAATCGCAGCCCGACTGCTACTTAAGAATATATATAAGAACATTCTTGGCGACTACGAGACCAAAGATGAGCTTAAGAAATTGCACGCTCAGAAGTTTCCAAACTTCATCAAGAATTCGGTCAAAGACGGTCTGCTTGACGAGCGGATGAGTGATGGTCGCTACGACCTGAAAGCCCTTGCGGCCGCACTCGACCCAGAGCGCGACGATCTATTTAAATACATCGGCGTCGTGACGAACAAGAACCGCTACGCGCTGCGCAAAAACTCAGGCGCGCCGATCGAAACTCCACAGTTTACGCACATGCGTATCGCTATGGGTCTTGCGTTTAACGAAGCTGACCCGACTGCTGCAGCTCTGGAATTTTACGACCACATGAGCAAGCTCGAGTACGTAACCGGTGGTTCGACCCGCGTGAACGCTGGTGGCGCTTTCCCACAGCTCTCGAACTGTTTCCTGATGGAAGTTCAAGACGACATGGAATCTATCGCCAAAGCCGTGCGTGACACTATGTGGATCGCGAAGGGCACCGGTGGTATCGGTATTACTATGACGAAGCTGCGCGCAGCTGGTAGCCCGGTCAAGACGACCAACACTGAGTCTACCGGCCCAATACCGTTCATGAAGATGATCGACTCGGCACTCTTCGCCGTTAGTCGCAAAGGTAAAAAAGCCGGCGCTGCTGCGATGTATCTTGAAAACTGGCACTTGAACTTTCCACAGTTCCTCGACCTTCGCCAAAACTCTGGCGACCCATACCTTCGTACCCGTATCATGAACACTGCTGTCTATATCTCTGACGAGTTCATGAAACGCGTCGAAGCCGACAAAGACTGGTACCTGTTTGATCCAGCCGAAGTTTCTGACCTTCCTGAACTCTACGGTGAAGCGTTCTCAAAGCGCTACAACGAATACGTCAAACTTGCTGAAGCAGGCAAAATGAAAGAATTCACCGCATTGCCAGCTCGCCAGCAGTTCCGTCAGATTCTGACCTCACTGCAGGCAACAAGCCACCCATGGCTAACCTGGAAAGACACCATCAACGTTCGTGCGCTGAACAACAACACCGGTACGATTCACTGTTCGAACCTCTGTACTGAAATTACGTTGCCGCAAGACGAAAAGAACGTCTCTGTCTGTAACCTTGTCAGTATCAACCTGAGCCAGCACCTTAACAATGACCTGAGCTTTGATTACAAACGCATGGAACAAAGCGTTCGCTCAGCAACCCGACAGCTCGACAATCTCGTCGACATCACTAACACGCCAATTCCTGAGGCTATGTACTCGAACTCGACCAACCGTGCCGTCGGTCTGGGCCTGATGGGCTTCACGGACGTGCTCGAAAAGCGCGGCTACTGCTACGACAGCAAAGAAGCTTTCGACCTCATCGACGAAGTTGTTGAGTTCATCAGCTACCACGCAATCGACGAATCAGCCGAAATGGCGAAGACTCGCGGTAGCTACGACAACTTCAAGGGTAGTGGCTGGCAACAAGGCCTGCTGCCAATCGACACGCTCGACGAGCTCGCAACATCACGTAAGCTCAAGGTCAACATTAACCGCAAAGCTAAACTTGACTGGGAAGCACTGCGCAAAAAGACCAAGAAGGGCATGCGTAACGCCACCCTCATGGCTATCGCACCTACCGCCAACATCGGTCTGGTCGCGGGTACCACTCCTGGCCTCGACCCACAGTTCGCACAGATCTTTAGCCGTAGCACGCTTAGTGGCAAGTTCCTCGAAGTCAACGTCAACTTGGTTAACTCACTTAAAGCCGCTGGCTTGTGGGAACAGGTCAAAGACGAAGTATTGGCACGCCAGGGCGACATTCAGGACATCGCGGTGATTCCACAAGAAATCAAGGACGTCTTCAAGACCAGTTTCCAGCTCAGTCCGTTTGCCTTCATCGAAGTCGCTGCTCGCGCTCAGAAATGGGTCGACCAAGCAATCAGCCGCAACATGTACCTCGACACCCGAAACATCGACGATTACGTCGAAATCTATACCGAAGCATGGAGGCGCGGCCTCAAGACAACCTATTACCTCCACGTCAAACCACGACACCAAGCCGAACAGTCTACAACCAAGGTCAACAAGACCGAGGAAATGGCGAAAGCCTCAGGTGGCGCACGCCGTACCGGATTCGGATTTGCTAAAAAATCAGGAGGGGAGGGCGCATGAGCGAAACAACCTGTGGATGTAGCTGCAGCTGCTGCACCAACTGCGAAAACTGCAAATAAGTAAATTTTAAGCACAAAAGTCTAGATTAAAACTAAGGGGAATACAATGAACGCATCAGCAATATTTGGCGAAAAAGAAGACACGATGACACTCGAGGAAAAACTCGCTGCTATCGATAACGCCATGAAAGCTGCACAAGAGCAGGCAAACGAAGAAGCCTCATCTCGCGGACAAATCTCAGCACCACTTGATCCAGCAAGCTTAACAATCTGCGACGGCTGCGAATAGCAACGTGATGCATACTCACGACGGGTGGATACGGCGACACGACCTAGACACCCTGCGTGATTCAGTCGATCGGACGATCGATGCAGATGTCCTGCAAGCGGTGAACAAATTATTGCTGACGAATCGTATCGGCATCATCGAATTTGGTGCTCCGGATTTCGAAACGCTTTCACCGCACGATGTGCTCCAGCTAGCACGTCACAGTCTCTCGAAACATCTCAGTATCGTCCGAACACCTGAAATAGCATGAACGCACATGTATTATGAGCAACAGACACGAAGCACCAGACGATACGATTTCGTCGCTCGAAACCGACATCCGCACGCTCGAAGAAATACTGGTCGAAGGCGACCAGGCCCCAACCGACAAGCAGCCTCACCCGGATGTCCGCAGTGCACGAGTCGCCAGCCTGAGTATAAAGCGCGGCAGGCTCGCCGTTTTGCTCAGTGGCGATACGGGCTATGCTTTGCACCCCGACCAAGGAATATTATTCTAGATACAATCTAACGAGGAGGAACGAACATGGCAGGAATATTAGGAAGCGGTATCCAAGACGGTCTACTGCTTAAACCAATCCACTACCCGTGGGCATACGACCTGTACAACCAGGCAGTTGCAAACACGTGGTTTCCAAACGAAATCCAGCTCGGCCAAGATCTCGCCGACTGGAAAAAAATGACCGATGAAGAGCGCTATGCAGTCGAATTCCTTATGGGCTATTTCAACCCGAACGAGCTGCTCGTCAACAAGGCGCTGGCCTTCGGTGTCTATCCATATGTCAATGCAGCTGAGTGTCACCTGTACCTCGCTAAGCAGATGTGGGAAGAAGCTAACCACTGTATGAGCTTCGAGTATGTGCTCGAAACATTCCCAATCGACCGTGACCGTGCGTATGCATCGCACGTCGATGAGCCTACCATGGCCCGCAAAGAAGAGTTCGAAATGAAAGCCATCAAGCGTATGACTGAGCAAACTCTCGACATCACGACGACTGAAGGCAAAAAAGACTTCATCCGAAACCTCGTTGCCTACAACATTATCCTCGAAGGCATTTGGTTCTACTCTGGCTTCATGGTCGCGCTTAGCTTTCGCCAGCGTAACCTGCTGCGCAACTTTGGTTCGCTCATTGACTGGGTTGTCCGTGATGAAAGTCTGCACCTCAAGTTTGGTATCAACTTGATTCTGACGACGCTTGAAGAAAACGAAGATCTTCAAACTGAAGAGTTCGCCAACGAAATCAAACAGACCATTCTCGACGCCGTCGAAATGGAAGAAGAGTACAACAAAGCCATGCTGCCAAAAGGTATCCTCGGTCTGAACGCTGACTACGTCAACCAGTATGTCAAATTCCTGACCGATCGCCGTCTCGAAGAGCTTGGTTTTGAAGCGCATTACAAAGTATCGAACCCTGCGAAGTGGATGGCAGCTGCCAACGACACGCTCGAGCTCGTAAACTTCTTTGAGAGCACCAACACGAGTTACGAAGTAAACGCTGGTAACTCAGCAAGCACGCTCAAAAAAGAAGCACCTGTGTCACCAAGCGGTGCACGCGGTGAAGCCGACCCAAGCAGTAGCGTTCTCGAGACCGAAGCTGCCGAAAACGGCGACAAGTAGTTTAACTAATGTACTAGGCTAGAGAGCGCGGACCAACACACCGGCCGCGCTCTCTTGGTCTCTTGATAAGAGGGGATGGATATGACAACTCGTGAAACGATCAAAGCTTCAATGCTTGGTGCGGCACTCGCTAGCGCCTATGCGCTCATGTTCGTAATTGAAGCGCATCGGGGCCTGTAATGCAGACTGAAATCGAAGTAAAATTCTGCAATGTCGATATCGACGACTTGCGCGCCAAGCTGACCGCCGCCGGTGCGACGCTTGAACAACCAATGCGTCTGATGCGCCGCGTGGCGATAGATTCTGACTTTATGCGCACCGGCAAAGACTCGTTTTTACGCGTGCGCGACGAAGGCGACCGCGTCACTATGACCTATAAACAATTCGATGAATTGTCACTCGTCGGCGCCAAAGAAATCGAAGTTGTCGTCGAAGATTTCGAGCGGACGGTCGAAATTCTGGCTCAAGCCGGCCTGCCGTCGCATACCTATCAGGAAACCCGCCGCGAAACGTGGCACCTCGGCAACGTCGAAATCATGATCGATGAATGGCCATGGCTCGAGCCGTACGTCGAAATCGAATCGACCACCGAACAAGCGGTCAAAGACACAGCCGCGCAACTCGGCTTCGATTGGAGCGAGGCAGTATTTGGCGACGTCATGGCGGCGTACCGCAAGCAGTACCCGCACCTTGGCCTCAAAGACACTGTCGCGACACTGGCTGAAGTAAAATTCGATATGCCGTTACCGGAGATGCTCAAAGGCTAATATGGTACGAAAAGCCCGTCACGTCGTAGGATTGCTTGGCCCGGCGTTTGTCGCGGCTATCGCATACGTCGATCCGGGCAATTTCGCGGCCAATATATCCGCGGGTGCACAGTATGGCTATGCGCTGCTGTGGGTGCTTGTGGTCGCCAATCTTATGGCGCTGCTAGTGCAGTACCTGAGCGCAAAAGTCGGTATCGTCACCGGCAAAAGCTTGCCACAGATTATTGCCGAACGACTGGGCCGAAAAAGCCGTATCGCATACTGGTTGCAGGCGGAACTAGTCGCCGTGGCGACCGACCTAGCTGAAGTAATCGGCGGCGCGCTGGCGCTGAATATCTTGTTTGGTATTCCGATGTTACTTGGTGCGCTGATAACCGGCGCGGTGTCGCTCGGACTACTGGCAATTTATAGCAACCGCGATACGCGCTTGTTTGAGCGGGTTATCGTCGGGCTTTTGCTCATTATTCCCGTCGGGTTTTTTGTCGGCCTATTTATCGCGCCACCCGACCCAGTCGGTGCGCTGGGCGGCTTGATCCCGCGGCTTGAAAATACTGATATGATTCTACTCGCGACGGCTATGCTTGGCGCGACAGTCATGCCGCATGTCGTGTACCTACACTCGGCGCTCTCGCGTGATCGTCACGGCAAGGCCAGTTCTGCCACGCAGCTCAAGACCTTGCTTCGTGCCACTAAGCTCGATGTCGGTATCGCCATGCTGATTGCCGGTAGTGTAAATATCGCCATGCTGCTACTCGCGGCCAGCGCGCTAAAAGGTATACCCGAGGCAACTAGTCTGCAAGCTATCTTCGGCGCACTTGAAAGCAATGTCAGTGCACTCGTGGCGTGGTTATTTGGTATCAGCTTGCTGGCCTCTGGCTTCGCCTCGACGACCGTCGGCGCGCAGGCTGGCGCGGTTATCATGCACGATATGCTCGAGCGCAAAATATCAGCGCTCTTGCGCCGTACGATTACCATTATTCCGGCGATTATCATCATCGGCCTCGGACTCGATGCCACCTTCGCGCTCATACTCAGTCAGGTAGCGCTGAGCTTCGGCATACCGTTTGCCCTCGCACCGCTGATTTTCGTTACGCGTAGCGAACGAATTATGGGGGAGAGCAGAAACCCTTCATGGCTGACATGGCTGCTAGGTGCTATCGTTGCAATTATCAGCGTACTGAACCTCGCACTTATATTCTTAAGCTTGCAGTAAATACTACATCGGAATATACTATGCCCATGTTAGGGATGGTACTGCGGAGCATGTTCGCCTCCATGATGCTTACTGCGAGTATATTCAACTTGTCAGCCTCCGCTGCCGACCAATCTCTTTGGCGCTCAGGCCAAAACTTCACTACCGAAACCTCTACTATTGTTCGTCCGAACCCAAACTGTGTCGAAATCGAGTCCCAAGTTGTTGACCTAAAGGGCAATACAACGACCGAAAAAGTTTGCACTCAACGGGGATCAAGCCTCACGCTCGGCCAATATGTCGACTCGACGAACCACAAGTACTATGTCGTTAAAATCGGTTTTGATCAAAAATTTAGACGGCTCGCTAATATAGATGGTTATTCGACCAGCATTTATCTTCGACCCAGTGACGATGCACTGATTATTCAATTTCCTGGCGCCCAGAAAGTTACTCAGCCGTCACTGAGCATCTTTCGTTTATCGGATGGGGGCATTAGCCCGATGCTGTCTGACGGTAATGGCGTACTTCAGTATCAACTTGATTTTACAAAACGTACGACTTTGATGAGACTTGAAAGTCCAGATGGCTCTGCATATTATACGGCGCATAATGGCTATATACTCTCTGACAACAGAGAGTATTTGCTAATGTGGCAAAAAGACAACTCGGTCGTTGTCGTCAATACAGTCTCCGGTAGTATGCGTGTAATTGCTGCCGAGCACATATCTGGTGTGGTCGACGCAGCAATTTCTGACGACGGCAGATATGCGGTTCTTGGTACTCTTGGCTACCTGTATGACACAAACGGCTGTGGGGAGGCCTATGACTATGCGGCTCATGATCGTCTTGTTCATAATATTCGGCTTACTTCCAGCTGCTCGATGACGAATATCTACAATACGATTTATCACATCAGAAACATCCAGCCAATGGGAGCAAACTTTTACTTCACCGATGACAATACAGCGCTCGCTTTTGACTATCCGCGCTACAACCCCATAAAGCACGTGCTCATAAAGACTGAGGCATATAATCCAACGCGACTCGATTATCTTGCGCTAGGTGACTCATATTCGAGCGGAGAGGGCGATATCGGCACCAAAGATGGATCAAGCTACTATACACCGGTGACCGATGACTCCGGTGGGTGTCATTTGAGTACTCGTTCGTACCCGTTCTTACTACGTGATGCATGGGGCATTGATCCGAGTAGGATGCAATCAGTCGCATGCTCAGGAGCGCAAGTACTGCCAGACTATATGCATGACTTGGCAAGTTATCAGGGTCAAAATGCACGTTTAGGCAGTCTCTCGGCTGAGCGCAGGAGTGAGTTACAGAGTCGTGCACTCGATGCATTCATTCCAGGATACGCTCCTCAGCTAGAATTTGTAAAAAAGTACCAGCCGAAAACGATAACGCTTACCGGAGGAGGAAACGATGTTGGATTTGCGGACATACTCTCATACTGCGCTTCACCAGAGATGACCATTTCTCCGCCAATCACATACCAGTTCATACCAATTCCCTTTACGTGCGATTATGCAGTTAAAGGAAGCTCTCTTAATAAGATGTTATATAGCTCGATAGATACAGTGAGTACATACTTGAGCTTATTTTTAAAGGAAGTGGTGGACGTTTCACCTAACACGCACATAATTCTGGTAGGCTACCCAAGCTTTATTGCGGCAGATACGAATTGTGGATTGGGTTCAGGATACTTGAACCGTACCGAGAAAGAAATGATTAACGATGCCGTCACATATATGAATAAAAAGTTAAAGGCGTTAGCTTCCCGAGAGAATGCGTACTTCGTAGACATAGAAGATAGTCTTGCTGGCGGTCGATTATGCGAAGGCTCAAGATATGTGACTAGCCTTGGTGACTTGGGCTTGAAGAAAGTAATACGAGATCAGGAGGTGAGTGAGGCGTTTCATCCAAACTCAAGAGGTCATTCGAGAATAACCGATATAATTACTTCTACTAATATTTCAGCGAACTCTGCGGAAAGAGTGACGGCTGATACTAATCTTACTGGCTCCTATGCTGCCCGGTTATCGTTTATGAAAAGTCAGATTGTGTTAAGGTCGGCCGAGAATGTAAAAATTGATACGTCACCCAGAGTGTTCGCTGATGGCACTAGAGCAACTTTGACTGCATTCTCTAAGCCAACGTCGCTTGGAGAATTTAGTATTGAATCGGATGGGGCATTGCACACCACGGCAGATTTTTCTAGCCTGACCCCAGGCAGGCACGTCATCACATTGAGCGGCTATAGTACTTCTGGAGAGCCGTTAATGCTATACCAGTTTATTACCATACGTGCGACAGAAATTGATTCGGATGGTGACGGTCTCTTGGATGATACTGATCGATGCAATTTTATCGATAAATGGATAGAGGAGAAAACGGGAAGTAATATTTGTGTATACTCAGCAAATAGTACATCATCAGAGCCTTCCCGGGTAAGTCAGCAACCTAGCCTGCGCTTAAATACAGGAATCGGTGGGCTCAAGTCAGATGAAACTTCATCGTTACAATTAAACTCAACTGACTTTAGTCGACTGGCTGAAACTGGTGCTGTAGTAGCTAGAGATTCCTCATCCAGCGTTCTAGGTCAAACAACAGAGAGGAATCATTCGCCGCCTATAGCCACACGCAATGCATACATGAGTGACTCTAGGTTGTGGGCTATAATCGTAATAGGTATTTTATCAGGAGGGGTAATAGCTTATGCCGCAAACCAAAAAAGTAGGTAGTTTGAGAAGTGGACGGAATTCAAATAGGTTGTTTTTATTTGCTCTAGCCGCATTGGTAGCAGGAGCATTGATTGTTGACCTATTGTTTGCCGGCAATATTCAATACTACTCAAAATGGGCACGTTGTGGCAGCCAGCCAGTAAGTGGCTATGGCAGCGGGTATTTAAATGACGGGGCAATACATTATCAGAAAGACTCCGCGTTTCCTTCACTTCATAGTTCTAAACTTTTCTGCACACCTCTCGAAGCAGAAAAGGCAGGGTACTCAGCAAATCCTGACTATTATGACTTTCCAAATTTGAGGCAGCAACGAGAGAGCTAGCCGCGAATAGTCTTGAGTGCGCCTGCGTATGCAACGAGGTCTTTGAGCATGTGTTGTAGGGCAGGGTTCGGACCGTATGGGTTTGCAGCCAGTTCGGCATTGAGTGTGCCGTCTTCGGCAAATGCCATACCGGCAGATGGCGTAATGTACACGGTACGTGGTACGGTGACAGCCAGTGTGCCGGCAGCGAGTGAACGGAGCGTGTGAACCGCTTGTGCGCCACCGGTTGAACCATGCGCGACGATACCGATCGGCTTACGCTCGAGTTCGTAGGCAACGTAGTCAAAAGCGTTTTTTACAACGGCTGGTAGTGTACGGTTATATTCTGGCGTTACGACGATAAAGCCGTCCATTTCGGCTAACTTGTCGAGCCATGCTTTGACGACACCTTCGGTGGTGCGCTCAGGATTGTACTGCGGCGAAATTGGTTCGTCGAAAAAGGGAAGGTCGAAATCTTTTAGGTCGAGCATTTCAACTTCGACGTCGTCGAGTTGCTTGGCTGCTTCGGCTGCCCATTTAGCTGGTCGATCTGTGCTGCGGCCCTGTCGGGTACTACCGATAATGATACCGATTTTCATGAAAACTCCTTTGAAGTGTATTTATGATATACTTTGTATAGTATTAATTGTAAACCCATTACTATACTTTGTAAAGCATGAAAACAGCACAAGTTACACAACTCACCCAATACGACAGCGAACCGATCGAACCAAGTATCGGCTGTATCGCCTCTGCCATGCAGGTGATTGGTAACAAATGGACCGCGCTACTACTGCGAGACTTAGCGACAGGCCCAATGCGCTTTTCTGAGCTTGAGAAGTCAGTAGGGGGAATCAATCCGCGCACACTAAGCCAGCGCCTCGACGAACTCGAGTCGCACGGTATCGTCGTGAAAGAAACATATAAGCAAATGCCGCCGCGTATCGAATATACGCTGACACCAAAAGGCCAAGACCTCATACCGATTCTTCGGCAAATGGCTAGCTGGGGTGAAAAATACCCGGCTGACAAGTAAGTTGCCAGGCAGAGCCCCTAGACGTATACTTGAGTCATGATACTTATGCTTCACATCCTCATCGCGCTCGCGACTGTCGCCGGCGCACTCTATACAGCAATTAGCCCGACGACTCGTCGTATGGGTCTGGTGTACGCCGGTATTGGCGCAACGCTCCTCAGCGGCATCGTACTGGTATTTATTACCCCTGCGATACTGCCACACGCTTGTGCAAGCGGCACACTGACCATCACGGCAACGCTTGGTCTGCAGTACATTGCGCACCGTCGTAAACCAGCACTCGAAGCGGAGCTGTAATATGAAAGCGATTTGGCGAGACAAGGTTATTGCCGATGCCGCGACCGATGATCTGATTCGTATCGAAGGCAACTGGTATTTTCCACCTGCGGCACTCAAGCAAGAATTTTTTGTACCAAATGATCACCACACCACCTGCTTTTGGAAAGGTGAGGCGAGTTACTACGATGTCGTCATAGATGGCGACACAAACGAGTCGGCTGCCTGGTATTACCCGCAGCCAAAAGACGGTTCAGTTGAACGCGTCGGCCGTGATTTTTCTGATTACGTCGCGTTTTGGCACGGCGTCGAAATTATCGAATAAAAAGCCCAGACATGAAAGACCCCGAGGGGCCTCTCGCATGGTGGTGCAAAAGACCCGCTCGGGTGTGGTGGCCGTTCAGCGGTAGATGACGAAGTGGGCGGTGTCGCCTCCGAAGCGGATGCGCTCGAAGAGCTCGTCGTAGTCGCCGAAGTCGAACATCGCCAGGATCTCGGCCGAGGCTTGTACGCCGACTCCGCCGTACCCACAGGTGGCGTTGCGGAAGTGCTGCCAGCCCATCGGCCCGTTCATGATCATGCCGCCTTCGCGGTCGAGGTAGGCAACGTCGAAGGTCCAGCCTTCGAGTCCGAACGCGCGAGCGCGTTGGATTGCCTCGTCGGAGTTCAGGTCACGAGCCTCCTCTTCGAGATCGAACTGCCTGTTGTGGTGCTTGAGCGTGATTGTCGGCACGGCTCATCCCTACTTTCTACTTCTCGTCGCTGAAACAGAACATATATACTATACTACAAATATGCATAAAAAGCAATAGATGGCACAATCACTGCTAGCTATAGCGTCCAGACAAAACTACAACGCTCTACATCTAGCGCAGGACACTGCATGATTGCTATACTGAAATCCCATGGGGGAGACAAAATCCATGGGTAAAGACACAAAGTTTATTTTCGTTACGGGGGGTGTACTCTCGGGGGTAGGAAAGGGTATTACTGCAGCAAGTATTGGTGCAGTGCTGCAAGCCGCAGGCAAAACCGTTTCGATTCAAAAATGTGACCCGTATCTCAACGTAGATGCGGGTCTCTTGAATCCTCGGGAACATGGCGAGTGTTTTGTAACCAAAGACGGCGCCGAAACCGACCTCGATCTCGGACATTATGAAAGATTTCTCGACCTGGAGCTGACGCAGAAAAATGCGACGCTGGCAGGTCGTTTACTTTCTGATTTGATTGCCGATGAGCGTGCGGGCAAATTCGGCGGTCAGACAATTCAGCTCGTACCACACCTTACTGGAGCGATTCAGCAGGCTATTGCCAAAGCAGCTGTCGGCAGTGACGTGCATATCGTCGAAATCGGCGGTACGGTCGGCGACTACGAAGGGCTGAGTTTCGTCGAGGCTATCCGTGAGTTCGGTGGCCGTGTCGGGCGAAACAACTGCCTGTACGTGCACGTCGTCTACGTACCATTTATCGGCACCAGCAAAGAATTTAAGTCAAAGCCCGCGCAAAACGCCTTGAGTGATCTGCGTGGCTTCGGTATCGTGCCTGACGCGGTTATCGTGCGCACGGACGACCCGGCACCAAAAGCAATTGCGAAAAAGATTTCGCTGTTCGGTGGCGTACCAGAGCATGCCGTCCAGATGATGCCGAATGTCAAAAGTGTGTTTCAGATACCAGCAATCGTGGCCGGCAATGGCCTGATGCGCACGCTTTCTGATCTTGTTGGCGAAGAGCTTCAGCCTGATCTGAGCGCCTGGGACCAACTGGTCAAACGCCAAATGGCGAAACCACGTAAAACCGTGAAGATTGGCATGGTAGCCAAGTATCTGGATAACGAAGATACCTATATATCGGTGCTCGAAGCACTCAAGGCGGCCGCCTGGGATCGTAGCGTTGGTTTAGATCTGACGTGGATTGATGCAGAGCAGGCGACGGATGCTGATTTTGCCGCCGTCGACGCTATCGTCGTGCCGGGCGGATTTGGCGATCGCGGTACGGAAGGTAAGATTGCCGCCGCAACCTACGCGCTCGAACATAACAAACCGTACCTTGGGCTATGTCTTGGGTTGCAGGTTGCCATGATTGCCGCTGCCAGAAAAGCCGGCCTACAAGACGCTACCAGCACGGAGTTCGACCCGGATGCTCGTCACGACGTGGTATACATCATGGAAGGGCAGAAGGGCAAAGAATCGACCGGCGGCACCTTGCGGCTTGGCGATTATCCAGCAAAACTGACGCCAGAAAGTTTGGCGGCTCGCTTGTACGGTGAAACGCGCATTACGGAGCGTCATCGCCACCGCTACGAAGTGAATCAGGCGTACCTGAACGACTTTGAGGCGGGCGGCCTGCGTGTCAGCGGCACCAGCCCCGATGGCAAGCTGGTCGAGTTTGTGGAAGCTCCTGATAACGATTTCTTTATTGCGACACAAGCTCACCCGGAGTTCCGCTCGCGGCCTATGCGACCGCACCCATTGTTCGTCGGGCTTGTCCAAGCTGGTCTTGACAAATCATAACCAGTATGCTAGTATAGTTTCACAAAGGATAAACATAAAAACTATGCGTCAATCAACAAATCACCCCGACGAAGAACTCACCCGCGATGATCTCGACATGCTCCAGCAGGTCCTGATGAACGTGCGAGGCAGCTATCCAGACGCGCCCTATCGACAAGCTGACTTCGTTGAAGAAGACTTCGATTTAGAAGTTTAACGCCGACGTTTGGGCGAGTGCGTATTTGCCGCACCGCCTTTTCGGCCAGTCTTATTATTCACGCTATGTCCCGGCAGCGATGCTTCTGAGGGTTTGGCACCACCGAGATCTTTGATGTGCAGTGGTGCTGCTTCGTGCAGTTCTATTTGTGGCGGCCCGCCACTAAACGTAATAGGGTAACCCGATTCAGAGACTACGGCAGGCGGCGGTGATGCGGCTTCAGGTTCGGTATCAGGTGTAAATGTGTCGTCCATCGTCACTAGCCGATACAGCTTGATGGTTTTTCGGTGATGTTCCACCGGCTGCTCGTCGATTGCCAGCACACCCTCGTCGACCAGGTTTCGTAGCGTGATGACTAGATCGACATACGGTTCGTCGGCACGGGGTGCAGGGGCTTGTTCGTGAAGTTCCCAGTAGATCGCCGCCAGTGTCGCTGGGCGGTAGTTCAGTTTGCGGAGTATTTTTTTGCGGCTGGTATGACGCGGGTGCTCAGCGTAGCGTTCTGGCGTGACATAGACGCCATGGCCAACTCGTTGCGCGCGCCCTTGGTCGCTGAGCAGTCCGATGGCGTGGTACATAGGGTCGAATAGGTCGCTATCTATACTCGATACTCCGTAAATTGCGCTCACGACGGAGCGCAGTTCGACGTAGCCATGTTCTTCGAGCAGTGCTTCGAGATAGGGCAAAAGGTCATCGACCGAGAGCTCTGGTAGCCGTGGTGTGGCGTCTGTGTTCGGCTCGAGGGCATCAAGCGCACCGGCTCGCACCGCCATATCATGTACGGTGCGCTCGCGCGCCCGCCGAGCTTCTCGGGAAGGGTCTTGTTCGTGAGCTGCTGCGCCTGTCATTTGCCTTAGTTTCGCCCAGCTCGACCCTCTACGTCAAGCATAGCCGTCAACCTCTGGTATACTAGGGACGATGGAAGCAACACTTGTTACAATTGTGCACGAACTATTTGGCATCGATATTGCCGTTACGACGTCTCGACCAGAGCCGCAGTTTGGTGATTTCTCGACGAATGTCGCCCTGCAGCTTGCCGGTCGCGTTGGTAAACCACCCCGAGAGGTCGCTGAACTCATTGCCGCTAAACTTCGCGAGACGAACAACTATGCCGACGTGAGCGTCGCCGGACCAGGCTTTATCAATATTACTCTTGCTGATAGCACCTTGCTCTCAGCCCTCAGCGCGCCAGCACCCAGCACCGAGTCGCACACCTATGTGATCGAATACAGCTGCCCGAATGCCTTCAAAGAATTTCACACCGGACATTTGTACCAGACGATTATCGGCGATATTATCGCACGACTTGTCGAAACGGCAGGGCACACCGTGCACCGGACGAGCTTTGGCGGCGATGTTGGACTGCACGTGGCAAAATGTATTTGGGGCATGATCGCGACCCTTGGCGGAGAACTGCCCGAAAAACTGGCGAGCGTTGAGGCGACACCGTTTGCGCGCGCTCGTTGGATCAGTGACTGTTATGTACGCGGGGCCGGTGCGTACGAAGAGTCTGACGAGGCAAAAGTCGTCATTAATGAGCTCAATAAAACGATTTATAGCCTACACACCCAGCCAGACAACCAGTCGGCGATCGCACAGCTATACTGGACGACCCGCCAGTGGAGCTTCGATTACTTCGATGCATTTTATGACGTACTGCACGTCGATCACATGCACTATATTCCTGAAAGCGAAACCATGCCAATCGGTATGGATGTAGTGCGCGAGCAACTTGAAAAGGGCAACCTGAAAGAGTCTGAAGGCGCGGTCGTATTCGAAGGCGACGAGACCAAGCACCTGCACACCCGAGTGTTTGTTACGAGTAAGGGGCTACCGACCTACGAGACAAAAGATATCGGCGTAATCTGGCTTGAACGCCGTGATTACAACTTCGAGAAACGTATTTTGATTACCGGCAACGACCAGCAGGAATATATGCGTGTGGTGTTTGCTGCTGCCGAACTGTTCCGGCCTGAACTGACGGGCGAAATGACGCACCTGACAAACGGTACGGTGCGCTTTGGCGATGGTAGCAAGATGAGTTCACGACTCGGTAACGTTACCCGTGCAATCGATGTGTTCAATGTCGTACGCGAAAAAGTCAGCGAACTCGTTAGTGACGAGACGCTGGTCGATAGCGTGACGCTCGGTGCGATTAAATATGTGTTCGCGAAGTATCGACTGGGCGGTGATATTTCCTTCGACATCGACGAAACCATCAGCCTGGCCGGCAACTCTGGCCCGTATATTCAGTATGCGCATGCCCGTGCGCGCTCGATTGTCGCGAAGTCGACGCTCGAACCAAGCATGCCTGAGGACGCAGCGCTCGACCCGGCTGAACGTAATCTAGTGCGTAAGCTTGGCGAATATAACGATGCAGTGTCGCGCGCTACCAATGAACTGGCGCCGCATCACATCTGTAATTATTTGTTTGAACTCGCGCAGGAATTCAATCGTTTTTATGAACTCTCTCGCGTCATCGGCCATGAGCGTGAAGCGCTTCGTTTGTGGCTTGTCGGTCGCTATGCTGACACGCTGGCTGCCGGTCTCGGGCTGCTTGGTATTGATGCACCTGAAAACATGTAGTTGACATACCCCCGAAGAGGGGAGTAGTATTGTGCCCAGGACTAAAAGCCATGACGTATCACTTATCACTCAATCGGCAACACCTGATTCTCGTGATTTTTGAGACGCCCTCGGCTGGCTAGTTCTTCGCAATCGAAAAACACTGTCGCCGAGGGAACACCCTCGGCGCTTTCGATTCGTGAGGCTTGTCACGGGATTCGCCACCCCAGCACATACACAGGAGGAAGAACAGTGGGTTCTGACGTCGCTATTCGCGAGGCCGTGCTGCACCGCCTGCCCGCGGGCATGCAGATCACGGCCGACACGATCGCACAGCTGCGCAAGACGCTCGGCATGAACTGCACCAACAAGCAGTTCCGTCGGGCGGTCGAGTCGTCGCACTACGGCCATGACCGCGAGGTCGTCGTCGGTCGTCCGCGCCTGTCCGAGTACGACAAGGGGTGGGCGATCGTCAAGCCCTCGGACTGCGCACGTGAGTTCTCGGTGCAGGACACCGTCACCATCGTGATGGTCTGGCTCACCGAGGACAACGCCGCACGGCATCTGAAGGACTGGGAGCAGTTGCTCCAGGCGCTCGGTCTCGTCGGTGCGTGGCCCGAGGAGCAGATCGCGACCATCATCCGCCAGATGGAGGTCGACGAGCTGCTGCACCTGATCGAGCTGCCGCAGGGCGGCTACGTCATCTTCGGTGCCGGGCACTGAGCACACAGGGGAGTCTTCGGTCGCGGATGGGCTCGTCACAGAGCTCATCCGCGACCGCCCGCCACATCTTCTTTCTGCGCTACCGCCTCGTCATAATGACTTGAGGCGGTAGCAAACTGACACTGTGCTACACTTATCTTGAGATCATTTTTTATAAGGAGGTCATGCGTATCATGGCAACAAAGAAAACTGCGAAGCAAACGGCAGAAGAAGCACGAAAAGCTGCGTACGAGGCAAAGAAGCAGGCAGCGGCTGCAAAGACTGAGGCTGCCAAAGCCCGTCTTGCGAAGCTTGGTGGTGGACCAGCTGCCGGATTCTTGAACTTCATCCGCGAGCAAGGCGTCATCGGCCTGGCGGTCGGTTTGGCGGTCGGTGCCGCGGCTGGCGCAAGCGTCAAATCGCTCGTCGACAACTTCATCAACCCGATTGTGGCTTTCATGCTCGGTGGCAAGGATTTGTCGAACTTGGTCTGGGATACCGGCTTGAAAAACGGCGATGTCGAACTGAGCTTCGGCTGGGGAGCAATCGTCAATTCACTTATCGTGCTATTTTCGACTGCACTGGTGGTCTACTTAGTGATTCACGGCGCAAAGCTTGACCGCCTCGACAAGAAAAAGTCATAAACGCGTCTCGCTCAAACAACCTCACGACGATGTGAGGTTGTTTTTTTGTATGCGGGTGTATCATGAGATAAGCAAAAAGGAGGCTGCTATGCTTGAGACCGCACAAGAACTGATACAGGACGCCGCGCAGGCAATTGGCTGGAGTGAGGGGCAAATTGAAGAATTTTTGACACCTGATCATGTTCACCGATTTATGGTTGACGTCGGCGATGAGACATTCGAGGCGTACCGCGTGCAGCATAACGACAAACGGGGACCATACAAAGGCGGTATCCGCTTTCACCCTGAAGTTGACATGCAGGAGGTGCAGGCGCTCGCGACACTTATGACGATTAAGTGTGCAGCCATGGATATTCCGATGGGTGGCGGCAAAGGCGGTGTGGCATTTGATCCACGGCGCTACGACCAAGCGACGGTCGAGTCAGTTGCCCGGCAGTATGCGCGTGGACTGGTCGACGTCATCGGACCCGACACGGATGTGCCGGCACCAGACGTAAACACGAACGCGCAGACGATCGACTGGATGGTTGACGAGTACGAGCGTATAACGGGCGACGACAGCCACGCGAGTTTTACCGGTAAGTCGCTTGCGCACGGCGGCTCTGAAGGCAGAACGGCCGCCACGGGTCGCGGTGGTGTTATCGCGCTTCGGCAGTATTGTGAGCAACATGATATAACGACGAAGGACCTTCGGGTCGCTTTACAGGGTGTCGGCAATGTCGGGTACTGGTTTGCCAAGATAGCCGAAGAAGAACTAGGCGTGCGTATCGTCGCGGCTGCCAACTCCAAAAAGACACTTAGCAACCCGGACGGACTTGGGTTTATGACGAAGAACGAAGCCACGATCATGGACGAGCTTGAGGGCGAAGAGCAGGGCAGTGATGCGATTTTTGGCATCGAGTGCGATGTCTTGGTACTTGCGGCTCTTGGCGACGTGGTACATGAAGACAATCAGGCTGATATTTCGGCGCGACTCATACTCGAACTCGCCAACGGACCGGTTGATCTTGCGGCACTCAAACAGCTCGAAGCTCGCGACGTGCATGTGATTCCTGATGTGCTGGCCAATGCCGGTGGCGTCGTGGTGAGTTACCTAGAGTGGGTACAGAACAAGCAAGGCGAGCATTGGAGCGAACAGGTCGTAAACCAACGTCTCGATGAAATTATGTGCTCAGCACTCACCGATGTGCTTGGTGCCAAAAAGCCACTCAAAAACGCTGCCTTCGAAGCAGCGCTTAAACGTTTGTCGTAGAAATTCACAGGAAGGAGCGGCTGAGCCGGAGTGGGAGGAGTGCCAGCGAGGCAGACTCCTCCCACTCGGGAAGCTCAGACGAGGGCGAGGACCGTCGTCGAAACCGGGACGGGCTTGACCCCCAGGCTGCGCTCCACCCAGTTCTTGTAGCCGATCAGGCCCATGTCGATGACGGGTGCCAGCGGCGGAACTGCGTGAAGACCACCTGCACGCACTTCCTCGGCACGGTGCTTGCGGGCCCGAGCGCGCCTCGAGGCTTCGGTAGCCTCCTTGCGCAGCTGCGTGCGCTCCTCGTGGGTGGTGACCCTGAGGACCGCGTCGCGAAGGACGATGGTGTTGTCCCTCTCGAGCGTGAGCAGCAGCTCGTAGACCTTGCGGCCACATGCCGGGTGAGCGCCCAGCAGGTCAGCGACCTGGTTGGCGCAGCGCCGCATGTCGGTGCCGCTGATGGTGCCCGTGCGGACCGCCTTGAGGACGGTGGCGCGGTTGATCTTCTGTGCGAAAGAGTGAGACACTCTTCGCTCCTTCCTGTGATGTGCACGCGAAGGCGGTCATGGACCGGCCTTTGACAACATCGGTGTCGTCTTGCGTAATAAACAATTTACCATATAACGTTACTTATGTCAATCGGCACATGGACACAAAAAAACTACCCGGCGGTAGCATGGAGCAAAGGTGTGCCCATGGAGGGCAGGACGAGTTTTCCGTAGTGCGACCGTGTTATTGGTGCTCATCGTACTCTGCGTCGTCCCGCCCTCCTGGAGGTTGGGGTGTGCTCACACAGCGGCGAGCACGTAGAGGTTGTCCTTCTCCTCGCGCCTCAAGACGCCTCCACCGAGAAGAAGATCGAACGCCTTGTCCAGGACCCGGTAGACCTCGCCACCCTTGCCGATCTTGCCGTCCTGGCTCGACACCCACTTGCGCAGGATGCCGACAGCGTCCTTCTTGTTGTGTGCCCGGATCGCTCCGTTGCCGCGATGTCTGGTCGCAGCCACGATGCGGTCCTGCGCCCGGCGGACCATCTCACGGAAGGTCGCCTTGCGCTTCTTGGTACGGGAAGCCCCCTTGCGGTTGCGGTTGCTGAACTTCTCGTACGTGCTGATTTCAGTGTGTGCGTTTCGCAACGCCTACACCTCCCAAACTCGTGCCCCACTTCGTTCTCGGCCGTTCCGAGAATCCCATGGATATTTTGACTGTAAAACTATTGTGTCATTTAGTCAAGCGCAATGGTATAATGCAACTATGACAAAACATGCCAAATTACTCTGGGTTGACCTCGAGATGACCGGCCTTGACCCACAGGCAGATAAAATCTTAGAAATCGCGGCAATCGTAACGGATTGGAACTTCAATGAGCTTGCTCGCTACGAAGCAGTGAAAAAAGTTGGCGCGTCGCTTATGCAAGAGCGCATGGTAGGGGAGTTTTGGGAAAAGTTTCCTGAGGTTCGTACACAACTGATGACGCAAAACGACGACGGCAAAGCGAGCCATGATGTCGAGCAAGAGCTGCTAGACTTTATCGACAAGCACTTTAGTGGCGAAGAGCGGGTGTTGCTCGCCGGTAACTCGATTCACCAAGACCGCAAGTTTATCGACAATGAATGGCCACGTGTTGCCGAGCGGCTGCATTACCGCATGCTCGACGTCAGCGCCTGGAAAGTCGTCTTTGAAGGGAAATACCGCAAGAAGTTTGCGAAGCCTGAAGCGCACCGTGCGCTCGATGATATTCGCGGCAGCATCGAAGAACTCGAATACTACCTGAAAAAGGTGCGCGGCTGATGCAATCGATCCGGCCGAAGCATACGATGCGCTCTGCCTGGATCATCGCGGCGATTATCGTCGCAGCTGCATTGTTGTTCGGGCTGTTTCAGCTGTGCGGCATGGGTACACGCCAAGCGGCGCAATCTGAGACGCCTTCACATGTCGAGTCGAGCAAGCCAAAACATATCGTGTCGCTCGAATCGAAACTACTTTTTACGGGTAACTCGTTTTGGGGACGATACACGAACGACGAGGCTAAAAAAACTGACAAGCCCTATGAGTTTCCGTTTTCCCGACTACATGAATTTGACCGCAAATCCTACGATGCCTGGATAACTGGCCTGGAATGTCCGACGACCGAAAAGGGTAAAGCCATGACCAGCGCAGATATGGAAGCAACGTTGGCGTTTAACTGCGACCCGGCGTATTTACCGAATTTCGCGAAGTGGTTTGACGTGGTGACGCTTGCCAACAACCATACCGATAACCAAGGGCCCGACGGTTTTGCCGAGACCAAACGAGCACTCGATAAAAATGGTATTCAGTATTTCGGCCACTACAATCCTGAACAGCTCGACGATATCTGCGATGTCATCAGTATGCCGGTGCATGCGAAATGGTCAGACGATTCAACCACTGAGGAGCATTTGCCGATTGCAATGTGCGGGTATCATGGCGTATTCCAGATTCCGAGCGCAGCTTCGCTCGGACGGGTGAGTGCGTACGCGCAGTACATGCCCGTCGTGGCCATGCCGCACTCGGGCAAAGAATATGTCACCGGTCCAGATGAAATCAAATCAACCATGGATCACACGCTGATCGATAATGGTGCTGACATGGTTATCGGCGATCACCCACACTGGGTGCAGTCGACTGAGGCGTATCATGGAAAGCTTATCGTCTACTCGATGGGAAACTTCATGTTCGATCAACAGTTCAATCCTGAAGTCGTACGCTCGGCGGCGATACAAGTGACGCTACGCGATACTGGCGATGAAAGCGATAGCCTTGCGAAATGGCTTGATCTTGGTGCGACCTGTAGCGCATTCGGCGATGATTGTCTGGCGAAAGCGAAAGAGCAGGGCTTGAAAAAACTGGCGCTGAGCTATACATTTGGTGTTATTGCTACTGACGACACCGGCTATGCCACACACCCTGCAAGCGCGCAGGTGCAACAGTCGGTTGAGCAGCGAATGAACTGGCAACAAACACTTCGTAACCTAGGACAATCATGACCCAAGACGCACTACAAGAGTATTTACTAAGCTTCCCAGACACCTGGCTCGATTTTCCATTTGGCGATGACGTACTGGTGTATAAAGTCGGTCCGAAAGACTCGCCAGAGAGCAAGATGTTCGCGCTGATCGCGAAAGACAGCAAGCCAGTCCGCCTGAGTCTGAAATGCGATCCGCAACTGGCGGAAATACTGCGCGAAACATATGAATCGGTCCAGCCGGGCTACCACCTGAACAAGCGTCATTGGAACACGATTTTATGTACCGGACAAGTCGGCGACGATGAGCTCCGCGACCTTATGCGTCACAGCTATCAGCTAGCCAGCGCCTAGCTTTTAAACGAGGACAGCTTGTCGATAAACGGTGCTAATTGCGCATCGGTCGTCTTGAGGTAGTCTTTGAGCGACTTGCTGCTGGTCGCCTTGTAGGCTGATTGCAGCATGGCGTGTAGGCTTTCAAGCTGGTAGGTCATTTCTCGGGTGTAGGTCGAGTCGAGTCGGACATTGAGCTTGGCGTCGTCGAACTGCGACTGCACATTCGATTTGTAGGTGGCTTCTTTCGTCTGGAGCGACTTCGGCAGCTTTTTCGTGTTGACGCCGATATTGGCAAGCGGCTCTTCAAGCGCTGTGGCGGCATTGGTTAGCTGCAGCGATAGGCCGCTGTTGATGGCACGGAGATCGTTGTTGCGTAGCTGCTTCTGGTTGTCGTTGGCTAACGACTGAAGCGTTTGCAATCGGACGTAAATCGATGATGCCTTGTCGGCCGCTGACGGGCCGCCTGCAAATACCATGAACGCGAATAGTACGAGCGCCAATAGTCCTACGACGCCGGCGATTAGCATCACAATCTTGCTTGGACCACCCGGTTTCGAGGCAGTTTCACCAGCGAGCTGGTTAAGATACTCCACCGAATACTCAGGTTGGGGCTGCACGGGCTGCGGAAACTGCTGCTGCGGCGGCACTTGCTGAGGTTGGGGGTTATTGTCCGGATACATTGCCCCTATTTAAGCACAATCGGCTACGCGTGAACAGAGGTGATATAATACGAGATATGCAAGGAGAGGCGAAAGAGGACGTCAGGGCGCGGCTGGCAATTGAAGATATTGTTGGCGAGTATGTACAACTTAAGCGTGCCGGTCGAAACTACAAGGGCCTCAGTCCGTTTAGCTCAGAAAAAACACCGAGTTTTTTCGTCTCGCCTGAAAAACAGATTTGGCACGATTTCAGTAGTAACCGTGGCGGTGACGTCTTTAGTTTTGTCATGGAAGTCGAGGGCATGGACTTTCGTCAGGCGCTGGAGCATCTGGCGCGCAAAGCTGGCGTAGATCTCGGTATGTACCAATCGGGCACAGGCCGTGCGGTCGCCGAGCGCAAGAAGCGCATCTCACTCGCACACCAGCTTGCCACGAAATATTACCAGACCAGCATGGTGCGTAATAGCCATGCGCTCGAGTATATTTTCTCGAAACGAGGCCTTTCAAAACATATCGTCGAAACCTTTCGTATCGGCTACGCGCCTGATACCGGCCAAGCGCTGACGCAGTTCCTACTCAAAAAAGGATTTACGAAGCAAGAACTAAGCGAGAGCGGACTGGTCAATCGCTACGGCGGCGATTTGTTCCGTGGTCGCATGATGGTGCCGCTCATGGACGGTGCAGGGCAGGTAATCGGCTTTACGGGCAGGATTATCGGTGATGAGCCAAACGCGCCGAAGTACCTCAACACGTCGCAGACACTGCTCTATGACAAAGGTCGGCACGTGTTCGGACTCTCACAAGCAAAAGAAGCGATTCGCGCGCGCGGCTACGTCGTCGTGGTCGAAGGCAATCTCGATGTCGTCAGCAGCCATCAGGCGGATGTGGCGCAAGTGGTGGCGACAGCCGGAACTGCCATGACCGAACATCACCTGCGCGCGCTAAAGCGGCTGACAGACGATATCAGACTCTGTTTTGACGGCGATAAGGCCGGTATCGCAGCGACGGAGCGAGCCATCGGAATCGCCAGTGGTCTCGGCGTCGAACTTTCGATTATCACCTTGCCAGGCGAGGCAAAAGACCCCGATGAGTTAATTAAACAAGACGTCTCGGCGTGGCGTACGGCAATCAAGCAGCCACAACCGGCCGTCGATTGGGTGATCGATCAGTACGCGGCCCGCGAAGATCTATCGACAGCCAGCGGTAAACGCGCATTTACCTCGGCGTCGTTATCACTCGTCTCACGACTCGACGATTCGGTCGTGCGCGATCACTATGAAGAACTCATTGCGACCCGTATCGGTTCGAGTCGCGATGCTATCCACCGTAAAGCTGAACAATTAAGCAAGCCTGCGGCCACGCCTGTACTTCGCGATGTCAAAAGCACGCAGCTTGAACCCGAAGACAGTAGCTATAACTACCAAGACGATCTGCTTGCCATTGCCAGCGTCGAGCCGTCGAGTCAGGAACTGTTTTCGCAGTTCCACTTAGAGCACTTACGCGGGGAACAGCGCCAAGCGTTGGCACGGTATTTCGCTAAACACCCCGGCGCAGAATTGACAGACGTGCCTGAAAGCTTGCATGAATATGATACGTATGTCAAAATAGTACAATTAAAGGCCGATGCTCGGTATAGGGAATGGAGTAACAATGATCGCTACTTCGAAGCAGCCCGCCTCATTCGCCAAGTTGAAAAAGAACACAAGAAACGAACAAAGACAGAATTGACCGCACGCCTTCGTGACGCGGAGAACGCTGGCGACGACGCCAAAGCAAGTCAATTACGCTCAGAACTCAATGAACTTATAAAGGAGATTGCCCGTGGCAGATGATGACACGACACCCAAAGAAGATAACGATTTGGTCGGACTCGATCAGATTGACGAAGAGCCGGATCTAGAGGAGCTCGAAGAAGAAGATACGCCGGA
>DATJGX010000002.1:0-6656 GCA_035494435.1 Patescibacteria group bacterium | reverse complement strand
AGATTCTCTCAACATAAACACGGTTTTGCTTCGGCACGTTGGACGCGAAAATATAGACCAATTACCATACACCACACAGAAGACCTAGGGATATGCGACATTGAACGTGCTCAGAAATATGAAGGTCTTGTGACGCGCAAGTACATGGAAAAATACGGGGTATAACAATGTACGCGGAGGAGATCTAACCGACGTTGATGATTATGTGCGTAGGTTTGGTTACTTTTGGACGAAAGAAAACTGGAAAGGCATCGTAATTGTGACTGTAATGGTGCTAACGATAACCTTGCTTTATGTAGATAAATTTCTAGTTCGTTTCATCCCTGGCGGAGTTCAATAGTTAAGCACAAAAATAGACTAGCTAGGTTTAGGTTTACTCAAATTAGTATAATCATCACATGATTCAACACACCTTACTACTCGCAACGGAACCTTTTAATGCCATAGCTGCGGGCGAAAAATCTATAGAGTCGAGGCTGTATGATGAAAAACGTCAGCAGATACAGCTTGGTGATAGTATTCAGTTCATCAACCGCGAGGCACAAGAACAAACGCTCGACGTAAAAGTCGTAGGGCTACTACGATATGAAACCTTCCATGATATGTTTATGCGCAATGAACCCACAAAATTTGGCGGAGAGTGTGCGCAGTGGCTCGAAAACCAAATAAATGAATTTTATAGTGTTGATCAGCAGCAACAGTATGGCGTGCTGGGCATAGAGTTCGAGCGTGTCGATTGATTTGTGCGCGCAATAGATAATCGAGTTTTATATAAACTGCATCATGAAAACTGTAGCAAAAAACGTCTACTAATATTGACATAATATAAAAAAGTGCCACAATATTTCTATTCGATGTTTTGACAATCCACGAGAAGGAGAACAAAGAATGGTACTTTTCAGTGATGACGATCGCGCTGCACGCGCCGATACTCAGGCGCAACGCGTGGTTCCGGCCGATTGGGCGGTGCGCTTCATGAATGCACGTCAGCTCATCGTGCGTCGTCTTGTCGAAGCGGTGCGTATGGATACTGTTGCCCGCTTTCGGAGGGGCGAGACTGTTACGTACGTGGCTGGCAGGTACGACTACGAATACACGGTCACGGACCAAATCGGCAACTACGCCATCGAGCAGGACTATGTCGATCAGACAATCCGCGCGAGCGGTGTAGTGAGTGCGCTGATTGACGTGCTTGAGATACCGGCTGATCGCGTCAAAAGTATAACCGTCGAACTGAAGGTGGATGGCCGAGGTGTGATACGTGAATACTCCGGCAGTAATGAGCCGCTCCACCAAGGCCCCTACACCGTTGGCGTTTTGGTGACAGTCAGCTTTTGCGAGCCATTGTCATGAGTGTCGACACGCCAGATTCAGTCATCACCGAGCCCCTGCACGGCGTCGAGTCCAGTCGGACTCCGCTGTGCAGGGGCGAGCATTGACATTTATTAGAAAATTATGCAAAAATATGTAACAAGACCATGTGAGTGAGAGGATGTATATGTCAGTCGTACGAAGGATCGAGGCAAGAATACCTGAAATGACAGAGGTTGTCACAGCTGAGCAAGCAGAGGCGGCGCGTGCCGCAGAAGCTGAAGCAGCGCAAGCAGAAGAGGCTGCGCGTTTTGAGCGTCAAGCACCAACTCGGATGTTGACTCTCGGAAAAGAAGTTGTACAGATTCTTCTCGACCGGAAAGTTCCGACTGTCCCAATATGGACACCAGTCGATGGAGAACGTAGCAATACTGCATCTGGATGGGAAAGATCTGGTGAAGGCTGGCACCTCTTGTCCTCGACCTATAATACTCATAATGAAATGGATCCAGTTAATACCATTAAATACCTTCAGGCTAAAGATGGTCGCTTTGGAACCTTTGACGTGCCGGGACT
Organism: Patescibacteria group bacterium; assembly: GCA_035494435.1. Lineage (GTDB taxonomy): Bacteria > Patescibacteriota > Saccharimonadia > Saccharimonadales > Saccharimonadaceae > SZUA-359. Next base: position 4,769 of record DATJGX010000002.1, on the reverse strand, counting down.
CATAGTTCCTGGCGCAGAATTTCACGGTATTGTAGATCCGAACCTTGAACCATCGGGCCAGCTGCTTAGGGTGATGCAGAGCGAGCTGTTCGAGCGTGCAGTTGCATATTGCATCGTATCAGGTAAGCCACTAGAAGTACGTGAGTAGGTAGCCGCACTTATTGGCATAGTCAATAACTGATTCCAGTGTCTCGGGCTCGGTGTGTCACTGACAGTTATGAGATAATCATGGTATGAAAACATCATCAGACAGCTCACGAAAAAATTTGTATTTATCAATGCCGCTATACATTCTCGCGATCGTACCATTTCTGCTTTTGGGCTATGGTCTAAACATTGAGCTAAGCCTCGGCTATGTATTGCTTGGTGCGCTTGGGTGGTGGGTGGCATTGCTGCTGCGAATGCCGTTTATATTGATTATAAATAAGCTCACGAGCGATATGCTGGTACGCAATAAGTACATTGTCGGCCTGTCTGGTCCGACCGAAGAAGGCGTGCGATTGGTGCTACTACTTCTGATTGGGCTGAATTTTGAGCATGCTTTTCTAATCGGTGTCGGGTGGGCGGCAGTCGAAATTGTATATGCACTCGTGCAGGCATTTGCGCTCGCGGCACTCAAACGTCGAACCGACGCCAAAGCACTTGAGGCAAAAGCGATGCTTGAAAAGCTCGGCATGGATAAGACGCTAGATGACTCGGCCGCACTCTGGGGTGCGCTCGAGCGTGTGTCGGCATCGGGCTTGCATCTGGCGTTTAGCTTGCTGCTTGTAGTCTCGCCATGGTTGGTGATAGTGACGGTGATGATTCATAGCGCGGTAAACTATGCCGTCGTAGCCGTAAACAAGCGTTCGCTTGCTGGTGCGCAGGCTTTGTTACTTGGTCTCGCAGCCATACTGCTGAGCGTCGCACTCATTTTTGCAAGGTGATATACTAAGCCCATGCAAAAGATTGCCACGAAAGTATTTATCATTGCCTCGATCGCCTTCGGAATCATAGGCATTCTGGTAGTCCTGACGGCGTCTGGCCCGGATCAGAAAGACTCACCACTCAGCGAGGTCCTGATACGCCTGCTCTTTGGTACGGTATTTATAATCTTACCGTCGTTCGCACTGAGTATCGCCGGCAAGTATCTCGGCGGCAACAAGTAGCTTCGCCTAGAAGCCTGCCTCAGCCTCAGGTATACTGGTAGGATGAATCAAAATTTATCTACCGTAGAAGCAAACATCAAAGAACAACTCAAAGACCTCGGTGTGTTCACGACGTCGACCAACCCTGAGAAAAATCAAATCTATGTCGATTTCGATCTGGCGAACACTGACTTTTGGGTCGTACTGACAAGCGTGGCGTGAAAAAACTCTACCGCGTTATCGTCTCGCTCGATAGCCAGAAGCGCAGCGCAACCGTGCAAAGTGAAATGCACGAGGTGGTCTGGAGCGCAGGTGTGCCACAACTTGGTGCAGCCATGAAAGCAGAATTCCAAAAAGGTACGCAGTATGAATACCAGTTTGGTAAAGAATGGAAATTTACCGGCAACGGACTTGAAGAGGCGTACTCGTACTCGATCAACACCGTGCCGATTCTTTCACGCGTCAAGTCAGCAGTGAAAGCCAGTGGCTACAATGTCAGCATGGATAGCGTCAGCAAGGGTGCGGTTATTTTCGCCGGCATCGTGCTCGCGCTCATGATTCTCTCGGGTATCTTCCTGCTTGTCACTGAAGTATTGATGAAATAGCAAAACCCGTAACGATATAAAAAGCGGACTCCCCTCCAAAGAGTCCGCAAGAGAAGTGACAGTGTTTATTTTAAGAAGTTTGTTGGTGATGAATCCGATATGATTCGTTCACTTCGACGCCGTCCCATAGGGCTAGTCCAAAAGCGACGATTGCAGCGATAATCATATTCCAGGCTACAGTATTGCTGACGTCGAAGGTAAACGCGCTGAGCAGTAACCAAACTGCGGCTGCGCCGTTGACCCAGCTAGGGATTGCATTTTCCCAAACTAGCTGCACGATTCCGGCAAGTGCTATAACACCACCAACGATCAAGATGTTGGCGAGCGCGTTACCCGACACCTCTGTAAAAGCAGGTACTAACATAACCCATGCCCCTACGAGAACGGTGAGTACGCTCGCATATCGCGATTGCGTTGTGCTGTCCATCTCGAGCTCCTCCTTTCTACCTATGATTGTGAGAACAGCCGTAGCTGCAGTCAATGATATGCATCACAATGCCGGTATCGGTGCAGCTTGGGCTATGAGCAATGCGCTAGGTTTCGTTAAGTTGTGCGAGCAAACAGCGCTCTTCGTTTGAGACGAAGGCGCGTGGACGCATAGTACGCAGGGTCTCGGCAACTTCAGATAGCGAATTGCCTTTCATATAGCGATCGATAATGCGTGGGTCGACGTATGATGAGCGGGTCACAGCCGGCGTATTGCCGAGTTCTTTAGCTACCGACTTGATACAGCTGGTCACGTGTTTTTTGCGCTCGGCTTCGGTTGTTCCGCGCGGATTCTGCGTCAGAAGCATCGACGCTAACAGCGTGCCGCCCCATGTCCGAAAATCTTTTGCGCTGAAATCGTCACCCATGTGGCGCTTGATGTATTCATTGACATCGCTGCTGCGAACCTGACGTTGTTGGTTGTCGGCATCGATATAGCGGAATAGCTCGTACCCTGGCATATCGTCGAGTTGCTTAACGAGGCGCGCGACGCGTCGATCAGAAATCGTTTTGTGATGCTGCTTGCCGCTTTTACCGGTAAAGTCGAACGTAACGGAGCTTGTCGTGATGTCGAGGTGTTTGCTGCGCATTGTAGTAATACCGTAGGTCTCGTGTGCCTTGGCGTACGTCTCGTTGCCGATACGAAAATATGTTTCGTCCATAAGTTTGACGATGAGCGCATTGACCTTGTCGGGGTGCCAGCGTCGCCGAGACAGGTCGCGCTCTACCTGTCGACGAAGTTTTGGGAGCGCTTTGCCGAACTGCAAAATCCGTTCAAATTTCTGCGTTTCGCGGGCGCGTCGAAACGACGGGTGATAGATGGCTTGCTTACGTCCGGCAGCATCGATGCCGCTTGCTTGCACTTTGGCGCGTTTGTTTGTCGCAATTTCGACATTCGTCCATGCTGGCGGTATGACAAGTGAGTCGATATACGCAAGCGTCTCGGAATCGGTAATTCGTTTGTCGCCGGCATAATATGCGAAGCCCCTGCCGGCACGTTTACGAGAGATGGTCGCTGAACTCATGCGTGTAGTATGCGATACGCATGCTAGGAAAGGTGTGATATTTGTACTATTTTTGCACGATTGTATTCGCGAGGGGTTTGCATAGATGATTCAAGTGCCGCATAGAGGCCTAGCAGCAGCGAACCGAATGCTAGATCAGATAGCAACGTAGCAGGATAAAACGGCAGTGCACGGACGTAGCATTCGATTAGGCCTGCAACGGTATGTGCATACATACCACTCGCTACCCAAGTGCCGAAATTCGATACCAGGAAGAATACGAGGCTTGCGCCAGCTGCTCCGAGTGGAATCCGCCTCATCGTCGACAGCGAGCGGGTTAGTAATCCGAGTCCGGCAATGAGACTAAAGCCTAGCCATGTCCACGCCATGCCAGGATACACACCGATAACAAGATCGGTGATGGCCAATATAGTAAGGGTCAATCCTAGTGAGCGTCGCCAGCCGAGTACAGAGCCTGTGATCAGCGCGATAGCACCGATCGGGGCAACGTTCGGCAGGTGAGGCACGAGCCGCCAGCCAATACCGAGCAGTACGACCGTCACGATAAACAGTGTCGTCTGGCGTGAGCCTAGAGTTTTTGGAATTTCCATACGATTTTCTCGCCTCCTTTTTGGGTATAACTATCGGCGCCAGCTGTCGCGAGTTTGCCGTTTATATAAAAGCTCCAGTATTTGCCACCTTCGCTGCCGCCTTTGTGGCTTTCGATCGAATCGACGTAGTTGCCGTACTGACTGTCTTTTATAACCACGTCGTCGGCTTCGGTTTTAAGCTGGGCAAGTGACGTCAGATTGGGTTTGGCAGTGTAGCTAATTTCGGTGCGGGTACGTGATTGCGGCCGTGCACTGGCGACTGTGGCTTGGCTAGGGGTGGTCGAGCCACCGTAACTGGTATACGCCCATATGCCGCCGCCGAGTATGACTGCAAGTGCGATAAAGATGGTTAGTACGCTATGATTTGATTTGTTAAACATGATATTCTCCTTTTATTCATTACTGTGACTAGGTCATACAGGCGCCAGCGACGCAGGCAAGTTCCTTGGCACCGGTCGTCTGATCGCTGGTTTCGTATTCGCCGAGCTGGCTGAAATCAAGTTCGCCGAGAGTCAACACGCGTTGTTCGTATTCGGCTTTGCTAATCGTTTCATACGGCGCGAGTTCGTAGACATGATTGGTGCGAGGCAGGAATGACAGGCCGCCGACAATATCCCAGTTGCGATAGACGAAGTTTGCGACGTCAAGCCACTCGTCGTCGCCGACGTAAATCGTGACGGACGGGTTGTGCTCCGTGAAGTGCACCTTGAGGCGTTTCCACTCTTCGAGCAGCTCAAGCGCAGAAACCTCGTCGGCCGTAATTGCGCCATCGGGTGCTTTAACGGGAAACTCGAGTACGAACGTCGTGGCGGTTTCGGCCGAGCTGCTGACTTCTGGATGTACGGGCACGCCCTGTGCCTTGGCGAACCGGTAAAGCGGGTCATGTGCGCTGATACGGACGCGACGAATATAGTACTGCGAGAACCACGGGTGCAT
>DATJGX010000001.1:0-13501 GCA_035494435.1 Patescibacteria group bacterium | reverse complement strand
ATAGCTGCCTCGTTCGCGATGTTAGCAAGATCTGCACCGCTTGAACCGGCAGTTTTTGCAGCCAGCTTATCAAGATCGACGTCTTCTTCGACTGGCTTTTTCTTGAAGTGAACTTTCAAAATCTCTTCACGATCAGCACGTTCAGGCAGCGTAATGTTGGTACGACGGTCGAATCGGCCAGGTCGAAGCAGGGCAGGGTCGAGCACGTCCGCACGGTTCGTCGCAGCGAGCACGATGACATTCGTATCGGTCTCGAATCCGTCCATCTCAACCAAGATCTGGTTCAGGGTTTGCTCACGCTCGTCGTGGCCACCACCCATACCGCTACCGCGTCGACGACCGACGGCATCGATTTCGTCGATAAAGATAATACATGGTGCATTTTTCTTGGCTTTTTGGAACAAGTCGCGCACACGGCTTGCACCGACACCGACGAACATTTCGACGAACTCTGATCCAGAGATTGAGAAGAATGGAACATCAGCTTCACCCGCAACGGCGCGAGCAAGCATCGTCTTACCAGTTCCCGGACTACCGACAAGCAGCACACCCTTTGGTATCTTTGCGCCAAGATTTTGGTATTTTTTCGGGTGTTTCAAGAAGTCAACGACTTCTTCGAGATCTTGCTTGGCGCTTTCGTTGCCGGCAATATCATCGAACACAACTTTTTCTTTATCGAGTCCGTAAAGTTTTGCCTTTGACTTTCCGAATCCCATAGCTTGATTATTCTGGCCCTGTGCTTGACGCATCATGTACAGGAACAAGCCGCCGATAACCAAAATAGGCAAGAGAATGATCGCAAGATTCCAGATTGTATCGCCTGTTTGTGATGCTGGCTGATCGCTCAATACTTGCTGTTTTGCCTTGTCGCTCAAGCTGTCGTCGCGGAGCAGCGTCGTGATGCCGCCGTCGATGTATGACTTTTGTGTCGGATCACTTTTACCCTTTTCAGTAATCGTAAGGTTACCACCCTGACCTTCGACTTTGGTGATTTCACCGCTGTTGGCGCGCGAAATAACTTCACTGATCGGAATCGACTGGAGTTGTTTATGTGCGGTACCGAATACCCAAAAAATCGTGATACCAAGCGTCAGGACAACCCAAAAAATGATCGCACGCACGTTGTTGCTCATACCGCCCGGCCCGCTCGGACCTTTCTTGCCTGTTTTCGCCATAGAATATCAAGTCCCTTCTGTCTATTCGTTCATAATCTATTGTTTCTATTCTACCACTTATCAGGAGGTCTCGACAACAAATGTATCGCCGTGAAATCGTGCATAGATTCCGTGCGCAATATCGACTCGAGTGTTCGGTTTCGTCGTCTTGATTGCCAGCAGTAAGCGTTCAGCTTGATCGATTGAAGGACGGTACGCGGCTGCAACCTCGACATGCCGCCGTAACAGCTCGATTGCAACGTCCCCCGCTATCACCGTGTACGGATGACGCCTGTCGCCGAACCGCACTTCGAGTCGCGACACTTCCCGGTCGATATCGTGCGCGAGCTGAAGTTGACGCTGGCGAAGCTGCACGACGGCGTTCGTCGAATCTGGCTCGAGCTGCAGTATGGAAGCCCTGAGGGTATTGCGCAAATACTTCGCGTCGCGATTCGTGGCATCCTCGACCCATTCCAACCGGTGAGCCAGGGCATAGTCGTAGATTTTCTTCTTTGGCCACGAAAGCAGCGGCCGGACAATATGTGCGCGGTTCATGACAGCAAGGCCGCGCCAGCCTGTACCACGGAGACAATTTATGGCAATTGAGCCTATCATGTCGTCGCGATGATGGGCCGTTGCAATGTCAGCCTTGTATGTCTTCGCAGCCTCATACAAAAAATCGTAGCGACCGGTTCGCGCCTGTTCCTCACTGGCGTGCGGGCCGAGTGCGAGCTGTGTTTTTATGAAGCCAAGTCCATACTGCTTAGCTAAAGCCTCGACGAATGCAGCGTCGTCGCCAGACTCTTTTCGTATACCGTGATCCACGTGGGCCACCACTAACCGATGTTCGCTACGCGAAAGCAGATCGAGCAACACCACCGAATCGACGCCGCCTGATACCGCTACGATATAATTCATCTGCTAAAAATCTACGTACTTACTTGCCCAGGCCGCCAGCCAGATACCCAGAAAGCCGCCGACCGTGGTCGTGAGCACGTTCGTCAGATCGAAACTATTATAATCGCCCCACAAAAACGGCACGACACCGCCAACCATCATGCCGCCGACCGCGCCATACATAATTGTTCGTTTATTCATACCGTTTAGTATACACCTATAAATAGCGTGTGGAACCAAAGGGTATTTTCACTTTTACCATGTCTGTGCCGAGCGTATCGGCCGAGTGGATGGTACGCTCGCCCCAGGTCGAGTTGATTGTATCGACCGCCGTCGTGATAGCCCGTTGCTGCGCGAGCTCGTCGCCAAACAAATGCAGCTGACTGTCGTCCGGAGGCGCTAGCTCATAGCAGGTAATACCGATCTCTTTGAGCGGATACGGAGCTTGCTCGAAAAGCTGACGAGCAATCTCATAAATCGCTTGATCGCTAAAGAACGGTGCGGCCGCCATATGCCTGGTATGCCAATACTTTCCATACCAGCCCCGTCCCTCGTGCGCGTAGCTTCGAGCGTGTACCTGAACGCCGCGCGCAACCAAGCCTTGCGAACGGATTTTGCGACCGACCGCCTCGGCAAGATGATGAAGTCGCTTGAGAACCTCTTCGGGCTTCAGTGCATAGCCATCGAGCACAAACTGTCGCCCCGCCGTACGAAGAGGGAAGTCACGCTTATCGACCTCCCAGCCTCGCAGCCGCTGGTGCCACGCCGTGCCGTCGATGCTTTTAAAGACGATTCGCCGCAAGACTTCTTCGTCTGCATCGAGAAATTCAAGTGGCGTGTAAATGCCGACCTGCTCAAGCCGCTGACGATTACGGTGTGCGATGCCGGTCAGATCCTCAAGATCCAGTCCGGCAAATATGGTGCGTAGATTTTCGTGCGTAATGACATCGAGCCCGTCAGGCTTATGTAGGCTGGCGGCTGTTTTGGCGAGAAAGCGGTTGGTACTGATACCGACATTGCAGCGCATAGCGACACCCACTTCATCGCGCAGGCGCTGTTTGATTTCCCTGCCTATGTCTACTAGGCCACGCGAGCGTGTCGCTTCAGTTGTTTCGCTAAAATCAATCACCCCCTCATCGATACTTTTCATGCGGACGTGCGCCGAATAATCATTCATGATCGCAAGCAACTTGTGGTACACATAGCGGTATTTCGGCGGATCACTTTCGAGCCATATCAAATCAGGACACAGCTTTTTCGCATCACGCACCCGCATACCAAGTTTCACGCCCATCGCTTTTGCCTCGTAGCTAGCCGTAATGATCATCGTATGTTCAGTCCGGCGATTAATAATGGCGACCGGCCGACCACGTAAACGCGGTCGGGCTTGTTGCTCAACCGTCGCGAAGCATGAGTTCAAATCGATATGCATGACGCTTGGCGCAGCGGTATTCAGTTGCTCAAAGAAAGCAGGGGAGTCATGACGTTTTTTCATACCCTATCGCCCTCCATCGTTAAGTGCCAGACCAGCCGTTCACTGTCGAATTCGAGCCGGTAATCCGCCTGCCCGTCTGTCACGTCGAACATATGAACCATGCGACGGCCCCTGGTAGTCGGATGTCGTAGCCCGATTTCAGTTATCTCGATTTCCCTGCCGCTTTCTCGGCGGATTCGCCGCGGTACGCACGGGTTCAGGCCGCTGCCGAATGTACAGAGTACCTGTATGCGTTCGTGTAAGAATTGCTCATCATTCATCGAAAAATCTCCAAATATATTAGTTGAAGAAACGATTTTCGAATTGTTCGCCCGTATTCGTGGCCCGTTTCTAGCAACGAATCCGTAGACGATAGATGAACTCCCGGAGGGACGCTTTACTCCAAAAAAAATCGAGTCAGTGTGTGTCGCGGTGTTACAGCTTAGTATACTCTCTTACGGGTGGAGCGCAAAGACTTCATAGTGTATTTGCTCCTCGGCTAAACCGCGCTGCTTAAGCGCATCGACGATAGCCGCCATCATGGGTGGCGGCCCGCATATGTAGACATCTCGCGAGAGAAAGTCCGCTACCGTTCTGCTGATATATTCACCGTCAATCCTGCCTGTAGCAATTCGCTTTTGCGCGGTTTCATCGCTATATATGTAATGGACCTGCAAGGTGTCTGTGGTCGCAGCCAGCTGATCGAGCTCTGCCTTCAGGGGTACATCGGATGTACGGTTATTGGCATAGAGCACAACTGTATCCAGCCCGTCCTGGGAGGCCTGCTCAACAAGTGATCGAATAGGCGTAATGCCGATTCCGCCCGCGATCAACAGTTGTTTGTCGCCCCCAAGAACGTCACGCGTAAATCTTCCAAAGGGGCCCGAGACCAGCACGCGAGCTCCTGGCTGAAGTTGCCTAATTGCCTGCGTATAATCACCCACTGCACGAATCGTTAGTCGTAGCTGATTATCTTTCGGAATCCACGATATTGTAAACGGATGCTCCTGCGACCAAAAGCCGTGCGCCAAAATGCGCACCAGCACAAATTGCCCCGGAAGGATGACGAGTCGCGATAATCCCCGTGCTTTGATATAGACACTCGTAACCGTCGGGGTTTCGGCTTGTACTTTCACGATGCGAAAATCATATTTCAAGAGTCGATAGACCGGCAAGAAAAATCGCCAAATGATCAAATTAAGCGCAACGAACGCGTATAACCCCAGCCAGAATGCCGATGCAATCGGTGACCCAACCAGACTTCCGCCATTGGCAAATTGATGGAATGCAGCGAGAATAATCGCAACATACACCATAAGGTGCACCCAATACCATGTTTCGAAACTGAGATGTTTTCGTGCAATATATACAGAACTGATAACGACAAGCACAAATAATATCTCAGCGATTAACGCAAGAACCGTATAGGGATGCTCGCCAAAAATGCTGAGGTAGGCTTCACTGAAAGAAGTTCCGTCTTCGAGCGTATGGTGTAGTGTGAGCAATACCGGGTGCAGCAAAATCAGTATAATGGCTGCATACCCGTTGAAGCGATGAAAGCTTGCAAGTCGATCAAGACCAAAGGCCCGCTCTATCCACCAGATTCTACCCATGAGCATAAACTGTGTCAACGCAAAAAACGTCGCGAGTAGACCAAATAGTTGCGCGACAGCTAAGAAAAAGCTGCTTACTCCAGTCGTCAGTAGGTCAATGCCACGCACAGACCAGAGAAAGAATACTCCTACGAGCAGTATTGCCCACAATACGCCAATAGATAACTGAGCGGCCGTAACCGTACCATCAAACAATCGAACACGTAATTTCATATGAGTTTAGTCGGTAACGACGACCGTTCCTTTCATATAGGGGTGGGGTGCACAGTGGTATGAAAACGTTCCAACCGTATCGAAGGTATAACTATACGATTCGCCCTTTGCAAGGAGAGGACCGTTGAGCGTGGAGAGTGTATCGCCAACCACGTTATGCTTCACGCCATCTTGGTTGGTCCAAGTGACTGTCGTTCCTTTCTTGACGGTAATCGTCTGAGGTCCGTAATCAAAATTGCTGATCGTAACCATGTTCGTCTTGACGGCTGGCTCAGCATTTTTATCACCTGTCGACGAACCATCCGAGGCAGCATGTTGGTGCTCGCTATTTACCGATGGCTGCCGCGAAGCGATAGAGTAGGCGACTGTGGCCGCTACACCCAGTACGATAACAGCTGCAATGATGATGAGGGGTGTATTTCGTTTCATGCCGATTCCTTTCATGTATGCAATGAGGTAGACTAGTGTCTTTAGTCTACCTCATCTTTGCATCCTTTTATCTCGTTATTTCAGCCAACTTAGAATTTGTCTGGAAATTGTTTGACGATTCCTTCAGCAAGCGTAGAAAATAGATCGCGTAAGTGGTCTGCACCTTCATCGCGCAACTTATCTGCAGCCATGTAATCGCCCTTGGCCTCATCGTCTATCATCACCGCTGTCATGTCGACATGCGCTTTCAAACCTTTGTACAGTGTACCCTCGGGTAGGTTCGGGTTTGCCTTTGCTAGGTATGCTGCAAGCGGCTTAGTGTATTGACTGTCGATAGTGTTGAGTGCCATTTTCTTACCGGCTTCATCGTTCTTGCTCGCAGCTGTTGCGTATGCCACGAACTGGTCAAGGTGGAGCTTCCACACTTTATTAAATGTCGTTTCAGCGTCTTTACCATATACGCTACCAACCGCAGCGCCAATATCTGTACCATTCTTATAGAGCGCAGCACCATCAGCTTGTGCACTCTTGGTACCCTGCAAGGTTGATGCGACAGCAGCGTATGTTAGGTCCATGTGCTCAACACCCATATCGACGAGGTTTGCTCGTAGGTCAGCTGCTTTCGTTGCAGCGTTTGGATTATCTTCCGAGACGCTCATACTATCATTCATCGACATCATATCAGTCGAATCGGTATTATGTGCGACAGCCCAGCCGATAGCACCACCGACCAATAGGCCGACTATAAGCGTGACAATTGCCGCAGTTTTTCCTTGAGATTCCATAGAATCCTCCTTGTTAATTAAATAAGTTACTCGTCGTTAACTTGTTCGGTAAATACTTTACTTTACAAAGTTAACTATATGCTATAGTATTATAACTATGAAAGCTATGTCAACTGATTTTTCGCAAAAAGATATTTCCCAGATCACGACCTACCAGTCGGGCGTTGCTCAAGCTGCTGCCCACAGACTCATTAACCGTGTCGTTACCGACTTCTTACTTGCCTATGGTCTGACGCCTATGCAGTGGTTCACACTCGGATTTATATACGATAGTGGTACGGTCGGCGTTCGCCTATCTGATCTTGCGAAAGCACTCGATACCACCCAGCCCTACATCACCAACACGATTGCCCCACTGGAATCAAAAGGAATCATTAAAAAACTGACCCACAAAGGCGATAGTCGCATCAAACTTGTTACCATTACGCCCTCATATGTTGAAACGGTTGAAGAAATCGAGCATGGACTCCGCCAGCGCCTGCGCGACGAGCTGTATAACGAAGACAATATCAGCCGCGATGAACTGCAAGCCTATATTCACGTACTCTACAAAATGCTGCGCACACACTAGCCTGTACCCTCTACACTTTTAGGGTTTCTCGTGAGATACTAGCTGCAGTAAGCATAAGCAGAATGGAAACGACATAGCTATGAACGATACCGAACAGAGCGATGCGCACAGTGTAGACTCGGAGCCCAAACGAGAGGCGCTTAGCTCACGAGAAACCGAGCAGCCCACCAAGCCACTCGCAACACCGAGCACGCCTCCCTCTGCCTTCTCGACTACCGTGAAAAAGTCTCGAAAACCACTCTATATCGTCTTAGTATTGATTGGCGTCGTGCTGGTCGGAGCACTGACCTACGGTTTAATGAGTTTATTCTTGCCTGCTCGATCAACTGCTGACAACGCAAACAAGCCGCAATCGTCCGCGCCTGCTATCAGTCCTGAAAAAAAGGCCATCGATGACGCTACCTCAATCTACACGTCTGCCGCCAAAAGCGAGGCCGACACACTGAGTACCGACGACAGTACCACTGCGGCCGATGCAAGCAACGAAGCCGGAACCATAGGAGATACCATCGATGAAACAACCTTTTAAATCTACCCTATTTCTCGTGAGCGCTGCGCTTGTCGTGCTTAGCGCACCGACGGTAAATGTGCATGCCGTGCCGGCTACGGTTCCGACAACCTTCTGCGAAAAAGTAACCATGCTTGGCAGCACCAACCAGACCGCATTGCAGGCAAAAATTGCCGCTCAAGACTCAACGAGTACGGCGCGAATCAGCAAGCTCAGCGCCGCCCAAGCGACCCGTGATGAAGCTGTCGCAACCGCACGTAGTGCCGCAGAACAACGCTTCGAGGAAAAGATTGCCCAATTACAGGACGTCCGAAAGTGGAGTGACGCGCAGCTGCAGGCAATCACAACGTTCCAAGAAGACGTGCAAAAAGCCGAGACGACACGCGCCGAGGCGGTCGATGCAGCCAGACAGACCTATCAGACGAACCTCGCTGATATATTATCTGGCCAGCAGACCGCGCTATCACAGGCGCTCCAGGTCTATCAAAGTGGTGTGCAGACCGCATTTAACACCGCGACGACAAACTGTGGCACCGAAGGTGCAGCAACTGCGCTTAAGGCGAGTATCAAGGCAGCGCGCGATAAACTGCAAGCTGCGCGCAATCCAAATCAAGTCGTCGCTGATATACAGGCCATCAGCGAAACACGACGACTAGCCATTTCAGATGCTAATAAAACGTTCGAGAGCAGCGTGCAGACCTACGCTGCGACACTTCGTGATACGCTCGCCTCGTCCAATGCGACGAACGACTCGGCCGTAAACGAATAGCCATACCTTCCAGGGCTAGAAATCTTTATTGCTCTCTGTTACAATTGTGTTTGCTTCTTCGAGCAGTATGGCACCATAGCTCAGCCGGTTAGAGCGCAGGACTCATAAGCCTGAGGTCGGTAGTTCGATCCTACCTGGTGCTACCACGAAAATACACTCACAGTACGTGAGTGTATTTTCGTGGTAAGGCTGCGTCACTACTTTCGATACAAGATAAACCGAGGTGTCGCAATAAGCAGCGTCAGTATAGCCGGAATAAAGAAGCCGGCATAGAACAGGTTATGCGTACCGACGTAAAGCGCGAGAACGTAGAATAGTGCCCCCATAATACACGCGCCGGCATTCACAGCGAGTTCTATAATAAACATATACTCGATGCGCCGGCTCCGATCGGCCATATCGAACATGCCTCGCGTAAATGCCATGCCATAGCTGCTTGTCGACATTTCGTTCAGGATATTGAGCAAAACCACACCTATCGGCGTGCCGACAAACGGGCGCAACACATGCACGATGCTATTCGAGAATACGCCAAAGCGTAGCAATGCGCCGCCTCGACGATTATCGATAAGATAGCCGAATGTATACGACATGATGATAGCCACGATCATCGTGACCGATGCGACCGCACCGACTTCGGCATACACGGCATCTGTCCCCGACGTGAAAATAGCGACCACCAAAAAGAGTGACCACGTAATACTCGTCGTATATACATCGACGCCGACGGCAGCTTCTGCGACGAATGATCGCCACGTCGAGCGCCACGGAAACTGGCGCAGTGATAACTGATGTCGTGTCGGCACTGGCTCAGGCGTGAGTAGCAATGGAATGGCCGAGAGCAAAAACAAACTCGCCGATACGAACATGACCGCTTCCGGCCCGGCAAAAAACGCTAGCAATCCACCAGCGGCAGGACTAAAGCCCGTTGCAACTTTCTCGACTATATTCATGTACCCGAGCTCTTTGCCGGTATGATTGACGTGTTTCACTTTTGAAAATTCGACCAGATACGACAGGTCATACAGTGTCGACGAAAATGCCTGTAACCCCGCCCACACGAGCAGTGCAGCGTATCCATATACCGGATTGGCGGCAAACGGCAGTGCAGCCATAGCAAGCGCCGACACGACACTGCTCACCAAGGTGCCGTGTTTTGGCCCCCACCGTGATACGATACGCGCCGACGGGTACGAGAACGCGACTTTCGCCAGATAGTACAGCGCCCAAAACGCGATGACAAATGGCACGTCGCCGGTTATCTGGTAAATATACACGGTCGTAAATACCGCAACCAGTCGTAAGGCGAAAATGCGCATCAATCTCGACGCATAGAGCTCGGCGATTTCTGAAAACGTTGCATACCGCCAAAAATGGCGGTGATGGAGAAATTTGTAGATAATATGTTGAATCATGTCGTGTTTGTCGTAATAGTTAGCCGTCTTAGTATACTACGGCTGGTATTTCAGCGCTTTCTCAGACTATCGATTTACTATAGCATCGTGTCATGAAGCGCAGTTACCATCCCCCGCGCTTTGTGACTCGCCCAGCAACAAAGCATAGTAACAGAAAGGAGTGTGCATGAATAAACACCTTGTGGCAGCAACTATTGCTGGCACCGTTGGCCTTGCCGGCCTCTCGACAGCTGGAATGGTTGCAGCGCAATCAAACCAGTCATCGGAGCATCCGACAGATGGTCTTGTCAGTGCGCTCGCAGAGAAGTTCCACCTGAATAAAGATGACGTTCAAGCCGTCTTTGATGCACAGCACCAAAGGCACGCACAAGAGCGTGAGGCGACTGTCAAAGAGCAGCTGTCGAAGCTTGTATCGAATGGTACGCTAACCCAGACACAAGCCGACAAGATACTCGCGAAGCGCGATGAGATTCATACGCAGCGCGAAGCAAATCGCTCACATGCACACGACAAGACTAGTGCAGACATGCATGACGACATGGAAAACCATATGAGCGACCTACGTACGTGGGCCAAAGATAACGGTATTCCTGCCATGTATCTGCGCTTTGTCGTAGGCGAACCCGGCGGACCTCACGGTGCTATGCACATGCATATGCAATCGTAATCTGCCACACCTCCACCTCATCCTAACCCCCATCTTAAAACACCTGCCTAAGTGCCCTGGCAGGTGTTTTATTTTTCCCTAAAAGGGGAGTGTTAGACTTGGCGTGCCCCGCCAAGCGTGAACGCTTTTGCGATACCCCAAGCGAGTAGCGCGTACACCACGATCGCGACAACGCTTGCCGTATCGAAGTAAAACTGACCATATGTCGGAGCACCGAAAATACCCGCAAATGGTGCCGCAAAGAAGCCACCGACCGCGTAGACGAAATCTACGAAGAAGTTACCCTGGTTTGCCGCCAGAAGCAGCAACACGACGCGCAAGGCGAGAAATACGATGATGAGTCCTGCGATATACCAGACGACGCGCTGAGCGATAACTGCACTACTAGAACGACGGGTCGTGGCAACAGTCTGTCGCGACACGTTAGCGTCTGCTGGCTGTGCGGTTGTCGTTCGTACTTCTGTAGACTGTTGTTCGTCCATATATCCTCCCCGGTTATCTATTGGGAGTTAGTATAGCATAGACGTTATGCGAGTTCGATGTCATCAGGCAAAGCAGCGTGGCGGCGATCGATGAAACTTGAGAGTTCTTCGTGCGTACGTTGGCGCATCCAGCCAAATTCCAAACCGTCAGTTAAGAGTTCCGTTAGGCCGGTAGTTGTTTCGTTTTTCATGGTACTTGCGTTCCTGTTTGTTTTATTTGCTTATGTAGTTATATTAGCATAATTGTTATAAAAAAGCAATACCTTTTTACACTTTTTGGCACTATTTGCTAGTAATCATGCCGTTTATGGTATAATTTACAGAGGAAACGTACAAAAAATAGACATGACACTCGCAGAAATTTTTATCCTACTGACCGCAAGCGCCATTATCCAGGCGAGCTTTCAGTTGAGCGTCAGTATGGTCACCGTCATGAGCGGTCACGCCCTCGGTAAGAAAACATCGCTTACCCGACTCAGTCGCATGGTGGCTGCCTTTACATTGGGCGTCATGACTATGACTGCGCTCTGTGTTTCATTATTCGCGTTGATACTGACCAACGTATTCCCCGAGACACCGATCTTGCTATGGAGTATACTCAGCGGCCTGATGGTCGGTATCGGTCTTGCAGTCTGGTTCTTTTACTACCGCTATCGAACGAGTGGTACGGTCTTATGGATTCCACGTCCGCTTGCGACCTACCTAACGAAGCGATCACGTGCAACGTCTATGGCGCCCGAAGCATTTGCCCTCGGCACGACCAGTGTAGTAGGGGAGATCGTATTCAACGGCGTAACCAGTCTGTTTGCGGCCGTACTACTCACCCACCTTGCCCCGCCCCAGCAGCTCGTCGGTCTTTTGCTCTACGTCGTCGTGGCGACATTGCCGCTCTTCCTTATCGTGCTGCACATTAGCGGTGGCGGCAGCCTGGCGCGTATTCAGCGCTGGCGTGAGCGCAACAAGCGCTTCTTGCAATTTGCCGCCGGTAGCGCGCTGATTATTCTCGGCGTCTACGTATACGTCGAAACGGTATTGACACCGCTTGCCTCGGGAGCACAGGTATGACGCACCGCGGATCAGTCGTTATCAAGCTGCATGATGAGATTGCGCAAAGCGAAGCGTTTGAGGCGAAGCGGCTTGCGGACAGTATCGAAGCAGCCTGCCTGAGTGTCGGTCTTGCCCATGGACTCGCTGAAGATACCGCAAAGCACGCCGTAAAAGCTGTTGAGCTTTGGCTGGTTGACCGACCAGAGGTAACCTCTGACGATATTCGCCGTATCGCGACTCGCGCGCTCACGATTGTCAGCCCAGAGGCAGCGTATTTATACAAACATCATCACACAATGCTTTAGAAAAAGGAGAACCTAGGATGGCACGAAAGACAAAATTCGACTATGACCTGATCGTGATTGGGAGCGGTGCAGCAGGTTCGACAGCGGCACTCAGTGTCGCACGTGCAGGCAAAAAAGTTGCTCTCGTCGAAGCAGGTGTATTTGGTGGTGAGTCGCCAAACTACGGTGATGTACCAACAAAAGCCGTCCTCCATGCCGCTGCATTGTACGGTGAAGCCCGTGACGGCCAACGGTTTGGTATCCGAAGTTCGATGCTCGGCTATAACTTCCCTACCATTCAGGCGTGGAAACAAAAAGCCATCAAACGAAGTGGTAGCGCCAACAACCGCGAATATTACACTCGTGCGGGTATCGATACGTTCGATGGCATCGCCCACTTCTTGACACCGCATGAAATTACCGTCAATCGTAAACACCTTACTGCCGACACCTTCTTTGTGGCTACAGGAGCCCAGTTCGCACAGCCCGATGTCTACGGTATCGATACGATTCGTTACCAGACACCCCGCACCATTCTCGACACCAAGCGCATTCCGCGTACACTGTTCATTGTCGGCAGCGATCCAGAGGCACTCGAATACGCTCAAGTATTCGCAACCTTCGGCACGAAAGTCTACGTATCTGAACGTGCAGCGCGCATACTACCGAGTTTCGATAGTTCAGTAAGTGAACTGTTTGAAAAACATTTTGCGCAGACACTAGGCATCAACTTTTTGACACAAACTCAGCTTGCTGGTGTCGAGCCAAAAGGGCTTGGCGTTCGCGTGAGCTTTACGAGAGGCGAAACCACAAAGGCTGTCCAAGTCGACGAAATCCTATTCTTGGACCGTTCACCTGTCACCGACTTAGGTCTTGAAAACGCACACGTCGACTACACTCCCGCCGGTGTCGATGTTGATGATCATCTACGCACGACGGCTCAGCATGTATTTGCCGGTGGTGCTGCCATCGATAGCGGTTGCACGACTCAGACCGCAATGCTGCACGGTCGAATCGTTGCCCAAACGCTACTCGCCAAAAAGCCGGTACGCGTACCTGACACCGCTCCGATTCCACGTGTCATTCACACCAACCCTACCGTCGCGTCGGTAGGGTTGACGGATGATGACTGCCTGAAACGAGATCTTTCGACAAACATGTCGCTTGTGCCGTTATCGCAGGTTGCCCGCGCA